>JBJMGR010000292.1:0-28230 GCA_045807805.1 Pyrinomonadaceae bacterium | reverse complement strand
TTGTTGACGAAGGCCAGTACGGCGTGGATGGCGGCGATGACGTAGCCCGTCAATGCCACGTACAGAAAAGGTTTCATCTCGGAAAACGGCGGCGTGAGTGGCGCACGCGCCATTGTAATTGAAGGGTGAAGGTGCGGCAAGCAACGCGCTCGGCGCGCTCACTGTTGAAAGCCCGCCGCACGCCGTGAGAAACTGAAGCGGCAAGGTTTTAAGAATCGCGAAGGTCTTGGGAGGCGCGCCGACAGATGCCGACTCGTGAGGAAGCGTGGGAGTTGCTCTGCGAGTACACGAAGGGGAAGAGCCTTCGCCAGCACGCGCTCGCGGTCGAGGCCGCGATGCGCGCCGCTGCCGCGCGCTACGGCGGCCCCGAAGAGGACGTGGACGAGTGGGGCATGACGGGCATGCTCCACGACTTCGACTACGAGATGTTCCCGACGGCCGAAGAGCACCCCTTTAAAGGCTCGAACATACTCTGCGGGCGCGGCTACCCCGACCGGATAATTCGCGCGATACTCGGCCACGCGACCTACACGGGCGTCCCGCGCGACACGGCGTTGGCGCGCTCGCTGTTTGCGACCGACGAACTCTGCGGCTTCCTCGTCGCGTGCGCGCTCGTGCGCCCGTCGAAGAGCCTCGACGACCTCGAAGTCTCGTCCGTCAAGAAGAAGCTGAAGGACAAGGCGTTCGCGCGCACGGTCAACCGCGAAGACATACGGCAGGGCGTCGAAGAGTTGGGCGTGGACTTGGACGAGCACATACGCTTCTGTATCGAAGCGCTCAAGCCCGTGCAGGACAGGATTGGGTTGAAAGAAGGTGATAAGTGATAAGTGATGAGTGATGGGTGATAAGTGATGGGTGATAAGTGATAAGTGATGAGTGATGAGAAAGAGCGTAGGAAGCCTGCGGTCTTTACCCTTATCACTTATCACTCATCACTCATCACTTGCCTTCGATTGTCTTCGTCCGCGTCGGCGTGTTACTTATGCTGTAAGGGTAACTATTCAGGAGCGCCGCGCATTGGGCGGTGAGGGTTGGAGCACTTCGGGCGCGCGCTTGGCCGCGAGGAGCGAGCCGAGCAGTAGCGCCGCGAGCGTCAGCATCGAGGCGAGGAGCGCCGTGGCCGCGGCCTGTAGCGTACGCCGCCGCGCGGTGTGACGGTAGACGAAGACGCTCGCGTAGACGACGCAGGCGATCGGCGCGACGAGCGCGACGACTGCGGCCCACAAGGGGAGCGCAGCGGCGGTGCCGCCGCCGCCGGGGTTAGAGAGCAGTCGCGCGGCCGCCGCGCAGGCGCACGCGCCGACGAGGGCCGCGAGCAGAGGGGCTATGATGAGCAGTTTCCAGCGCAAGCGCGGTCTGTGTCTCCTGAAGCGTTCGCCGAGAGAGTGTGGGGCGTAGCAAAAACGCGCGCAAGCATACCACAGTGCCGCGCGCGGCGAATCTTAAATTGACGGGCCGGGTTCAAGGGATTGGAGGGACGTACAAACGCAGAGATGGTAGCCAGAAGCACACTACTTTACCTCGCGCGGCAGGAGGGCCTGAAGGACTTCGCCACGCGTTTCAAGCCGTTCAAGAAGATGACGACGCGCTTCGTCGCGGGCGAGGACATCGCGACGACCGTCGCGGCCATTCGTGAACTCAACGCCATCGGCTGCACGGCGACCTTCGACCATCTGAACGAGGGCGTCACCAAAGCCCCGGAGACCGAAGGCGAGGTGCGCGAGTACAAGCAGATACTCGCGGCCATAGACGAGTCGGGCATCAAGTCGAACGTCTCTATAAAGCTCACGCAGTTCGGCCTGGCGATTGACCCGGAGCTGACCTACCGCAACGCGCGTGCGGTCGTCGAGGAGGCCGCGCGGCGCGGCAACTTCGTACGCATAGACATGGAAGAGTCGGCCGTCACGCAGGTCACGCTCGACATCTTCCGACGCCTCCGCTCCGAGTTCGACTTAAACACCGTAGGCATAGTCGTTCAATCCTACCTGCGCCGCACGCACGAGGACGTGCAAGACCTTCTGAAGATTCCCGCGCGCATACGCCTTTGCAAAGGCGCGTACAACGAGCCGCCCGAGGTGGCGTTCCCCGACAAACGGGACGTTGACGAGAACTACGTGCGCTGCATGAAGCTGCTTCTGTCGAGCGGCGTCTATCACGGAATCGCGACGCACGACGAGAAGATGATAGAGGCCACGAAGCGCTACGCGCGCGAGCAGGGAATAGGCCACGAGGCGTTCGAGTTTCAGATGCTCTACGGCGTGCGGCGCGACTTGCAGGAGCGTCTGGCGCGCGAGGGCCACAAGGTGCGCGTCTACGTGCCGTACGGGAAGACATGGTACCCGTACTTCATGCGGCGGCTCGCGGAGCGCCCCGCAAACGTCTGGTTCGTTCTGAAGAACTTCTTCAAAGGTTAACGCGCGGCGATGGGCGACTCAATCGTCTGGATTCTCTGGGTGGTGCTCGGCGTGATTCTGATCATCGCCGAGGTCTTCACGCCCGGCTTCGTGCTGCTCTGGTTCGGCATCGGCGCACTCGCCGCCGCGCTCGCGAGCATGCTCGGCGCGGGGCTCGGGCTACAGTTCCTCATCTTCATAATCATCTCGACGGCGCTCACGGCCCTTTCGCGCACCATCTTCGTCAACTACTTCACGCGCGAAGGGGGCGAGAACGGGTTGAAGTCCGGCGCGGCGGGAATGCCGGGTCAGGTCGGTACCGTCGTCACTTCGAGCCGCGGCGCGCTCGACGAGGGCGCGGTCAAGGTCTTCGGCTCTGTCTGGACTGCGTACCCGGCCGAGGGCGAGCCGCCGCTGGAGGCGGGCGACCGCGTCGTCGTCGAGCGACTTCAGGGCGCTTCCATCTACGTACGCCGCGCCGATACACTCCCCGACTGGCGCGCACGCGAACTTCCCGACGACAGTAAGAGCTAAGGATGAAGGCGGAAGGATGAAGGATGAAAGGAAGGCTTTTAAGCTTTCCCTTCATCCTTCATCCTTCCGCCTTCATCCTTTCATTTCGGCGGCGTAGAAGTTCCGCGAGCGTGAGCACGAGGGCCGAGGCCGCGAACCAGATTAGAGAAGCGAGCGCGTGCGGATTCTCCAGAGGGTAGTTGAGCGGGCCGAGGTTGAACTCGTGCGCGGGGAGCGAGCGCAGCGGCCACATGCGTCGAAAGCCGAGCGTCGAGTAGGAGGTGAACTCCGGGTGTGAGAGTAGACGCTCAATCGGTTCGACCTCGCGCACGTATGGCGACTCGTAAGCGTCAACGACGAGCCTGCGCCCGTCGTTAGTCCGCACGACGGCGAGGACGTGCGGGCGCGGGCCGAAGAGATAGACTCTCTGCGCGTCTATACCGGACTCGCGCGCGAGATTGACGAAGGCGCGCGTGGCCTCGCCGCAGCGGCCCTTGCCCGTCCGCAGAGTGTTGGCCGCGGTGTCGCGTAGGAACGGCCGCCCGCGCGCGGAGAAGGCGACGTTGTGGACGCGCGCGCGCACGTAGTCGCGGAGCGCCGTCAGTCTCGCGTCTAAGTCGGGCGCGGTCGCGCCGCGCAGAGCCTCAAGAGCCTGAGAGCGTACGTAGTCGTCTTCGCGTTTCTGTGTGAGACCTTCGGCGAGCGCGAGCGAGAGGAATGCGAGTGCGATTGCGAAGAGTATTGCCGGTAGCAGGCGGCGGCGGGTCATAGCCTCTGCGTCGAGTCTTCTTCTTCGTGGCCGATTGTGTCGTCGCCGTCGTGCTCGGGGATTTCGACGGTGATGCTGTCCGTGTCGGCGGAGGGGAGGTCGTCGCCGGTCAGACGCGCGAGCACGACCGTTATGTTGTCCTCGCCGCCGCGCTCGTTCGCCTCGTCTACGAGCGCCGCGCACGCGCGCTCAAGGTCGCCGTCCGACTCGCTGACGATGCGCAGCATGTCCTCGGCGCGGAGCTTTCCAGAGAGGCCGTCGCTGCAAAGCAGGAGCAGGTCGTCGCGGAAGACGCGCACGCGGCCCGTGACGGGCTGCAATTCGGGCTGCGCGCCGAGCGCTTGAAGGATGACGTTCCGAAACATGTGCGTCTCGGCCTCCTGCTCGCTTATCTGGCCCACGTCCACGAGCTGCTGTACGAGCGATTGATCCTTCGTCGCGAGCTTTATCTGCTCGCCGCGTATCACGTAGCCCCGGCTGTCGCCGACCTGAATGAGACTCACGCCCTCGCGCGTTATCGCCGCGGCCGTGAGCGTCGCGCCCATCCCGGAGCAGTGCGGGTCTTCCTGACTGCGGCGGTGTATGGCGAAGTTCGCGTAGTCGGTCGCGTTCCTCAGAGACTCTACGAGCGACGAGTCCTCACCCGCATCGTCTTCACCTTCGTCGTCGTCCGCGAGCATGTCGCGCACGGTCTCGACGGCCATGCGGCTCGCCACGTCGCCCGCGAGCGCCCCGCCCATCCCGTCGGAGACGACGAGCACGACGCCCTTCTCTCCGACCTCGAAGCGGAGCATACGGGCGGGCGGCACGTGGCCTTCCGTGCCCGTCCATGCCTTACGCGTCGAGAGGTCGAGCACGAGGTAGTTGTCCTCGTTGCCCGAGCGCACGCGGCCTACGTTGGTGTTGGCGTTCAGCTCTACGAACATAAGAGAAGAGTGATAAGTGATAAGTGATGAGTGATAAGAAAGAGCGAAGGTTCTATCTTATCACTCATCACTTATCACTCTTCACTAAATCTTTTCAAGCGCCTGGTCGAGGTCGGCGATGATGTCCTCAACGTCTTCGAGGCCGACCGAGATTCGCACGAGCCCGTCGGTGATGCCTATGCGTGCGCGCGTTTCGGGCAGAACGGACGCGTGCGTCATCGTCGCGGGGTGCGAGATGAGCGTCTCGACGCCGCCGAGGCTCTCCGCCAGCGTACAGAGGCGGACGGATTCTAGCACAGTGCCCGCCTTTTCCAGCGAGCCCACGTCGAAGGCGACCATCCCGCCGAAGCCCCTCTGCTGACGCTTCGCTAGTTCATGCTGTTTGTGCGAGAGCGAGCCGGGGTAGTAAAGCTTTTCGACCTTCGGGTGCTCTTCGAGGAACGCCGCGACCGCGCGGCCCGAAGCGTCGTGCTGCTCCATTCGCACGGCGAGCGTCTTCGTGCCGCGCAGTACGAGCCAAGAGTCGAAGGGCGAGAGAATCGCGCCGACGCTGTTCTGAATGAAGCCTATCCACTCGGCATCCTTCTCGTCGTTTAAGACCACGACGCCGCCGACGCTGTCCGAGTGGCCGTTCAGATACTTCGTCGTCGAATGGACGACGATGTCCACGCCGAACTCTATCGGCCGTTGCAGGTAGGGCGACATGAAGGTGTTGTCGCAGACGACGCGCGCGCCCGCCGCGTGCGCCACGTCCGAGACGGCCTTCAAGTCCGTGACCATCATCACGGGGTTCGTCGGCGTCTCGACGAAGACCATCTTCGTGTTCTCTTTAATCGCGGCCTCGACGTTCAGCACGTCCGTCGTGTCCACGAAGCTGAACTCGATGCCGTAACCCGCGAGCACGCGGCTGAAGAGTCGGAACGTGCCGCCGTACGTGTTGTCGGAGACGATGACGTGCTCGCCCGACTTGACGAGCCTGAGCGTCGCGTCAATCGCGGACATCCCCGACGCGAAGGCGTAGCCGAATCGCGCGCCTTCGAGCGCGGCGAGGTTCTGCTCGACGGCCGCCCGCGTCGGGTTCTGCGTGCGCGCGTACTCGTAGCCCTTATGTTTACCCAGAGCCTCCTGCGCGTACGTGGAGGTCTGGTAGATGGGCACGGTCACCGCGCCCGTCGTCGGGTCGGGCTCGTTGCCCGCGTGGATTGCTTTTGTGGCAAAACCCATAATTCAAAGTTAGGAGTTACAAGTTCCAAGTTGCAGGTTCAAAGTTGGAAGGCGCGTGTTCTCAACTTTGAACTTGCAACTTTTACCTTGCAGCTCAATCAAAGATTCCCTGACTCATGTAGCGCTCGGCCCCGTCGGGGAAGAGCGTGACGACGCGCTTTGACGGGCCGAGGCGTTGCGCGACTTTTCGAGCGGCTGCGGCAGCCGCGCCCGTAGAGCCGCCGCCGAGTACGCCCTCCGTGCGCGCGAGTTCGCGGACGGTGGCGAAGGCTTCCGCGTCCGAGATGGCTATGACTTCGTCCGCCGTCTCGCGGTCGAGGTTGGGCGGGATGAACTCGCGCTGGCCTATCCCTTCGAGACGGTAGAAGCCCGGCTCGCCGCCGCCGAGTATAGAGCCTTCGGGCTCGACGAGCGCGCAGTAGACGTTCGGATTAACGCGTCTTAAGGCGCGCGTGATTCCCGTGAACGTGCCTGCCGAGCCGCACCCCAGGACGAGCGCGTCAACGCGGCCTTCGGTCTGCTCGATTATCTCGCGCGCGGTCGTCTCCTCGTGTATAAGCGGGTTCGCGGGGTTCTCGAACTGCTGCGGAATGAAGCTGCCGGGAGTCTCCGACGCAAGCTCGCGCGCGCGACGCACTGCACCCTCCATGCCCTCCTCGGCGGGCACGTACTCTATCCGCCCGCCGAGCGCCTCCATAATCTTCATCTTCTCGCGCGAGTAGCCTTCGGGCACGCACAGAATGACGCGGTAGCCGCGCGCGACGCCGACGAGCGCGAGGCCGATGCCCGTGTTCCCGGCCGTCGGCTCGATGATGGTCGCGCCGGGCGCAAGGACTCCGCGCCGCTCCGCGTCGAGAATCATCCCGAGCGCGGCGCGGTCTTTCACAGACCCGCCCGGATTCATATATTCGAGCTTCGCGTAGAGTTCGGCCGAGGGCGCGGGCGCGAACCTCGAAAGTCGCAGCAGCGGCGTTCGGCCCACGAGGTCAAGGACGCTCTCGACGGCACCGAGCGGCGTCGAATCCTTGCCCGCACTCAACGTTTGTGACGGCGCTGTCATAGGAATGCGGGCAATGGTAGCCCACGGAAGTGATGAGTGACAAGTGATTGGATAGCCGTCAGCAGTCAGCTTTCGGCGCTCAGCTTAAAACCCTCTGCGTTCTTCGCGCCTTCTTTGCGTTCCTTTGCGGTTAAGCACGGAAGGTCTAAACGCAAAGGTCGCGAAGTACACGCAGAGGGCGCGAAGGATTTAAGCCGCAAAGCCGAGTGCTGAACGCTGAGCGCTCTTTTACCCTTGTCACTTATCACCCTTTGAGTTATTTTTTAATCCCGTGAATCACGCGGGCTCACCTCAAGACAATCTGGCGGTCGTCGCAATCATCCCGGCACGTTTCTCTTCAAGTAGACTTCCCGGCAAACCCCTGCTCGACATACAGGGACGCCCGATGATTCTGCACGTCCTGGAGCGCGCTCTGGCCGCGCCCTCGGTCTCGCGCGCCGTGGTCGCGACCGACGACGAGCGGATTCACGACGTAGTGCGCGCGTGCGGGTTCGAGGCCGTGATGACGAGCCCCACGCACGCGTCGGGCAGCGACCGCCTCGCGGAGGCCGCGCGCCGAATAGAGGCCGACGTGATAGTCAACGTGCAGGGCGACGAGCCGCTGATATCGCCCGACACGATAGAACTCGCGGTCGCGGCCCTGCTCGAAGACGAGGGCGCGTCTGTCTCCACGACTTGCGAGCGCATAGAGACGGCGGCGGACGTTCTGAGCGCGGACGTGGTCAAGGTCGTCATGGACGAAGCGGGACGCGCCCTCTACTTCTCGCGCTCGCCCGTGCCTTTCCCGCGCGAGGCCGTGCGACGCCACGGCTCGCTCGCCGCGGCGCTCGAAGCGGAGCCCGCGATGCTCGCGCACTTCCGCAAGCACACGGGGCTTTATGTTTACCGCCGGGCCTTTTTGTTAGAATACGCGCGCTGGCCCCAGTCGGCGTTGGAGCGCGCCGAATCGCTCGAACAACTCCGCATACTCGAACGCGGCCACCGCATCCGCGTAGTCGAAGCGGCATCCCCCTCCATCGGCGTTGACACGGAAGAAGACCTCGCGCGCGTGCGAGAGTTGTTGGAACAGAACCGCGAGCGATAGCGAGCGGGTGTGCGCAGAGCGTCACCGGCCCGCATGATGTAACTGTAAGCCGCTCGCTACCGCTCGCGGTTCTGAATTGAAATTATGAGCGACTGGATCGGACTCGGATTTATTGTGCTCGTCGTCGTGGGCGCTTTGGTCGGCATCTCCCATTTGGGGAGGAGGCCGAAGCCTTTGACGACGGATGAGTACGAGCGGCGCGTCGCGGAGGCGCGGGGCACGACGCGGGCCGCCGCGCTGGCCGGGATGAACGCGCTGAACAAGATGATCAACCCGAAGGCCATCGAGGCGGTAGAGAAGCAGAAGGACTTGCAGGCGGGCTACTACAACGACGAACAGACGAAGGGCGAGGGCGATGGGCCTGACCCGGAGGACGAAGGGCGAAAGCCAGAGAGCGAAGAGGGAAACGATGCCTAAATACATTTTCGTGACGGGCGGCGTGGTGTCGAGCCTGGGGAAGGGTCTCGCGGCATCTTCAATCGGCTGCCTGCTCGAAGCGCGCGGCCTCTCAGTCACCTGCATCAAGCTCGACCCGTACATAAACGTTGACCCCGGAACCATGTCGCCCTTCCAGCACGGCGAGGTCTTCGTTACGGACGACGGCGCCGAGACAGACCTCGACCTCGGCCACTATGAGCGCTTCACGCACGCGCGACTTTCGCGCGCGAACAACTGGACGACCGGAAGAATCTACCTCTCCGTCATCGAGAAGGAGCGGCGCGGCGACTATTTGGGTAAGACCATACAGGTCATCCCGCATATCACCGACGAGATAAAGCGCGCCGTGCGCTCGGTCGCCGAGAAGGATTCCTCAGACGTGGTCATCGTCGAGATAGGCGGCACGGTCGGCGACATCGAAAGCCTTCCGTTCCTCGAAGCGATTCGACAGATGGGGAACGAGGAGCGGCAGAACGGCGAGAACGGCGCGGTCTTCGTTCACCTCACGCTCGTACCCTACATCGCCGCGGCCGGAGAGTTGAAGACGAAGCCGACGCAGCACTCCGTGCGCGACCTGCGCGAGATAGGCATCGCCGTTGACATCTTGTTGTGCCGCTCGGAGCGCCCGCTCTCTCGCGACCTGCGCTCGAAGATAGCGCTCTTCTGCAACGTCAAGGAGCGGGCCGTCATCGCGGCCGAGGACGTGGACACGATCTACGCGGTGCCGCTCGCCTTCCACGAGCAGGGTTTGGACGACCAGATAGTATCCGCGCTCGGCCTGCAAGACCGCGCGCCGCACACAGACCTCACGCGCTGGCGCGAGCTGGTCGCGACCGTGCGCGACCCCTCGAAGGGGAGCGTCACCATCGCCATCGTCGGCAAGTACGTCGAGCTGGAAGACTCTTACAAGTCTCTGCGCGAAGCGCTGACGCACGGCGGCGTCGCGAACAACCTGCGCGTTGACGTGCGTTGGGTCGAGAGCGAGGGCTTGATGGACGAGGACTACGAGGAGCGCCTGCGCGACTACGACGCCATCCTCGTCCCCGGCGGCTTCGGCAAGCGCGGCGTCGCGGGAATGATTCGCGCCATCTCCTACGCGCGCCGCACGCGCACGCCCTACTTCGGAATCTGTCTGGGGATGCAGACTGCCGTCATCGAGTACGCGCGCGCCGTCTGCGGACTCAATGGCGCGGACTCGACGGAGTTCGACACGGAGACGCCGCACCCGGTCATCTTCAAGCTGCGCGACCTCGTCGGCGTCGAAGAGATGGGCGGCACGATGCGGCTCGGCGCTTGGGAGTGCAGGCTCGCCGAAGGGAGCCTCGCGCGCGAGGTCTACGGCGGCCGACCTGAGATAAGCGAGCGCCACCGGCATCGATACGAGTTCAACCCGGAGTTCCGCGAACAGCTCGAACAGGCGGGTCTGGTCTTCAGCGGCATCTCCGTGGACGGCCGCTTCGTCGAGATGGTCGAACTCGCGCGCGAGACACACCCGTGGTTCCTCGGCTGCCAGTTTCACCCCGAGTACAAGTCGAAGCCGCTCGCGCCTCAACCGCTGTTTGCATCTTTTGTCGGCGCCGCGTACCGTAACCGCATGCGCGACGAGAACGCTGTGGAGAGCCCGGCCGACGCGGAGGTCGAGGCCCCCGCGCAGCAACGCGCGCAGGCCCTCGCGGGCGACGACTAAGAGATTCTAAGGCGAACGGCAGGAGGTCACTTTTTATGTCTGAAGATTTGGGAAGCGGAACGATGACGGGCGAGCACGAGATACCCGACATCACGAGCCCTAACACGAAGATACACGGCGAGGTGCCGCCCGGTTCGCCGCTGCCCGGCATCGAGCGGGAAGGCGACGACACCGCCGAGATAAAGAAAGAGATAAACCCCAACACGGAGTGAGCGCGGTCTCTTTTACCGCAAAGCGCGCGAAGATTTCGCGAAGGGCGCAAAGATTTTTCTTCGCGCCTCCAGCGGACTCTTCGCGCGCTTTGCGGTAAAATCGGGACGCAAAAGATTCGCAAGCTCTCTCCGCCTTCAAGCCTATGCTCAAGTGCCCACAGTGTGGCCGCGAGTTTCCGTCCGGGGCACGAGTCTGCCCCGACGACGGCTCGACGCTGCGGGCCGACACGACCGTCAACGCCGACACGTCTTCCGCTACGGCGCGCGAGCCCGACCCACTCGTCGGAGTCGTATTAGACGACAAGTATCGGCTCGACGAGCGGCTCGGCGAGGGCGGCATGGGCGCTGTCTACCGCGCGACGCACTTACTCATTGAGCGGCCCGTCGCCGTAAAGGTCTTGAGCCAGCGGCTCGTCACGGACGAGTCGGCGCGCGAGCGCTTCCGTCGAGAGGCGCGCGCCGCCGGGCGTCTTCAGCACACGAACGCGGTCGCCGTCACAGACTTCGGCGAGACGCGCGACGGCCTCGTCTACCTCGTCATGGAACTGCTCGAAGGCAGGCCGCTTCGAGAGGTGCTCGCGCACGACGGCCCGCTCGATCCCGCGCGCGCGGTCTCGCTGATGATGCAGATTTCGGCCGCGGTCGAGGCGGCGCACGAGGCAGGGATAATCCACCGCGACCTCAAGCCCGGCAACATCTTCCTGGTGCAGCGACCCGACTCGCCACACATCGTGAAGGTGCTCGACTTCGGCATCGCGAAGCTCGCGGGAGACGGCGGCGAGTTCAACCTCGTGGACACGCTGACGGGTACGGGCGTGATGATCGGCACGCCGCGCTATATGTCGCCCGAGCAGTGCGACGGCGCGCAACTCACGCCCGCGTCCGACGTTTACTCTCTCGGCGTCATACTCTACGAGATGCTGACGGGGCAGACTCCCTTCAATGGCGGGACGCCGCTCTCGCTCGCGCTCAAGCACTCTTCAGAGAGCCCGCGCCCGCCGCGCGAGCTTGTCGCGAACATTCCGCCCGCGCTCGAAGGCGTCGTGCTTCATGCTTTAGCGAAGAGGCCGGAGGAGAGGGATTCTGACGCGGGCGAGTTTCGGCGCGAGTTGTTCGCCGTCGCCGAACGGCTCGGCCTCGAACACTCCGCGGGCTTCAGCGCGCCGACGATTGAGACTCTGCGCGACGCCGGGACTGAGACTCCTTCGGGGCGACTCGTCATAGACATCGAGCGTCTCAGGCGCAACCGCGCCGCGAATCAGACCGCGAGCTTGGGAGCGGTGACGGACGAAGACCTGGCTCACGAAACGTCTGGCCGTCCTCCTTCGTCCACCGGCTCGCACGTTTCGCACGCGGCCTCTTCGGAACTCGCGTCTTCGCAAGCCTCGCCATCTCCCAGCGCGTTCGACGAAGGCGCTCCTTCATCAAGCGCATCTTCGGAGGTCGAGCCTTCGTCGGCCATCTTCTCTACATTGGCCGCTTCGGAAGCGGAGCGCGTCGAGCCTCTCCGGCAGGAGGAGGCTGCGCGAGCGGCTGCGTCGGTCGCATCCTCTTCTGGCACGGACGCGCGTGCGCAGCGTCAGTCACGCGTGCGCGTGGATGTTTCGCGCGGACGCGGCGCGCGCGGCCTCGGGAAGCTCCTGACGCAGCCGCCCGTACTCGTCATCGCAATCTGCCTCGGGCTTCTATTAGTATTCGGCGCGGTGCTCCTCTGGCGCTCGCCCGCGCGTCGCGCGGCGGTCGCCGCCGCCGGGCAGTCGGACGACGCGGACGAGGCGCTCGGTCGAACACTCGCGTCCGTGGACGCGTCGCCGCGCGGAACTCTCGTCGCGCAGCCGCGCACCGCCGCCGAGTTCTACGAGAACGGGACATACAACTTCTCCGTGCGCAACTACGACGCGGCCGTGCGAGACTTTCGACAGGCCCTCACGTTGCAGCCCGAATATCCGAGCGCGCACAACCGCCTCGGCCGCACGCTCATGCTCAAGGGCCAGCCTTCGGCCGCCGTGGACGAGTTTCGCAAAGCCATCGAGCAGAACGGCGGTAGCTATCCGGTCGCGCAGTTCAACCTCGGCGTCGCGCTCCAACAGGCGGGCGACGGCGACGCGGCGGCGGCCGCATACCTCGACGCCATCAAGTCGAAGGGCGGCAACTACCCCGACGCCTTCTATCAACTCGGCGTCACGTACAGCAACGCGGGCCGCTGGCGCGATGCGGCCGACGCACTTCGCAAGTCAATCGAGCAGGACGGCGGGCGCGACCCCGATGCGCAGTTGCGTCTCGGCTACGTGCTCGTCAAGCAGGAGGACTACGCGGGCGCGGAGAAGGTCTTCCGCGATGCGCTCGAACGGCGCGGCGGCAACCTGCCATACGCGCACTACAACCTCGGCCTGCTATACGAGAAGACAGGGCGTCTTCAGGAGGCCGTTACCGAGTTCGAGACTTTCATACAGCAGGCCCCGCGCGACGAGAATCGCCTACGCGCCGAGAACACACTGCGCGACCTTCGACGGCGCGCCGCGCGTGAGCCGAAGCGACAGACGCAGCAGCCTTATGACCCGCAACACGAAGGGAACGTCGAGCAGTGAGCGAAGAGAAGGGAAGAGTTGAGTTGAAGCCGTTCGAGGTCGGGAGCGCGACCTTCGGCGACGGGCGTCTGACGGTCATCGCGGGCCCCTGCGTCGTCGAGTCGCGCGAGCACGCGCTGATGATCGCGCGCGAGTGCATGAAGCGCACGAGCGACGCGGGGCTCGACTACGTCTTCAAGGCTTCATACGACAAGGCCAACCGCTCTTCGAGGAAGAGCTATCGCGGCCCCGGCATGCACGAAGGTCTCGAAGCCCTCCGCGCAATCAAGGAGGAGACCGGCCTGCCCGTGCTGACGGACGTTCACGACGCGGCGCAGGTCGAAGAGGCCGCGGGCGTGGCGGACATTCTACAGATACCCGCCTTCCTCTGCCGACAGACAGACCTCGTCGTCGCCGCATGCGGAACGGGGCGCGCGGTCAACGTCAAGAAGGGTCAGTTCCTCTCGCCCTGGGAGGCGCGCAACATCGTCGAGAAGGCGCGCGCCGCCGGGTGCGAAAGGCTTCTGCTCACAGAGCGCGGCTTCACGTTCGGCTATAACAACCTCGTCGTTGACATGCGCTCGTTTCCGATTATGAGAAGCTTCGGCGCGCCCGTCGTCTTCGACGTGACGCACAGCCTGCAACTGCCTGGGGGCTTGGGGAGTGCAACCGGAGGACAGTCGGAGTACATCGAACCGCTCGCGCGCGCGGGAGTCGCCGTCGGCGTTGACGCGGTCTTCATGGAGGTTCACGAAGCGCCGGAGCGCGCGCTCTCCGACGGCCCGAACGCGCTGCCGCTCGCGCGCATGGCCGCGCTGCTCTCGACGCTCAGAGACCTGCACGAACTCGTCCGCAAAGACAGGGCGACGGCGGCACACCTTTGAGATAAAGGTTGACGACGAACAGGCCACGCTCTTAAAAAGCTCATGCGCTCCACGACCGACGACACATCGCACGTATGTTCAAAACACTCGCTCTCAGACTTATCTTAATCGCGACGTTCGTTGCGCCTCTCACAAACTTCGCGCGCGCGCAGCAGCCCGCCGAAGGGGTTGCCGGTGCCGCGTGGCAGGTCACGCTCTTCGACATAACCGTGACGCCCGACGAGGCCGCGCGCGCGTTCGCGGCCCGCGCTATTCTCACCGCGCGCAACGTCGGGACTGGGCCGGGACGCACGCTCACCGTTCGCTTGAACCCCGCGGCAAAGGTCGAGTCGGCGAGCGTCGGCGACGCGTCCGCGCGCTTCACGCCGGGCACGGACTCGCTCACGAAGCTACAGACCGCGCGGCTGCAACTCCCCGCGGAGGTAGCGCCCGGCGGCACGGTCACGGTCGCGGTCGAATACCGTATGCCCGTCGCGGAGAACACGGGGCTCGCGGCGGTCTCGCCCGAAGGGCTTCAACTTCTCCCGCTCTCGAATTGGTACCCGACGCCGAACACGGCCGTCGCGCCGCGCGGCGCTGATTACGCGCCCGTTCGCATCTCGGTCAAAGGCTACTCTTCGACGGAGCAGGGCGAAGGCGCGCGGCTCGTCTCCACGGGGCGCGCGGCGCAGGGCGGAGGCTACGAACAGTCGCTCAACTCTCAGCCCTTCTTCGTGACGGGCAAGTGGCAAGCGGTCGAAGGCTCGGGCGACGCGCGTGGCGTGAGCGCGCTCGTGCCCGCTGGCTTCGGCGCGGACGAGCGTCGAGAGGCTGAGGCTTTGGTCGGGCTCGCATCGGCCGCACGCACCTTCTTCGCGGGCCTACTCGGCAACGCACCCGACAGCCCCGTCCGCATCGTCGGCGTTCGGCGCGGCGCGGGCTTCGACTCTACGGGCACGCTTCTACTCGACAGCACAGTCTTCCGCCGACAGAAGATTGACTCGGTAACGGCGGTGCGTGTGGGCGAAGCGGTCGCGCGCCTTTGGGTCGGCGGCGCGACGAACGTCGAAGGCGAAGGCGCGGGAGTCATTCGTGAAGGGCTCGCGCGTTATCTCGCGCTGCTCTTCGTCGAGAAGCAGTTCGGCAAGGCGGCGGCCGACGCGGAGTGGACGAGGACTGCGCTCCTCTACGCGCCCGTCGCGGAACGCGACGCGCCGCTCTCGAAGCTCACGCCCGCCTTCGACACCTACTTCAACTCCGCGACGAACAAGGGCGCACTCGCATGGCGCATCATAGCTTCGGCCGTCGGCCGCGACGCATTCACGGGCGTGCTGCACGGCCAGCTCTCGGGCGCGAAGTCGCTCACGCTCGCCACGCTTCGCGCGCGTTTGGGTGAGGCGGGCGGCGACCGCGCTGGTCTGCTCATGCGCTCGCTCTTCGAGATGCAGACCGACACCGACTTGATGGTCGGCCTGCCCGTGCAGCGCGCGGGCGCGTGGGTCTCGAATCTGCGCAACACGGGCTCGTTCGACGTTGAGGTCTCGGTGCAGGCGCTTACGGAGTCGGGCGAGCGCCTGACGGCAACCGCGCGCGTCCCCGCGAAGGACTTCGGCGAGGCTCAGTTCAGGACTGCCTCTAAGATTGTGCGCGTCGAGGTTGACCCCGAGAAACTATACCCGCAGGTCAACTACGCGAACGACGTTGTGCCCGCGGGGCCAGACGCGGCCGAAGCGGTCGAGCAGGCGCGCGCGCAGCTCACGCAGCAGCCCGCTCGCGCCGAAGAACTCGCGCGCGCAGTGCTCGCACGCACGCCGTCGAACGAGGATGCGCGAATTGTGCTCGCGCGCGCGCACGTCGAACAGGGAAGGCTCGACGACGCGGAGCGCGAGTTTCGCGCCGCGCTCGACTCGCCGCTCCCGCTGCCCACGACGCTCGCGTGGGCCGACATAGGACTGGGCGAAGTCGCGATGCGGCGCAACCGCCCGGCCGACGCCGCGCGCCTCTTCGACACGGCCGCGCGCTCCGGTGCCGAATATGCCTCGACCTTCGCCGCGCGCGCGGCGCGTCTGAAGGCAGAGGCGGCGGCGGCGGCGGGAACTCCGCCCGCGCCCGACGAGCAGATAAAGACGGCCGTGGCCGCGCTCGACGCTGCGATACGCACGGGCCACAAGGCAGACATAGAAGCGCTCCTTGTGCCGGGCGAGCTTGCAAGCTTCTCGCGCGGGATAGTCGGCACGCAGCCCGAAATCTGGCAGACGCGACTGCTTCGCACGGAAGTGCTCGGCTCAGACCTTGTAGCCGCCGACGTGACGCTCACGGCGCGCACGCTCGGCCGCGACCAGTCGGGTCCGGCGGTCTACGTCTTCCTGCGAACGCCCTCGGGCTGGAAGCTCTCCGAAGTCCCAATCTTCGAGGTCAGATAAGAGCGAATGCTTGAACTGTCTGAAGTCGAGCGGCGCGCGGCCGAAGTGAGGCTTCTGCTGTTGGACTGCGACGGCGTGCTGACGGACGGCCGCATCACGCCCGCCGCGAGCGGCGACGAGCTGAAGAGCTTTCACACGCACGACGGCCACGGTCTCGTCATGCTCCACCGCGCGGGCCTGCGCTCCGGCATCATCTCGGGCCGAACCTCGCGCCTCGTCGAGATGCGCGCCGCGGACCTCGGCATCAAATACGTGCGGCAGGGCGCGCTCGACAAAATCTCCGTCTACGAAACCATCCTCGCCGAGGATCGGGTCGAGCCGGCGCAAGTCGCCTACGTCGGCGACGACGTTGTAGACATACCGCTCATGCGCCGCTCCGGCCTCGCCGTCGCCGTCTCGGACGCGACCGCCGACACCCGCGACGCCGCGCACTACGTCACGCGCCTCGCGGGCGGACACGGAGCCGTCCGCGAAGTCTGCGAGCTTATACTCAAAGCGCAGGGGCGTTGGAACGAGTTGATGAAGAGGTATAGATAAGTTGCAAGTTGCAAGTTGAAAGTTGAAAGTTAAGAGGCGTCGTGCCTTCAACTTTGAACTTTGAACTTGCAACTTATCTTTTGACTTTCCGACCACGTTTCGCGGCGCTCTTTTTCGTCGAGCGTTTCGAGCGCTTCGACGGGGCGCGCGGCGAGGTGCTGTTGTTGTCGTCCGTGGCTTTCGAGTCGGCGAAGTGTTCGTGGCAGAGGTCTAGGAACGAGCGGCAGACGGGCGAGAGATAGCCGCCGCTCATGCGCGCGACGCCGAGTTCCCAGTTGATTCGCACGCCCTCTATCCACCATCGGACGAGGCGGCCACGCTCAACGTCCTCGCGCGCGGTCGAGAGCGGCACGATGCCGACGCCCATGTCCGACGCCACCATGTTCTTTATCGCCACCTGTCGGTTCAACTCCATCACGACCTTCGGCTTGACCCCCGCCTCCTTGAAGAACGCTTCGATGAGGCGGCGCGTGTTGCCGCCACGCTCGCTGAGTATGAGCCTCTCGCCCGCGAGCGCGAACGCGCTGATGACGCGCTGCTCCGCGAGCGGGTGGCGCGGGCTCGCGATGGCGACGAGCTGATCCTGACTGAGCAGCTCCGTCTCGATGCTGCGCGCCTCTACGGGCAGAGAGACGAACGCCATGTCCATCTCGCCCGCGTGTATCTTCTTCACAAGCTCTTCGCTCGTGCCTGAGGTGACGGAGACTTCCGCGAGCGGGTAGCTCTTGCGAAGCCGCTTCAGTATCGCGGGCAGAGCCTCCGCGCTCACCATCCCCGATGCGCTCCCGAGTCGAAGACGGCCGCGCCCCGCGCCCGCCAGCTCTTCAATCTCCGAGAGCGCCGAGTCGTGCTCGCGCAGTATCAAATGCGCGCGCTCAAGCAGGTGCTCGCCCGCCTCCGTCAGCACGACGCGGCGCGGCATGCGTATGAAGAGCGGGAGGCCGACCTCCTTCTCCAACTGCTTTATCTGCATGCTGAGCGCGGCCTGCGTGTAGTGTATGCGCTGCGCGGCGGCCGTGAACGTGCGCGCCTCCGCAATCGCGACGAACGCCTTCAGTTGACGAATCTCCATCGCCCTCTCCGTTATCAGGTTCGGTTATCGTAGAAATAAAATCTTTTAGTTTTTATTATACGCACACTCTGGCTACAATCGGGAAAATTTTTCGGCGTCGCCTCCGGGCGCGGCGTCCGAGGTTCCCCGATGAAGGCCAAAGGCCGGCCCGTAAAATTCCAACCCAGGAAGAGCGCGACACACGCCCAGCCGCCGTACGTCCTCGGCGTGGACGGCGGCGGGACGAAGACGCGCGCGGTCGTCGCGGACTCGCGCGGCCGTCTGCTCGGCGAGGGCCAAGCCGGGCCTTCAAACCCCTTGCGCGTGGGCGTGGACGATTCGACGAAGGCCGTGCGCGAGGCCGTCGAGCGTGCATGCGTGGATGCGGGCATCAGGCGGCAAGACCTCTCGGCCGCGGAGGTCGGGCTCGCGGGCGTCAAGCGCGAAGACATACGCGAGCGCATGTGCGCGGCGCTCTCCGCGGAACTCGGCATCGAGTCGCTCGAAGTCGTCACGGACGCCGACATCGCGCTCTACGGCGCTACCGAAGGCAAGCCCGGCCTCGTCGTCATCGCGGGCACGGGCTCGATATGCTGCGGCATAAACGCGCGCGGCCGTCGCGCGTGCGCGGGCGGTTGGGGGCCAGTCGCGGGCGACGAGGGCAGCGGCTCGTGGATAGCGCGTCGGGCGTTGCAGTCGGTGGCGCGCGCGTCGGACGGGCGCGGGCGCAAGACCTCTCTCACCGAAGCCGCGCGCGAATACTTCAAGGTCGAGCGCGCGGAAGACCTCTCGACTGCGGTCTACGCGCCGAACATGACGAACAACCGCATCGCGGGCTTCGGCCGAAACGTGATAGAGGCGGCGAAGCGTCGCGACGTGGTCGCGCGCGAGATTCTCGACGAGGCCGGACGCGAACTCGCGTGCGCGGCTTCGGCCGTCGTCAAGAAGTTGAAGATGGAGCGCGAGCGGTTCCAGTTGGCGTACGTCGGCGGAGTCTTCGCGGCGGGCAACTTGATACTCGAACCTTTGCGCGAAGAGTTGGAGCGCGTCGCCTCGTGCGCCTTTTTAGCGCCGCCCGTGCTCGCGCCCGCGGAGGCCGCCGCGCGCATGGCGTCCGAGCAGGTGCGGCTCGCGCTCGCGGGTTGAGTGGAGCTTCAATGTCGAAAGAGAGCGCAACAGACCTCCCTTTGACCGAGCAGGAGAACCCGCGCACGCGGGGCCTCAGCGAGCTTCCGACCGGCGAGATCGTCCGACTCATGAACGAGGAGGACGCGTGCGTCGCGTCGGCGGTTCAACTCGTACTGCCCGAAGTCTCGCGCGTCGTGGACGAAGTGTTTGCGCGTCTGCGCGCGGGCGGGCGACTCTTCTACGTCGGCACGGGCACTTCCGGCAGGCTCGGCGTGCTCGACGCTTCGGAGTGTCCTCCGACGTTCGGCGTCGCGCCCGAGTTGGTGCAGGGAATCATCGCGGGCGGATACGACGCGCTCTATCGTGCCGTCGAAGCTTCCGAAGACGACCGTGACGCGGGCGCGCGCGACGCCGAAGCACGAGGCGTCAGCGGGAGCGACGCTCTCATCGGTCTCGCGGCGTCGGGGCGTACGCCCTACACCATCGGCGCGGTCGAGTACGCGCGCGGCGCGGGCGCGTTCACGGCCGCGGTGACGTGCGTTCCCGGCTCGCCGATAACGGGGGCGGCAGAGGTCTCTATAGTTCCGTTGGTCGGGCCGGAGGTGGTCGCCGGCTCGACGCGTCTGAAGGCGGGGACGGCGCAGAAGATGGTCTTGAACATGATCTCGACGGCGACGTTTGTGCGCCTCGGCTACGTGAAGGGCAACCGCATGACGAATATGAGCGCGCGCAACTCGAAGCTGCGCGCACGCTCGCTTCGCATACTCGCGGCCGAGACGGGGCTCGACGCGGGCGGGGCCGAACAGGCTTTCGAGCGCGCGGGCGGCGACCTTCGCGTCGCACTCGTGATGTCGAAGACCGGGCGCGGTAGTGAAGACGCACGCATCGCGCTCGAAGCCGCGAACTGGGTCGTCGCGCGCGCCGTCGAAGAGCTTTCGCGCTGACTCTATAAGAGCTTTCGTGCTGACTCTAAATATCAGTCCGCTCAGCCTATGCTTCATCCTTCCTTGAACGGTGCGCGCGCGTGCGTCTTCGACGCGGGCGGTACGCTCGTCCAACCGGACTGGCCGCGGCTCGCCGCGCTTGCAAAGGATGCGGCGGGGCGCACTTTCGACGCCGGAGAGATGCGGCGCGCGTTCGGCGAGATGTTGAAGTGCGTCGGCGGTCAGACGCCGAGCGCCCGCGTGATAGACCAGACCGGACGCCACTGGACGTTCCGCGCGATGTACGAAGGGTTAGGGCTCGACGCGGAGACATGCGAGAGTCTTGTGCGGGCCATCGACCGCGCGCACGCGGAGCATCACATCTGGTGCGGCGTCGATTCGGAGGCGGCGCACGTCGTAGCGGAGTTGAAGCGCGCGGGGCTGCTCGTCGCCGTCATCTCGAACACGGAGGACGGGCGGCTGCTCGACTCTCTTGAGGCGTCGGGCCTCGATGGTCTCTTCGACCTGACCGTTGACTCGCACCTCGTCGGCTGCAAGAAGCCCGACCCGGCCATCTTCCGGCTCGCGCTCGAACGCCTCGGCGTGGAGGCTTCAGAGGCCGCGTTCGTCGGCGACTCTTACGCGCACGACGCGCTGGCGGCGCGCGCCGCCGGAATGCGCGCGATACTTCTAGACCCGCTCGATCTGCACCCCGAGAGCGTCTGCCCGCGCATACATAGTCTGGGCGAGTTGCTTAGTGGTGCGGTTTGAAAATAGAATCATCTAACTCCCGCTCGTCTATCCCGGCCACCCCAAAGGGACAATGAGACCGCTCGACCTTGTAATCATCTTCGGCTACCTCGTCGGCATCACCGTGTTCGGCATCTGGTTCGCCGGTAAACAGGAGACGACCGAGGACTATTTCGTCGGCGACCGCAGCGTGCCGTGGTGGGCCATCGCCGCGTCAATCGTCGCCACGGAGACCTCGACCATCACGTTCATCAGCGTGCCGGGAGTGGCCTTTGCGCGCGGCGGCAACTTCCAGTTCCTGCAACTCGTCTTCGGCTACATGCTCGGCCGCATCGTCATCTCGTTCCTCTTCATCCCTTCCTACTTTCGCGGCGAGCTGCTCACGGTCTATGAGCTTCTTGAGCGTCGCTTCGGCGGGCGCATCAAGATGCTCGCGGCGGCGCTCTTCGTCGTCATGCGAAACATCGCGGACGGCATAAGGCTCCTGCTGACGGCAATCGTCCTCGCGGCCGTCTACGTCTCGTTCCAGCCGCCGGGCGACGTGACGAACGCAACCGTGACCGCCGCCACCATCGCATCCATCGTTCTGCTCGGCGTCGTGATGATCGTCTTCACATACTACGGCGGGATGGAGGCGGTCATCTGGGTCGAGGTCGTGCAGCTCGGCATCTATCTGGCGGGCGCTCTGGCCGCGGCGGTCGTCATCGCGAACTCGACTGCGGGCGGCTTCTCGGGCGCAATCGCCGTCGGCAAGCAGTTCGCGAAGTTCGACGTGATTGACTTCGGGATAAGGCAGACGAGCTACGCCTTCACGTTTCCGCTCACGTCGGCGAAGTGGACTTTCTCTCTGCCGATTGATTTGACGAAGAGCTACACGCTCTGGGCCGGACTCGTCGGCGGCTGCTTCCTGACGATGAGCACGCACGGCACAGACCAGTATCTCGTGCAGCGATACCTCTGCACGGACAGGCCGCGCCGCGCGGCGGCAGCGCTCCTCTCGTCCGGCGCGGTCGTGCTCGCACAGTTCATAGGCTTCCTCTTTATAGGCGTGCTGCTCTTCGCCTTCTACGGCCCGCACGCGAGCCCTCTCTACACGGACTTCGCGGCGGCCTGCGCGCAGGTGAACCCTTTGGAGGCTGCGGGGCGTTGTCTCTCAGACCCCGCGTTCGCGCAGACGGCGAGCGCGACCTTCCCGTTCGCGGGCGGCGACCGGGTCTTCCCGGACTTCATCACGAAGCACATGCCTTCGGGCCTGTCGGGGCTCGTCGTCGCGGCCATCTTCGCCGCCGCGCTCTCTTCGTCTCTGAACTCGATTGCGGCGACGGCCGTCAACGACCTCTACAAACCTTTCAGGCGGAAGCGTTCGGATAGACACTATCTGCGCGTCTCGCAATGGCTGACGCTTCTGTGGGGCATCGTGCAGATAGGGGTCGCAATCTTCGCGATGTCCTACCAAAGCTCCGCGCTCGATAAGGCGCTCTCGGTCGCCTCGCTCATCAACGGCCCCGTGCTCGGCGTCTTCCTCGTCGGCACGTTCCTGCGCCGCGTGAGCGAGCCGCCCGCGCTGATAGGCATGTTGACGAGCATCGTGCTGATGCTCTACGTGCGTTTCTGGACGCCGCTCGCGTGGACTTGGTACGTGCTGCTCGGGAGCTTGATAACCTTCGCGGTCGCGTGGGGCGCGTCCTTCTTCTTCGCGCCCCCCTCGGCCGAGCAGCGCGACGAACTCGCGCCGGGTGGGGCCGACTGATGCAAAGCTCAAAGCCGGATTCACGCGGCGTTGCATTCAAGACTGGACTGATACGAGGATGAGACGCACACAAGCTCTAACACGCGCGCGCTGCGCGCTGACGCTCGCGGCGCTCCTGTCGCTGACACTCTCGCCCTTCGCCGCGCCGCCCGCCACGGCGTCACGCGCCGTCTACCCTTGCCGCCCCGCGCGCAGAGCCTTGTGCATAACGGCGAGGGCGTTGGACCCGGCCGCGCGTAAGCCCTACACGCGACGCCCCTCTGCGGAGGCGCTCAAGTGGGCCGACGCCGAGCTTAAAAGGATGACGCTCGAAGAGAAGACGGGGCAGCTCATCTCTGTAGGCATCAACGCGCGCTTCCTCAATCGCGAGAGCGACGAGTTCAAAGAGCTTCGCCGTCAGGTGGAGCAGAACCACGTCGGCGGCATCATCCTCTTCCGCGGCCCCGTCTACGAATCTGTCCAACTCGTCAACCGCATGCAGCAGCTCGCGCGTCTGCCCCTGCTCATCTCGGCAGACCTCGAAGCAGGGAGCGGCATGCGATTCGACGACGCGACGAACTTCCCCTGGAACATGGCCGTCGGCGCGACGGGCAATCCGGAATATGCGCGCCGCGAGGGCGAGTTGACGGCGCGAGAGGCACGCGCGCTCGGCGTGCAGCAGATATTCGCGCCCGTCGCCGATGTTAACAACAACGCTGGCAACCCCGTCATCAACGTCCGCTCCTTCGGCGAAGACCCGGCCGAGGTCGCGCGCTTCGTCTCCGCACTGGTCGAAGGCTTGCAGAGCGGCGGCGTCATCGCCACCGCCAAACACTTCCCCGGCCACGGCGACACCGCGACCGACTCGCACCGCGGCCTGCCCGTCATAAACGTCAACCGACAGCGGCTCGAATCAATCGAGCTTGTCCCGTTCCGCGCGGCGATAAAGGCGGACGTGGGCGCGATTATGTCGGCGCACATCGGGCTGCCGCAGATTGACCCGACGCAGGTGAGCCCGCTGCCGCGCGACTCGATCCTCCGGCCCTCGTACGCCGAGCAGGAGGTCTTGACGGAGAACGCAGTGCTGCCCGGCACGCTCTCGCCCGTCATACTCGGCGGGCTCCTGCGTAAAGAACTCGGCTTCGACGGCATCGTCGTCACCGACGCGCTCGACATGAGCGGGCTCACCATCTACTTCAAGCAGGACGAGGCCGCCGTGCGCGCCGTGCTCGCGGGCGCTGACATGCTGCTTAAACCGGGCGACCCGGACGCCGTCGCGCGCGGACTTCGCGAGGCCGTGAAGAGCGGTCGTCTGACCGAAGCCCGCATCGAACAGTCCGCGCGAAAACTTCTCGCGGCCAAGTACGACCTCGGGCTCGTCAAACAGCGCACGGCCCCGCTCGAAGAGATCGACGCCGTCGTGTCGAGCCCCGACGCGTTGAAGTTAACGGACGAGGTCGCGGAGCACGCACTGACGCTCGTGCGCGACGACGCGCACCTTTTGCAGCGCGCGGACGGAGTGGGACTGAGACCCGGCGCGCGCGTCTTCAATCTCGCCATCACGAACGGCGAAGACCGACTCTTCATCGCGAACCCGTTCGTCTCGCAGTTAGCGCGGCTCGGCCGACGCGCGGAGACGGTCGTGCTCGACTCGCGCTCGACCGAGGAGGAGGTCAAAGACGCGCTCGAACGCGCGCGGAAGGCGGACGTGGTCGTCGCCTCGATGTACGGGCGCGTGCGCTCGGGCGCGGCGAACAGCGTGGGCTTGCCCGAACAGGGAGCGCGCGTGCTCGCGTCGCTGTTAGAGAAGAGGGTGCCCGTCGTCGGCATAAGCTTCGGCAATCCGTACCTGCTTCAAGGCTTCCCCTCAATGCAGACCTACCTCGTCGCCTACGGCGACATGCCGAGCCTCCAACGCGCCGCCGCGCGCGCGCTCGCGGGCCGCGCAGACGTGACGGGCCGCCTGCCCATCTCGCTCCCCGGCCTCTATCCGCGCGGCACGGGCATTCAACTCAAAGCAGCGCCCGCCCCTTCCGGCGCGGTGACGAGCCAATGAGGGCAGAAGTAAAAAGGCAAAAGGCAAAGAACAGAACCGCGAGCGGTAGCGAGCGGGTCGCAAGTTACGCGATAAAGATTCCCGGCGTAACTCACAGCCGCTCGCTACCTCTCGCGGTTCTGTTAACTTTTGCCTTTTGCCTTCAGTCGTTCGCCTCGACGTTACCGGTCGTTTCGCCCGCGAAGGTCTCGATGGCGGCCGACAGGCTCGCCTTCATCGACAAGGCCGTGGCCGAGGCAATCGAGCGCAAGGAGACGCCGGGCGCGGTCGTGCTCGTCGCGCGTCGCGGCGGCGTCGTGTGGCGAAGGGCTTACGGCGCGCGCGCGCTTATCCCGACGCCCGAGGCCATGACGGCCGACACGGTCTTCGACCTCGCGAGCTTGACCAAAGTCGTCGCGACGGCTACGAGCGTGATGATACTCGTCGAGCGCGGCCGTATTCGTCTCGGCGACCCCGTCTCTCAGTACATACCGGAGTTGAAGGGCGAAGGCCGGGAGAAGATTACAATCGAACACCTTCTCACGCACCGCTCGGGCTACGCGCCCGACTTCGATTTGAGCGAACAGTGGTCGGGCTACGAAGAGATGCTCAAGCACCTCTACGTCGAGCCTTTGCGGAGCGCGCCCGGCTCGCGCTTCGTCTACAGCGACATCAACTACATAACTCTCGGCGAGGTCGTGCGCCGCGCCTCGGGCCAGCCGCTCGACGAGTTCGCATACGAGAACATCTTCAAGCCGCTCGGCATGCGCGACACCGGATTTCGCCCGGCCGTCGGCATAGCTTCGCCCGCGCCGCGCCACGACGACGCCGCATACGTCGCGCGCATCGCGCCGACCGAGAGGGTGCACGGCGTGAAGAGCTACCTCGGCGGCACGGGAGCGCAAGGGCAGGAGGGCGAGCGCGTGCTTCGCGGCGAGGTTCACGACCCGACCTCGAATCGAATGGGCGGAGTCGCGGGCCACGCCGGTCTCTTCTCGACGGCGGACGACCTCGCGATCTTCTGCCAGATGATTATGAACGGCGGCGAGTACAATGGTGCGCGCATACTCTCTCCGCTCGGCGTCGCGGAGATGACGCGCCCGAGGCAGGTGACGGACGAGGGCGGCGCGCGGGGCTTGGGTTGGGACGTGAACACCTCTTTCTCTTCCAACCGCGGCGACCTCTTCCCCGTAGGCTCGTTCGGCCACACGGGCTTCACGGGCACTTCAATCTGGATTGACCCGGCGAGCGAGACGTTCGTCGTCTTCCTCTCGAACCGCGTACACCCGGACGGCAAGGGCGATGTAGGGCCGCTTCGCGCGCGCGTCGCGAACATAGTCGCGGGCGCGGTGACGGACGCAGGCGCGACCGCGCGCGCGCAGCTTGAGCAGACGCAGTACATTCAGAATCTACTCGTGGGCCTCTCGCGCTTCACCTTCTCTGTCGCGGAGGCGCGCGCGAGTGAGGCGTCCGCGCTGCTCGCGCCCTCGAACGCGGAAGTCTTAAACGGCGTGGACGTGCTTGAGCGCGGCGGCTTCAAAGAGCTTCAAGGCTTGCGCGTCGGGCTGATAACGAACCACACGGGGCGAGATTTACGCGGGCGTCAGACGATTGACGTGCTACGCGAAGCGCCGGGCGTCAAGCTCACCGCGCTCTTCGCGCCCGAGCACGGCATACGCGGGCAGGCCGACGAGCGAGTCTCGGACACGGTTGACGAGAAGACGGGCCTCCCAATCTTCTCGCTCTACGAAGACACGCGGCGGCCGAAGCCCGAGCAGTTGAAGAACCTCGACGCGCTCGTCTTCGACATACAGGACGTGGGCGTGCGCTTCTACACCTACGTCACGACGATGCGCAACGCGATGGAGGAGGCCGCGCGCGCTCGGGTTCCATTCTTCGTGCTCGACCGCCCGAACCCCGTCAACGGCCTCGACGTTGAGGGGCCTGTGGCGGACGAAGACAAGCTCTCGTTCGTGGTCTTTCACACCGTGCCCGTCCGGCACGCCATGACGGTCGGAGAACTCGCGCGTCTCTTCAACGAGCAGCGGAAGATTGGTTGCGACCTGCGCGTCGTCAAGATGGAGAACTGGCGGCGCGGCATGTGGCTCGACGCGACGGGGCAGACGTGGGTCAACCCCTCGCCGAACATGAGGAGTCTGACGGAGGCGACGCTCTATCCGGGCGTCGGGCTGCTTGAGACGACGAACCTCTCGGTCGGGCGCGGCACGGACACGCCGTTCGAGCTGCTGGGCGCGCCGTGGATAGACGGCCGAAAGCTCGCGGCGTATCTTAACGGGCGCGGGCTGTCGGGCGTGACCTTCGTGCCCGTTCGATTCACGCCGCGCGCGTCCGTCTATAAAGGCGAGGAGTGCGGCGGCATCAACCTCGTCGTCACGAACCGCGCTCTGTTTAGGCCCGTGCGCGCCGGATTAGAGATCGCCGTTGCGTTGCGGAGGCTCTACCCGCAGGAGTGGAAGGTTGACGACCTGATACGCCTGCTCGCGAACGCCGACACCTTAGAGCGCGTGAAGCGCGGCGACGAGCCGTCCACGATAGCGGCTTCGTGGCAGACGCGGCTCGACGAGTTCCGGCGCGCGCGCTCTCGCGTGCTGCTCTACAAGTGAAGTCAACCCTTGCTCGCAGTCCCAAATATAAAGTTGATGAAGGAAGCCTTATGAAGAATCTGTTTAGAGCACTTCTACTCTGCGCGCTCGTCGTCTCGGCGCAGTCGAGCGCGTTTGCGTGGCACGACACGGGTCACATGATAGTCGCGCAGGTCGCGTACATGCGCCTCAGTCCCACGGCGAAAGCGAAGGTGGATGCGCTCTTCGCGCCGCCGCAAGGGAATAAGCGCCCGTTCATATATCTCTGCGCTGGCTACTACACGGCCGACACGTGCGAGAAGATTTACGACCCCGTGACCATCGCCGTCTGGATGGACGACTTTCGCGGCGACTCTCTAAATTCCGTTTACGACAACTGGCACTACGTTGACTACCCGTTCTTCGACGGCGTGCCCGAGAACGCGAAGGCGGGCCCGGACTCGGAGAACGCGCTCGCGCGAATCAACTGGGCGATAAACTCCCTGCGTGAGCTTGAGAACGATAAACGCGAAGAGCCGACGAAGTTGAAGCGCGAGGCGGAGCTGACCGCCTTTCTCTATCACCTCGTCGGCGACGTTCACCAGCCCTTACACGCGACGGCGCGCGTGACGGCCGCGCACCCCGAAGGCGATCAGGGCGGCAACCTCTTCAAGATAACTATGCCGCAGGAGACGCGCGTCGCGAACCTGCACACCTTCTGGGACGCGGCGGGCGGCGCGTTCGGCTTTCAGAGCCCGAAGCGTCCGCTCGACCAGGCGGGCAAGGACAGGATACGCACGCTCGCCGAAGCGTTGATGAAGGAGTACCCCGCGGACTCGATGCCCGAAGCTGCGAACCTGGACCCGCACGACTGGGTGATGGAGAGTTTCAACCTCGCGCGCACGGTCACATACAAGAACATCACAGAGGGCGGGACGCCTTCGCAGAGCTACACGGAAGAGGCGCAGAAGCTCGCGCGCAGGCGTATCGCGCTGGCGGGCTACAGGCTCGCGGGCGTGCTCAACAAGCTCTACGTCGTCGAAGCGCCGAAGCCCTCGCCCACGCCCGCTAACAAGTAGGTCGGAATTTCAGGTTTGAAATTTCAAATCTCAAATCAACTGAAGGCGCGCTGCTCGCGCGTAACAGGACGCCGCATGCGCGTTCGGCGCGGGGCGCTTCTGCTCTCGCTCGCGGCGCTCGCGGCCGTCTCGCAGTCCTCCTGCGCGCGCCCGCAGACGAACGAAGCGCCGCGCGAGAGTGCATCGGCGGCGGAACTCGTCAGTCAGGCGGACGGGCTCTACGCGGAGCGCGCCTCGATTGAGAAGGCGCGTCAGGC
>JBJMGR010000291.1:0-18829 GCA_045807805.1 Pyrinomonadaceae bacterium | reverse complement strand
GCAGCGCAGCGCGCACGCGCGTGTCGTCGCCGACCTTCCCTCCCTTCAAGGGCACGTTGAAGTCAACGCGCACGAAGACGCGCTTGCCCTTCAGGTCGAGGTCTTTGATGGAAAGCTTTTGCATGAGTGATAAGTGATGAGTGATAGGTGATGAGTGATAGGTGATGAGTGATGAGCGATAAGAGCAGGGCTTACTTTTACTCTTATCACTCATCACTCATCACTCATCACTCATCACTTCCCTACAGTCCTTTGCCAGCGATGTACTTGACGAGGTCGCGGACGCGGCAGGAGTAGCCCCACTCGTTGTCATACCATGAGAGCACCTTGACGAGGTTGCCGCCGATGACCTTCGTGTACTCCGCGTCCACGATTGAAGAGTTGTCGTTCTTGCGGAAGTCCACGGAGACGAGCGGCTCTTCGGAGTAGGCGAGTATGCCCTGAAGCTCCTCGTTGGCCGCGTTCTTCAAGACCGTGTTGACCTCCTCGCTCGTCGTCTCGCGCTCGACCTCCATCACAACGTCAACGAGCGACACGTTCGGCGTCGGCACGCGAACCGAGATGCCGTCGAACTTGCCCTTGAGTTCAGGCAGCACCAACGCGACGGCCTTGGCCGCGCCCGTCGAGGTCGGAATCATCGAGAGAGCGGCGGCTCGCGCGCGGCGCAAGTCCTTGTGCGGGAGGTCGAGAAGTTGCTGGTCGTTCGTGTACGAGTGAATCGTCGTCATCTGCGCCGACTTGATGCGGAAGTTCTCGTGTATGACCTTCGCGACCGGCGCGAGACAGTTTGTCGTGCAGGAGGCGTTCGAGATGATGTTGTGCGCGGCCGGGTCGTACGAGTTTTCGTTGACGCCGAGGACGATTGTGATGTCCTCGCCCTTCGCGGGCGCGCTGATGACGACCTTCTTGACGGAGCCGCGCAGGTGCTTGCGCGCGTCCTCGCCATTCGTGAAGCGGCCAGTCGATTCGATGACCACCTCTGCCCCGACCGACTCCCAGGGGATGAGCGCGGGGTCTTTCTCGGAGAAGACTCGAAACTCGTCGCCGCCGACGCTTATGCCGTTCTCGGTCGCTGCAATCTCCTCTTCGAGGTTGCCGAGCACCGAGTCGTACTTCAGGAGGTGCGCGAGCGTCCGCGTGTCGGTGATGTCGTTGACCGCCAC
The DNA here is from genome assembly GCA_045807805.1 of Pyrinomonadaceae bacterium. Lineage (GTDB taxonomy): Bacteria > Acidobacteriota > Blastocatellia > Pyrinomonadales > Pyrinomonadaceae > QHXN01. Next base: position 17,666 of record JBJMGR010000291.1, on the reverse strand, counting down.
GAAGTCTATCTCCGCGTCGCCGAGGCACGTGCGGAGTATGTTGCGCCCGATGCGCCCGAAGCCGTTGATGCCAACTTTGATTGCCATTGAAAGGAAGCCTCCTCGCGGTGCTGTTCTTCTTCAGAAGGCGCGCACACCCGCGCGCTTCTTGGCCTCGCGCGACACACGCCGCCCGCGCCGTAAGCGTATGGACGTTAGCGCCTTCTACATCGTTATTTGTCTTAGGCTAGAGACCTTTGACCTTGCAAGATAGCCCCGCGCGCTGGCACTGTCAAGCGGGCCGTCCCGCGTCGCGTCGGCGCACGGACGGGGGCCACCGAGACACGCGACACGCATTCACTTTGCCTCTCGGCGCGGCGTCCGATTCGTACACGCGCGTGCGCCTAAATCTATGTTTTTGAAACACTGTCCGCGCGCGCGACGTAGTACGCACAGGTCTGCCGGAGGCGGCTTCGAGGGTCGAATTGAGGCTTCACTGTCACCGCGCGGCTCAGCATTTGCAACCCGTTAACAGAGTCAGAAGGTTTGAATTTTAACGTCGGCGCGCCGCCCCTTGCGCACGACGCTTCAGGTAGATTTTAAGGTCAAGAATAATGGTCAAACAGCGTCGCTTTCATCAAGTAACCGGCCGCAGCGCGAACGCGCTCTCGGCCGTCTGCCTCTCCGCATTTCTCGTTTTCGGGAACGCGGTGTCCGCTTTTGGGAACGACACGGCGTCCGCGCGTGCAAGGTCGCGCCGTCCATCCACCAATGCGTCGGCCGCTCCGAAGAGTAACGAAGCAGCCGACGCGAAGACTGCCGAAGCGCCGAAGGACGAGACGGCATCGTCTAGGCCCGCGCAGACGAGCAAGAGCGTCTTCAGAAAAGTGGGTGAGCCCTTCGTAGTCTCGACGGCCGCCACAGCCGATGCCCCGCAGACCACCACGCAGCAGACGCCCGCGCAGCGCGACGCCACGCGCCCGCCCGGAACCGAGCAGCAGCAGTCTGCTCCGCCCACGACGCGCCCCAACGCGCCCGACCCGCGCACGCCTCCGGGCACGACGCAGCAGGCACCGCAGAACCCGCCGGGCTTGCAGACGCCGCCCGCGACAACGCAGACGCCCGCTACTCAGCCGCCCGCGACGACGGGGCCTACGCCCGCTTCGTCGCCGCTCCCGACGGACGCGCAGCAGACACAGACGACGCCCGAAGGTCAGGAGCCTGACTTCCCCGCCGTCCAGCCGCGACCCGTCCCGCCTATGCCCTCGCTCGCTCGCGTCGGCATCTCGGGCACGGACACGGTCTCGCTCTCTCTGAACGATGCGATACGCCGGACGCTTGAGAATAACAACTCGATTGAGATAGCGCGCGGCGACGTGCGCCTCGCCGAGCAGACCTTGTATGCGCTCGAAGGCGTCTACGATCCGGTCTTCACCTACTCGCCGCAGATAAACAACTCCGTCCGTCCCGTCGTCAACATCTTCGGCGGCGCGGGCACCGCGGGCACCGTCACGACGACCGACTTCAACAACGACGCCTCGGTCAACAAGCAGTTCGGCCGCGGAGGCGGTAACTTCACATACTTCTTCAACAACACGCGCGAGACGACCTCGGCGACGAATAACAGCCTTAACCCTATCTACTCGTCAGCGCAGGGGCTACAGTTCACGCAGCCTCTATGGCGCGACCGCTCGATTGACCGCAACCGCCAGCAGATACGCATACAGCGCAAGCGGCTCGAACAGTCCGACGCCGACTTTCGCCGTCTCACGATTGACGTGATTCAGCAGGTGCAGCGCGCCTACTGGGACTTGGTCTTCGCGATGCGCAACGAGCAGAACCAGGTCGCGAACGTTAAGCTCGCGCAGGAGAACTTCCGCCGCACGGAGGCGAGCGTCGCGGCGGGCGCGTCCGCGCCTTTGCAGCGCGCAGAGGTCGAGACGGAGCTTTCGACACGCGAGTCGAGCCTGCTCGTCGCCAACCAGCAGGTGACAATCGCCGAGAACGCGCTCAAGCAGTTGATGCTCAAAGACCCGCTCTCGCCCGACTGGTCGAAGGCGATAATCCCGACCGACCAGCCTTCGTTCGACGAGACGCCCGTCGTACTTGAGACGGCCCTCAAGGAGGCGCGCGACAATCGGCCCGAGCTTCGACGCCTCAAGCTCGAATCCGATGTGAGCGACATCAATCTTAAGTACTTCCGCAACCAGACGAAGCCGCGCATCGATTTCGTCGGCACTGTCCAGACCAACGGCCTCGCGGGCACGCCGAACACCTCGATCATAGATACGACGCCGCAGCCACTCATCGGCACTAACGTGAACTCAAGCGCGTCGGCGTTCCTGCTCGCGCGACTCAACGAGGCACGCGTGGCGGCGGGCCTTGCGCCCGCCATCTCGCCCATCATCACGCCAACGTCCGGCAGCATCCCCTCTAGTTTCGTCGGTGGCTACGGGCAGACGTTGCAGAACCTCTTCAACTTCAAGACGAGGCAGGTCGTCGTCGGCGTGACGATACAGCTTCCCTTCAAGAACACCACGGCGAAGGCCAACCTCGCCGCCGCGCAGATACAGGAGCAGCAGCTCGCCGCGCAGACACGCTCGCAGGATCAGTCCATCGAGGTCGAAGTTCGCGACGCCGTGCAGGCCGTCGAGACCGCGCGACGCCGCGTGCTCGCCGCTCGTCAGGCTCTCGCGAGCGCCGAGCAGCAGTTGGCGGGCGAGCGTCGTCTCTATCAGGTCGGGCGTTCGACGACGTTCCTCCTCTTCCAGCGCGAGAACGCGCTCGTCAACGCGCAGAATCAGGAGCTACAGGCCGAGACCGACTATAACAAGGCGCTCGCAGACCTACAGCGCGCGACCTCCTCGACCCTGCGCTCCAATAACGTCTTCATAGACTCGCCCGTCGCGCCCGAGAAGTTCAGAGACTGACGGCGCTTCGCTTAAAACAGAACCGCGAGCGGTAGCGAGCGGGTAGTTCTAACACCGCAGACAGAGAGGCACGGCTAAGATTCAATTAGCCGTGCCTCTCTGTCTCTGTGGTGAAGCTTATCGCCACCCGCTCGCTACCGCTCGCGGTTCTGTTTCAACGCCTTGCGCTTCAAATGCCTTGCGGGGTTGACGCTCGCGCCGGGCGCTTCGTATCCTCAAGCGCCTTGAAAATCTCCGCGACCATCATCACCTTCAACGAGGCCGAGAACATACGCGCCGCGTGCGAGTCCGTCGCGTGGGCCGACGAGGTTCTGGTCGTCGACTCGCGCTCGAACGACTCGACGCGCGAGATAGCGCGCGAGTGCGGCGCGCGAGTCATAGAGCGCGACTGGCCCGGCTTCGCGGCGCAGAAGCAGTTCGCCGCCGAGTCGGCCGCGAACGAATGGGTCTTCAGCCTCGACGCGGACGAGCGCGTCTCGGAAGAGCTTCGTGCGTCCGTCCTCGGGTTGCGCGACGCCGAAGACGAAACGCGTCTCGCGGACGGCTACCGCATCGCGCGCCGCTCCTTCTACATGAACCGCTGGATACGCGGCGGCGGATGGTATCCCGACCACCAGCTTCGCTTCTATCGACGCGCGCGCGGACGTTGGGAGGGAGCATACATACACGAGTCCGTGAAGATGCCGGAAGGCGCGCGCGTCGAGACGCTCGCGGGCGACCTGCTCCACTACAGCGTCCGCGACGCCGCGCACCACCACCGAATGATAGGCGAGCGCTACGCGCCCCTCGCCGCGCGGCAGATGTGGGAAGCGGGCCGACGCACCTCACCTTTCAAAGTCGCCACGGCCGCGCCTTCGGCCTTCGCGCGCAGCTTCATCCTCAAGGGCGGCTTCCGCGACGGCCTCGCAGGTCTCGCAATCGCGCGCTTCGCCGCGCACCACGCCTTCCTAAAACATCTCATGCTCTGGGAGCTACAAAGCAAAGAAGTGACGAGCGACGAGACATAAGTTCAAAGTTGGAAGTTCAAAGTTGGAAGGCGCGTGCCCTTAATTTTGAACTTGCAACTTTGAACTTTGAACTATCCATCATCATTGCTCTAAAACTTCGAGGTCTGTGCTCTCAAGCATGTGGCGCGGCTTCTCGGGTTTAGGGATGGGGGCGGGCGCGTCCTGACTGAGGATGATTTCGGTGAGAAGTTGGTCGGTAATCTGCCGGTTCTCCGCGACGCTCGACCCTTGATTGAGTACGACGAAGCAGACCTTGCCGAGCCTGTGCGTGTAGACGACGCCGCCGAGGCTCGCCATGCCGCCGTCGTCGTGTACGAGCGTGCCGGTCTTCGCCACCACCGCGCCTTCCAGGGGCGTCCCGACCATACGCCTTCGCAGCGTCCCGTAGTCGTCGCTCGCAACGGCCATGATGTCGGCGAGCTGCAAGCCCTGCCGCTGCGCCTCCGCGTCGAGCGCGCGCACGATGGCGAGCAGCCCTCGCGGCGTCAGACGGTTTATCTCAAGCCCCGACGTGGTCGAGAGGTAGACCTGCTCGGGCGGGAGCTTGACCTCGTTGACGAGGAATGCGCGCACGCCCTCCGGCCCGCCGAGCATCGCGCCCAAGCGCTCGGCGACGAAGTTGCTCGAATGCGCGTTCATGTAGAGCAGTATGTCGTTCAATGGGTAGGACTGAACGGAGAAGGCTGGCTCGCCCTGCGGCGCGTCGCCGACCGTGAAAGTCTTCGGCGTGAGCTTCAGAGCCTTCGCGAGACGGTCGGCCGACTCGTCGGGCTTGCCGCTGAAGTTGAAGGTGAAGTCCTTCGTGACGACCATCTCCTCGCCGAACTTCTTGACGCCGCGCTCCGAGAGCTTCTTCGAGATGAGCGCCGCGTTGAAGTCTCCGAAGGTCGGGTCGAAGCCCGCGACGACGAGACGGCCGTGCAGCGTCCCCGTCTTGTCCACCGTGCCGTCTAAATAAATCTTCGTCTCGAACCTGTAGTCCTTGCCGAGCTTGCTGAGCGCGGTGAGCGAGGTCGAGAGCTTCACGAGCGACGCGGGGTTGAAACCAACGTCCGGGTTGTCTATAGCGAGCGCCGCGCCGCCTCCGCTGCATGGCTCGACGAGCACGCCGTGGCGCGCGGGGTCGTCGCCGCGGTCTGTGTACCAGCGCACCACGTCGAAGGCGGGCGCGGGCTGTGGCGTCGGCGTTGACACAATGCTCGGCGCTTGCGAGTCGCCCAACTCGGGCGTGTCCACATTGATGTGCGTGTAAGCGGCGACGGCTTTGCGCGCGCGTGAGATGAGCGCGTAGGGAGTGAAAGTCAGAGCCAGAATTACCGCGACGCCGATCAGCAGCATCGCGTATATCGGTTTACGTGGGTTCAAAATCCTTCAGCCCCCCGGTTCGTACTTCCGCGGCGGCCCGCTTTCGCAAAACCGCTCAAAGATTTAATATCGTTCAGGGCGCCCGGCGTCAAGGCGCGCGAACGCGTCGTGACTCATTCTCCTTTCTTCATCCGCATCGCATGAACATTCTCCAAAGATTCGTGACAACAGATGAGGTGATGGGGCTGCCCGCCGCCTTCATCGTCGCCGTCGTGGCCGTCTTCGGCGCGCTCATCGGAAGCTTCCTGAACGTGGTCATACACCGCGTCCCGCGCGAAGAGTCAATCGCCTTTCCGGCGTCGCACTGCCCATCGTGTGACGCCGCGATTCGCCCTTACGACAACATCCCGGTCGTCAGTTGGGCCGTGCTCCGAGGTCGCTGCCGCTCCTGCCGCGCGCCCATCTCGGCGCGCTACCCGGCGGTCGAGCTTCTGACGGCCTTGATCTTCGCGCTCACATACCTGCTTCACTCGGGCTTAACTCTCTCGCTGCCGTTCGACCTCGCCTTCGTCGCCGCCATACTCGCGCTCATCTTCATCGACGCCGAGCACATGATTCTGCCGAACGTCATCACGTACCCCGGCGCGGCGCTCGCGCTCCTCGCGCGCGTCGTCGTCCCGAACCTCTACGGGGTCGCGATGCTCGGCGGCGCGCAGACGCAACTGCGACCGTGGCTCGTCAGCTTCGGCGGCGCGTTGCTCGGCGCACTCGTGGGCGGCGGATTCCTTTGGCTCGTCGGCTGGCTATGGGAGCGCGCGCGGGGCGTCGAGGCGATGGGGCTCGGCGACGTGAAGATGATGTTCATGGTCGGCGCTTTCCTGGGTTGGCCTTTGACGCTCCTGACGATATTCGTCGGCGTGCTTACCGGCTCAGTCGCGGGCGTCGCCGTCATGCTCGGCCGGAAGGAGCGAGACATGCAGATGATGCTCCCCTTCGGAATCTTCCTCGGCGCGGGCTCACTCGTCAGCCTCTTCTTCGGCACGGCAATCATTGACTGGTACGTCGCTAAATTTTAAAGCAATCAGCTTTCAGCTTTCAGCTTTCAGCCGGAGCCCTTCGCGACCTTTGCGACTACTTTGCGACCTTCGCGGTTAAAGGGCGGGTGGCTTAACCGCAAAGTCTCGAAGCAATCGCAAAGGTCGCAAAGAACTTAAAGCTGCAAGCTGAGTGCCGAATGCCGACCGTTCCCTTATGCCCCGATACGAGAACAGGATTCAGTTGGCGCTCGCGCTGGTGGTTGGGCTGCTGCTGCTCGCGAACCTTTTGACGTTGACGCTCGTGGCGCTCGCGCCCGCGGCGCGCGTGTCGCGTGCGCCTGTTTTGCTCGTCGTCTTCGTCATCACGGTCGCGGTGAGCGTGCCGAGTATTCTGCTTCTGCCCCGCTGGCTCCTACGCCCTTACAGGCAGTTGGTTGACGAGGCCGAGCGCGCGCCGCTCTCGTCCACGGCCCGAGGCCGCACGCGCGACGAGTCGGAGTTCGTGCTCGAAACTTTTCAGGGCGTCGTCGCGGAGCTTCGCGCGAAGCAGGGCGAGCTTGAGCGCATGGGCGCACGCGCGGCCGAGCGCGCGGCGACCGCGGAGCAGTTCAGCGAGCGCGTCGTCGCGAGCCTGCCTTCGGGCCTTCTCGCCTTCAACGCGGACGGCCGCGCGACGGTCGTCAACTCGCCCGCGCGTGCTCTGCTCTGCCTCGAAGGCGCTTCGGTCGGCGAAGACTTTAGAGTCCTGCTCACGCGCTCGCCCGAATTGAGCGACTTCGTCGCACGCTGCCTTGAGACGGGCGAGCTTTACAGGCGCGAAGAGGTTTCCGCCATCGCGAGCGACGGCCCCGCGCGGAGGCTCGGCGTGACGGTCGCGCCGATTGACCCCGCGACCGCGGGCGGAGCGCGAGGAGCGCTCTGCATGCTGACCGACATCACCGAAGTCTCGGAGCTTCGAGAGGCGCTGGCGCGCAAGCGCAACCTCGAAAGCCTCGGAGAGATGTCGGCCGGGCTCGCGCACGAGTTCAAGAACGCGCTCGCTACGCTTCACGGCTACGCGCAGCTTTTGCAGAACGCGGCGCTCGATACGCAGGCGCGCGCCGAGTCGGCCAATGCGCTCCTGCAAGAGGTGCGCGGCCTCTCGGAGATGGTCACGTCCTTCCTCAACTTCGCGCGCCCGAAGCCGCCCGACTTCGCGGACGTTCCGCTCGAACCGCTCATCGAACAGTGCGCCGAAGACCTGCGCGCGCTCTTCGACGAGCGACGCGTGGGCCTTTCAATCTCCGGCGAGTTCGCCGAAGTCCGCGCAGACGAGCGCATGCTGCGTCAGACGCTCCTCAACCTCCTGCGCAACGCGGCCGAGGCGATTCCCGACGACGCGGACGCGCGCCGAGTCTCGGTCAACTGCTCGCGCGAGCGCGACGCCGCGGGGCACGCGTGGGCGAGAGTCGAAGTCTCGGACACAGGCTCCGGCATCAGAACAGAAGACCTTCAACGAGTCTTCATCCCCTTCTTCACGACGAAGTCTAAAGGCCACGGCGTCGGCCTCGCCCTCGCGCACCGCGTCGCCACAGACCACGGCGGCACGCTCTCCGCCTCGAACTCTTCGACGGGCGGCGCTCTCTTCACCCTCCGCCTACCTGCATAACAGAACCGCGAGCGGTAGCGAGCGGGTAGTTGCTTCGAGATGACTCTATGTGTCGAAGCTGCTACCCGCTCACTACCGTTCGCGGTTCTGTTAAGTCACGTGGACGCGTCTTAAGCCGAGGCCGATGATGCGCGCGGGGAGGTTGCGGAGCAGCGGCAGGCGCAGGAGCAGGCGCAGCGCGAGGGGCACGCGGAAAGTCCTGTCCGGTTTGAGCGCGGCCGCGATGAGTCGCTTCTGTATCTGCGTCTGCAATGTCTGTATAAGGCGCGTGGGCCACTCGCGCCGTCTCTGTACTTCGCGAAGGTCTTCCTTCATCAGGATGCCTTCGAGCAGCGGGCGCGCGAGCACGTTCGCGGCGACTACCGCGTCCTGTATCGCGTAGTTGATGCCGACGCCGCCGACGGGCGACATGACGTGCGCCGCGTCGCCTATGAGCAGAAGGCCCGGCTTGTGCCAGCGCGTGACGCGGCTCGACTCGACCGAGAGCGCCGAGACCTGCTTCCAGCTCGTCAACGTCTCGAACCTGTCCGCGAACCCCGGCACGGCCGACGCGAGCCCCGCGCGAAACTCTTCGAGTCCTTCGGCGCGCACGCGCGCGAAAGTGCCTTTAGCGATGAGCGACGCGACCTGCCACTGTGCGCCTCGGTCGAGCATGACGACTTCGTGCCCCGCGCCGAAGTACGCGACGCCGCCCGAAGGGTCTTCCATGCGTCGCGGCACGCGGAACCAAACAACGTCCATCGGCGGCGAGGTCTTACGCACCTTGAACCCGCCGAGGTGACGCACGCGCGAGCCGCGCCCATCCGCGCCCACGGTCAAGTCGGCGCGCAGTTCGTGACGCACGCTCTCCTTCTCGTAACGCACGCCCCGGACCGCGCCCGCCTCTTCAACCAGCTCGAAGACGAGCGCACCCATTATCAACTCGAAGCACGGATACCTCTTCGCCTCTTCGACGACGAAGGCGAGGAACTCTTTCTGCGGGAGCATCATTATGTAGGGATAGCGCGTGCGGAGTCGCCGGAAGTCCGCGAGCATCGTCGCGCCTTCGGTCGTCACAATCGTGCCCGTGCGTATTTTCGTGTGAGGTAGTTCGTGAAGACCTTCGGCGAGCCCGAGTTCGTCCATCAGTTCGAGCACTGACGGATGGAGCGTGTCGCCGCGAAAGTCCCGGTCGAAGTCACGTTGCGATTCGAGGAGCGTGACGCTCACGCCTTTGCACGCAAGCAGCAAAGCGAGTACGACGCCCGCGGGGCCGCCGCCCACGACGCAGCACTTCGTCTCGTTCCGTACGACCTCATCAGTCATCGCACGTCAGGGCTTTCGTTAATCGTCGCGCAACCCTCGCGGGAAGTATTCGCGCCAGCGGCGTGTGACGAGTTCGCCGATGTCTGGGCGCACGACGAGTTCGTCGGGGAAGCCGGGCTTCATGCGCGCATCTATGACGAGGGGCGCGCTGTACGAGATGTGATGCCGTCGCACCGTCTCGGCCGCCGCGTGTATGTCCGCCGCTGGCTCGAAGCGCGTCCAGGTGGCCCAAAGGAAATCCGGCGCGTTGCGCGCTACGTCCGCGTCGTCGTGGACGACTACGAGCGGCCAGTCTTTGAAAGCCTCTTCGCGCGCGAGTCGTGCGGCGAGTTCAGGCTCTTCGGCGTAGGCCGCGCCTTCGACGACGAGACAGCCCGCGCAGAAAGTCTCGGCGCGCGCGACGCCCACGGGCAAGTCTCCACGAAACTCGCGCGGAAGCTCTCGCACAGCGTCGCCGAGTCCGAGCATGACGGCCTTGCTTCCTTTGTTGACCGTGCCCGAGGTGTAGTCGAGCGTGTCCATCGAGACGTTCGAGAAGATGAAGAGGTCTGTCTCGGGGCGGAAGCGCGCGAGCACGTGCTCAAAGAGTCGCGGGAAGTCGCGCAGGTCTTGCGGCGTGTCTGTGAGCATGAGGAACTTCGTGAGCGAGAGTTGGCCTTCGCCGAGGATTCGGAAGGCGGAGACCAGAGCCTCGCGCGCGTAACGCTCGCGCACGACCGCGGCGGCGAGCGAGTGAAAGCCCGTCTCGCCGTATGACCAGAGGTCGCGCACGCTCGGCATCACGAGCGGGAAGAGCGGCGAGAGAAGTTTCTGCAAGTAGTCGCCGATGAAGAAGTCCTCCTGCCGCGGCCTGCCGACGACGGTCGCGGGATAGACGGCATCCTTTCGATGGAAGACCGCTTCGACTTCAAAGATCGGATAGTCGTGTTGTAGAGAGTAGTAGCCGTAATGGTCGCCGAACGGGCCTTCGGGTCTACGCACATGCGGTCGGACGCGGCCGGCGAGCGCGAACTCGGCCTCCGCGACTAAGCGATGCGGATGACCTTCGAGCGGGCTGTCGATGACGCGAATCTTCTCGCCCGCGAGCACGGATGCGAGCACAAGCTCGGGCACGTCTTCGGGGAGCGGCGCGATGGCCGAGAGTATGAGCGCGGGCGGGCCGCCGAGGAAGACCGTGACGGGCAGCGCTTTGTTCGCTGATTCGGCCTCGTGGTAGTGGAAGCCGCCGCCCTTGTGTATCTGCCAGTGCATGCCCGTCGTGCGCGCGTCGTAGCGCTGCATACGGTACATGCCGAGGTTGTGTTTGCGAGTCGTTGGGTGTTCGGTGTAGACGAGCGGCAGAGTGAAGAAAGGGCCGCCGTCCTCCTGCCACGTCGTCAGAACGGGAAGCTCTTCGAGACGCGCGGGCTTATCTATAACTTCAGCGACGGGCGCGCGTCGCACGCGCCGCGTGCCGAGCTTCAGTGCTTCGAGCGCGAGCGTGCGCTGCTGCCATAGCGCCGAGGGCTTCGGCGGGAGTATCGATTCGGCGACGTGTACGGCGCGTCGGACTAAAGCTTCCGGCTTCGGGCCGAAGGCGAGCGCGATGCGGCGCTCCGTGCCGAAGAGGTTCGTGACGACGGGGTAGCGACTGCCCTTTACGTTTCGGAACAGGAGCGCGGGGCCGCCGCGCTCGATGACGCGGCGATGTACTTCCGCCAGTTCGAGGTGCGGGTCAACTTCGGCCGAGACTTCAACGAGGTCACTCTCACGGCGCAGCAGTTCGAGGAGCGAGCGGAGGTTTCTATGCATCCGGCCGCAAGTAAATCACAGCGGCGTGAGAAGTCAAAGCGAGCCGTTCGGAACGCGGGTTAAGGGCGCACGAGACAAGGGGTGCGAGCTAAGGGAGCGCACGCATCCCGCGTGCACTCCTTTGCCGTTTGGCGAGACGTGTGCTTTTTTTAAGGCTGGACTTCGGCCGTGGTGGGCCCGACCTTGCGCGGGCGTTTTGGCTCGACCGTGGGCTGTTCTTGAAGGCGAATGCCGATCTCTCGCTCGGCGAACTTGGCGGCGTCGGCGATGCCGGGGTCGAGCGATTCCGTGTAGGGCTTGATGCGTTCGAGCGTCGAGAGGTCTCCGACCGAGGCGAGGACTTCGAGCAGGCGTATGATTCTGTTTCCGTTGACGCGGCCGAGGAAGACGTAGAGCGGTTCGGGCGACTCAATCTGCTTCAGGTAGCCGACCGACTGCTCGGCCGACCTCTTCGAGTCGAGCGCGCCCACGACCTCGAAGAGCGCCTCGTTCTTCCCCATGCGGTAGAGCGCCCAATCGAGCGCGAGCCGCACGCGCGAGTCCCTCTCCTGCGCGCGGTAGCCTTCCGTGAGCCGGCGGTGCTCGGCCGCGGCCATGCGTGCAAGCTCTTCGGCCGCGGCGCGGCGCTCTACGGGGTTGCGGCTCGAAAGCTTTCGCGCGACCGTCGCGGAGTCGATGGCCGAAGGGTTTGCGGACTCGTCCTGCGCGGATGCTCGCGCGGGCGCGAGCGCGGCGAAGAGCAACAGCAAGGCTAACGTCAGAACGCGTTTACTCGACATAAAAAAACTCCGACCGAAAACTGGCAGGCTAAAGGCTAAAGGCGGAAGGATGAAGGATGAAAGCAAGCCTTCACTTCATCCTTCATCCTTCCGCCTTTAGCCTTTACTTCGTCGCTCCCTGCGCGGGCTTGTGGAGCGAGCCGCTGTTGAGGTCTAGCTCGTCGCGGCGTATGACCTCGACGTTGGGGAACTGCTTGCGCAGAGGCTCAAGGAAGTCCTTCGCGTCGCCGACGATGATGATGTTCGAGCCCGTGACGCCGAGCCGCGAGCCCGCGAACTTCTGTATCTGCGGCGCGGTCACTGCCTGCACGTTCGAGACGTAGCTGTTTATCTCGTTGAGGTTCAGGCCGTAGAGCGCGAGCGAGGCAATCTGCCCGACGATCCCCTCGGTCGTCTCAAGCGTGCGGCCGAAGCCTCCGATGAGCACGGCCTTTCGCGGCGTCAACTCGGTGTCGCCGACGGGCTCGCTCGAAAGACGCGTCAACTCGCCGACGAGCAGCGACGCGACCTCCGCGCCCGACTGGTTCTTAGTCTGCGCCCAAGCGGTGAATGGCCCCACGTCGCGCCGCACGTCCAGAGAAGTGCGCGCGCCGTAGCTCAGACCACGCTTGATTCGTATCTCCTGATTCAGCCGCCCCGAGTAGCCCGACAGAATCGACGTGGCGACGATGCCCGAGAAGTATTCGGGGTCTGTGCGCGCGATGCCGCGCCGCGCGAAGAGCACGGCGGCCTGACCCGCGCCCGGCATGTCAACGACGACCACGCGTTGCTTCGGCTCCCCGCTCGCGGTCTTCGTAGTCATCGACTGGGCGAGGCTCCCGGACGCGGGCTTCGCCCAGTCGCCAAAGCTCTTCTCGGCGAGGCGGAACGCTTCGTCAGCTTTGATGTCGCCGCCGATGACGAGCACGGCGTTGTCGGGCCGGTAGATCATCGAGTGGAGCGCGACCACGTCGTCGCGCTTGATGCGTTCGATTGACTCGGCCGTGCCCGAGACGGGGTGGCCGTAAGGGCTGTCGCCGAAGACGACGCGCGAGGCGACCCAGGCCGCGAGCGTGCCGGGGTTGTTCATATCGACGCTGATGGTGTCCGTGTACTGCTGTCGGAGACGCTCGACCTCCGCCTCCTGAAAGACGGGGTTGCGAACAACGTCCGAGAGTATCGCCAACGCGGGCTCGACCTTCGCCGAGAGCACGTTGACGGTCGCGCTCGACGCGTCCCACCCCGCGCCCGAACTGAGCTGCCCGCCGAGCGCCTCTATCTCCTGTGCGATCTGCGTCGCGTTGCGGGTCTTCGTCCCCTTCGTCAGAAGCTCCGCGGTCATGTCGGCGAGCCCGCTCAAGGGAGCGGGGTCAACCTCGCCGCCGTTCTTGACGAGCAACTGCGCGGCGACGAGCGGCGTCGCGTGGTGCTCGACGACGATGACGCGAAGGCCGTTGCGCAGCGTACGCTCGACGGGCTTCGGCACGCTGACCGGGTGCGGCGCGGCGGGCGGAGGCGGAGTCGCCTGCGGCGCGGCCGTCGTCTGCGCGCGTGCCGCGCCCGCGAGAGAGGCGAGCGTGAAGACGAGTGCGAGCGCGAGTCGCCCCCTCGAAACTATCTTCGTGAGTACGTTCTTCATCGGCCACCCTCCTTCTGCGCGCCGCCCGTGGCGGGCTGGCCCTGCTGCGCCTGATACGTGATGACGACGCGGTTCGTGTCGGTGAAATACTTCTTCATGACGCGCTGTATGTCGGCGGCCGTGACGGCCTGAAGGCTCTCGATGTCCGTGTTGACGCGACGCGCGTCGCCGCGCAGCACGGCCGCGTTTCCGACGGCGAAAGCCTTGCCGCTGTTCGTCTCGCGCTCGCGCAGTTGGTCGGCGACGAGTTGGTTGACGGCCTTTTCAAGCTCGGCCTTCGTCACGGGCTCGTCCTGCATGCGCTTCAGCTCGGCGAGCAACGCTCGCTCGGCGTCCGCCGGCTTCTTCTCGCCCGCGAGTATCGCGCCGAGCACGAAGAGGCCCTGATCCTGTCGAAGGTCTGCGTTGGCGAAAGCCTCCGCCGCGACCTGCTGCGTGTAGACGAGCGACTGGTAGAGACGCGACGAGTCGCCGTTCGAGAGTATCGACTCCGCCACGCGAAGGATGTCCGCGTCGGGGCTCGCGACGGGCGGCGCGAGATACGTTATCGCGACGGCGGGCAGGGGCACGTTCGGCCCCGTCTCGTCGAAGCGCTTCTCGGTCGTGCGCTCGGGCTCTTTAATAGTCACGCGCGGAATCGCGGTCGAGGGCTTCGCAATCCTCGCGAAGTACTTGTCTACCCACGCGTCCAACTGCTTGTCGTCGAAGTCGCCGACGACGATGAGAACCGCGTTGTCCGGTCGGTAGAAGGTCTTGTGGAAGGCGCGCACGTCTTCGAGGTTCGATGCGTCCAACTCCTCCTTGCTGCCGATGGTCGGGCGGTGATACGGGTGGACTGAGAACGAGTCCTTGTCTATCGCGTAGTAGAGTCGCCCGTAGGGCGGCGCGAGGACGCTCGTGTTGAACTCCTCCTTGACCACGTCGCGCTCCGACGGGAAGTTCTTGTCCGTCACGTTGAGCGAGCCCATGCGGTCGGCCTCGGCCCAGAGCAGGGTCTCAAGATAGTTCGACGGCACGACCTCGTAGTAGTTGGTCACGTCGTCGCTCGTCGAAGCGTTGTTCCAGCCGCCCACGTCCTCCGTCAGACGATCCATCATCTCATCCTTCATGTTGGCGGAAGATTTGAACATCAAATGCTCGAAGAGGTGCGCGAATCCGCTGCGGCCCTGCGGGTCGTCCTTAGAGCCGACCTTGTACCAGACCTGAATCGCGACGGTCGGGGTGGAGTGATCCTGCGCGCTCAGGATGACGAGACCGTTTGCGAGCGTGCGCTCGCGAAGGTTTATGGGCGGCACGCGTGTCTGCGCCGACGCAGGCAGTCGCGCGGCGCAAGAGAGCGCGAGCGCGCATAACAGTAGGAAGACTTTAGTTTGTCGAAGCATCGCTGAAAAGCTCCTCGGAATATTTGGGTGGGCTCGTCGGCCCCGCGCCTCGCGGAAGAGTTCGTTCGCGCGTGCTTTGATGCCCCACGGTTGAAAAACTGTTGTACTCGTTTACGGGCCGCCGTCTCCTTAAGTTTCCGCACGAGACAGCGCGAAACGTAGATAAATCTCCGCCACGAACGAGTTCGTCCGCTGCGTCGGACTGACGTACAAGGGGCCGGATTTATCGCTCGAACTAGCGCCCCAAAGGGCCGACTCCAAATCTTTGCCGCGCCGTTGATGTTAGTATAAAATCGGCGCAAGTGGCGAACCGCGGGGCCGTCTGAAGTATCGAGTTGACGGTCGCCGCGCGGTCGCCACAATTTAGTGTCGGGCTAAAATCTCTTTTATGGCAGGCGGTCTCGTCGTACACATCACGAACGGTGAGGAGAGGCACACGGAGGTGCTGCCGCAGGATCGCGTCCTGATAGGCCCCGGCGAGGGCTGCCACATACGCCTCGGCACGGAACTCCTCTCGGACTCCGACGTGCTCCTCGAACTCAACCGCAACAACGGGCATTTCCGCGTAGGCGAGTTCGACCCCGAAATCGGTATCACGCTCAACGGCCGCCCGCTCGCACGCGGCGCGAAGATTGACGACGGCGACGAGCTTCGCTTCGGCGCGTTCGACGTGGCGATGCAGTTCTTCCCCGTCGGGAACCTCCCCGCCGTGGTCGCGCATCGCCGCGCGAGCGTCGCGCCCTTCATCGAGCAGGCGGCGATAGAGGCCGCGGCCACCGCGCGGCGCGACGACGCGAAGGTCTTCCTACGCGAGTTCTCGCGCGAGCTTCTGCGCGAGATTAACTGGACTACGAAGATAGTCACGCTGCTCATCGTCGTCACGCTCGTCGGCGGGCTCCTCTATATCGGCAACGCCGCCTACACAGAGATGAAGCGCGGCCGAGAGCTGATCAACAAGCAGAACGAACAGCTCGCGCAGACGCAGGAGGAGATCAACCGCCTTCACGACGCCATAGGCAAGGCAGACCAGAGCAATCAGGAGATAATCAACAGTCTCTCGCTCGCGCCGAATCTGCGCAACAAGTTCGGCAATGGCGTCTGCCTCATCGCTGGCTCATACATGCTGTTCGAGCCCGGCACGGGCCGCCCCTTCCGATACCCGGAGACGCAGACGAACGAGAGCGGCGAGACTTTGCAGACGGGAGGCGAGCAGCCGATTCTCACCGCCGAAGGCAACGGCCCGCCCTTCATACGCGACTTCTCGGGCACGTGCTTCCACGTCGGCGGCGGATACGTCCTGACGAACCGACACCTCGGCGTCGAGCCTTGGACGGCCGAAGAGGGCGTGCAGACCGTGGCGGGCAGCGTGCGCGGGCAGTTCCGCGTGACGCGTCTCGTCGCATTCTTCCCCGGCATACGCCAGCCCTTCACAGTGCGCGTCCGTCAGACCTCCACGCGCGACGACCTCGCGGTCGGCTACATCGAGCCGACGGCCCTTCCGCCCAACCTCCCCGCGCTACCCTTAGACCGCGACTCCGACGCCTCGATGGTCGGAAAGACCGTCGTCATGATGGGCTACCCGAGCGGCGAAGACCGCCTCATCGCGACCATCCCCGAGTCGGAGTCGCGTTCTTTGCGCGAGCGCTGCGGAGCGTCGGTCGAGACGCTTTTGACGTGCCTCTCCGAGCGAAACTACATCAAGCCGCTCACGACGCAAGGGCACATCTCCGACCTCGAAGCGCGCACGGTCGTCTACGACGCGCGCAACTCCGTCGGCGGCTCGGGCTCGCCCCTCTTCGGCCAGTCGGGCCGGGTAATCGCGGTCAACTTCGCAACCTTCACGGAGATGCCCGACCAGAACTACGCAGTCCCCGTGCGCTTCGCCTTCCCCCTTCTCGAACGCGCGGGCTGGAAACTCGACGAGCCCACCGACGAAAAGAGCGACAACTCCAACTCAAACACCGCCCAACCCAAAGACACACGCCCGAATGCGAACCAACAGCACTGACGTGCGTCCTTTGAAAGCGCCCTTTCTCCTTCTGCCCTCTGTTTTGACACGCGCAGCCTGAGTCCGCTACCCTGCAAGCTTTGGAAGGTCGGGCCGTCGCGTGATCGTCCGCGCACGGCCGTTTCTTTTACCGGAGAGTTTGCGAGAGCCTTGTCAGCCCCGTCCGTCACGACCGCGAGCATCACGCCGGAACTCTTTCCCGCGAGGGTCGTGCGCGCGAACGGGCGCGCGCTCATCGCCGCCGCGCTCTGCCTCTTCACGCTCGCGGGGTTCGGCTTACGCGTCTACCGTCTCGGCGCGGAGAGTCTGAGCGAAGACGAGTTGAACAAGGTCAAGGCCGTCGCTGAGTATCGAGAGAAGGGACTCACGCCCGCCAACGGCGAGCACCCTTTTTTGATGAAGGCGATGCTTGCCGCGAGCATCATCGTCTCGGAGCGTTGGAACGACCTCGCGCCCGCGCGCAACAATCCTCAACTACGCATCTCGACGGAGACCGCCGCGCGACTGCCGGGCGCTCTGCTCGGCGCGCTCTCGGGGCTACTCATCTTCTTCGTTACGCGCGAACTCTTCGGCGTCGAGGTCGCGTTGGTCGCGGCGGCGCTGTGGGCCTTAGACCCGGCCGCGATTGGATTCAACCGTATCGCGAAAGAGGACAGCTTCCTACTCTTCTTCTTCCTTTTGGGTAATGTCTTCTGGCTGCGCGGGCAGACAATCGCGGAGGAGGGGCGCAGGCGTCCGGAGCCCTTCTACTGGGCTGCGGCGGCGGCGTTCGGCGCGATGCTCGCGTCGAAGTACGTGCCTCATTACTTCGCGATCACCGCCGCTTACTACTACGCCTTTAAGGGCGATCGGATGAGGGTTTTGTTGGTTTTGATTG
>JBJMGR010000290.1:0-51842 GCA_045807805.1 Pyrinomonadaceae bacterium | reverse complement strand
TTCAGGAGACGGTTTCACACAGATGCCGAAAGAGATGATTGTCAGCGTCAACGGACGCGAAAAGAAGATCGCGATTATCGAGAACGGGCGCGTCACGGAGTTCTATATCGAGCGGGGCGAGTCAACCCAAGGGATAGTCGGAAACATTTACAAGGGGCGCGTCATGCGCGTGCTGCCCGGCATGCAGTCGGCCTTCGTCGACATCGGCCTTGAGCGCGATGCGTTCCTCTACGTCTCTGACTTCTTCGACGAAGAGGAGGAGTTCGAGCGCATCGTCGTAGACAAGAAGAAGACCGAGGGCGCGGACGACGAGGCCGCGCAGCGCGCAGCCGCCGAGCGCATCGAGCGTGCGCGCGTCGAGCGCGAGCGCCGCGTCGAGCAGGCGCAGAATGAGGCCGAGCCCGAGGCGGGCGAGGAAGAGCCCGAGTTTCACGTCGAAGCTCCACACATCGAGGACGAAGAGGACGAAGCGCCCGCGATGTCGTCAGTCGCCGCGCCGCGTCCCGAGCGTCCGGCGCAGCCCGCACAACCCGCACAGCCCGCGCAGGAAGAGGCGGGCGGGCGTGGACGACGCGACCGCGGCCGTCGCAGGCGCGGCGGGCGCGACGGAGCCGAAGCGCCGGAGTCCGCCGGGGGCGAAGTGCCGCCCGGAGTCTCCTTCCCCGCCGACGATAGGCGTACGCGCGAGTTCGCGGCCGAGGAGATCTCGACCCCGTTCGTCGCGGGCGCTGACTCTTTCGAGCGCATCGTTGACGAAGAGGAGTCGGCCGCGGAGTTAGGCTCCGCGCTCAAGGACGCGCGCCTTCAAGAGCGTCTGACAGACCAGACGCGCGCCGTCGAGTTCGACATGGATACGACGACGACCGCGGAGGTCGGCTCGCTCCTCAGCGGCGGAGTCTCCGGAGGCGGCGGCTTCCAGCGCATCGCCGACGACGACGACGGGGCCGAACAGACGCACGCGCGACTGCACTCCGTGCAGCCCGAGGTCGCCACGTCGGTCGCGGAGTTCGTCGGCGACGTTGAGGCGGGCAACGCGTTCGCCGCGCCTCAGGAGTTCGAGCGCGTGAGCGACGACGAGTCGGCCCCCGCCGCCGCACAACGCTCCTCGAAGAAGGCCGCGAAGGGCGCGGCGAAGTCTTCGACTAAGAAGGGCTCGAAGAAGGCCGCGCCGTCACGCGAGAGTTCGGCCGCGCAGGGTGGCGGCGAAGAGGGAGAGACTGCCGCCGCTCCGAAGAAGGGCGCGTCGAAGAAGTCCGCCTCAAAGAAGAGCGCGTCGAAGTCCGCCTCGAAGTCTTCGACAAAGTCTTCATCGAAGAAGGGCTCGAAGAAGGCCGCCGGTGAATCGACGGATGGCGAGGACGCGGAGGCGGGTGTCACGCAGCGGCCGCCGCGCGGAGAGTTCGCGCGACGCGGCGGACGTAGGCGACGCAAGCCCGGCTCTAAGCCCGATGGCGAGAACGGCAACGGCGAGAATGGCGACGCGGAGGTCATCAACGACGACGCGCCGGCCGTAGAGTTCGAGGCCGTGCCGGAGCCCGAGCCGGAGCCCGTTCAAGTTCAACAGCCCGCCGCCCCCGCTCCCACCCCGCGCCCAGAGCGCCCGGAGCGCCCGGAGCGTCGCGAGCGCGGAGAGCGCGGCGGCCGAGGCCGCGAACGCGGCGGTCGGGACTCTCGCGGCGGCAGCGGCGACGCACCACGCGAAGCCTCGCGAGAGCCGCGCGGCGACGCGGGTCGTGCGAGCAGCAGTCGTGACGCTGGCCGCGAAGCTGGCCGCGACGCTGGCCGCGAAGGCGGACGTGAAGCCGGTCGTGAAGCCGGTCGTGAAGGCGGTCGTGATAACGCCCGTGAGGGCGGACGCGAAGGCGGACGTGCTCCGCGCGAGAGCGGCGGCGGCGGGCGTGGGCGGCGTGAGCGTCAGCCGATGATCACAGACCTTCTGCGCGAGGGGCAGGAGATAATCGTCCAGATAGCCAAGGAGCCCATCGCGGCGAAGGGCGCGCGCATCACTTCGCACATCGCCCTGCCGGGCCGCTTCCTCGTCTACATGCCGACCATCGAGCACGTCGGCGTCTCGCGTAAGATCGAATCGGATCAGGAGCGCGTGCGCCTGCGCAAGCTCATACAGGCAATCGTCAAGGAAGAGGACGTGCCCTCGGGCGGCTTCATCGTCCGAACGGCGGGCGTAGGCATCAGCGAGCAGGACTTACGCGACGATGCGCGCTATCTCATACGCACGTGGCGCGACATACGCAAGAGCGCCGAGAAGGTGAAGCCCGCGACAATCGTCCACAAAGACCTCGACCTCGTGCAGCGCCTGCTGCGCGACCAGCTCTCCGAAGACTTCACGGCCATACGCGTGGACACGGAGGAGGAGTACCTCGAAGTCGTCGAGTTCGTCAACCGCATACAGCCGCGTCTCGTCAACCGCGTCAAGCTACACACGCGCGACGAGCCTATCCTCGAAACCTACGGCGTGCAGGCCGAGATAGACAAGGCCATCAAGCCGCGCGTGTGGCTCAAGTCGGGCGGCTACCTCGTCATCAACCAGACCGAGGCGCTCGTCGCGATTGACGTGAACACGGGCAAGTACGTCGGCCGCGGCGGCACTCGTCTCGAAGACACCATCACGCGCACGAACATGGAGGCGGTTGACGAGATAGCGCGACAGATTCGCCTGCGCGACCTCGGCGGCATACTCGTCCTAGACCTCATAGACATGGAGGAGCGGCGCAACCGCGCGCGCGTGATGCAGGCTTTGCAGGACGCGCTGCGTCAGGACAAGTCGCCGACGAAGGTTCTATCCTTTAACGACTTCGGCCTCGTCATCATGACGCGCAAGCGCGTTAAGCAGTCGCTTGAACGGACGCTCTGCGCGCCGTGCCCTTACTGTCAGGGCGCGGGGCTCGTCAAGTCGCCGCAGACGGTCTGCTACGAAGTGATGGAAGAGGCGCGACGCCTCGCGCGCGCCAACGAGGGCGAGCGCTTCAAGCAGACGACGCTCCGCGTCCACCCGGAGGTCGCGCGCGCACTCCGCTCGACCGAGCGCGACGTGCTACAGGAGATCGAAGCCTACCTCGGAGCGATAGACGTGACCAGCGACGACCACGTCCATCAGGAGCAGTTCGACTTCGCGTTCATTTAGAAGCTGTCAGCAATCAGCTTTCAGCTTTCAGCTCTTTGACGGTTCTCTAAACTTGGGAGGTCTTCGTTGAAAGACTTCAGAGAACTGAAGGTGTGGCGGAAGGCACATCACCTCACGCTGCTGACCTACAAGGTCACGGCGACATTCCCGCGAGAGGAGGCGTACGGGCTGACGAGTCAGACTCGTCGCGCGTGCGCCTCCATCCCGGCCAACATCGCGGAAGGGTGCGGCAGGAGCGGCGACGGCGAGTTCGGACGCTTCCTCCAAATCTCCATGGGCTCCGCGTGTGAGCTTGAGTACCACTTCCTGCTCGCGCACGACCTGAGCTACGTCAGCGGCGCACACTACGAGCGATTGTCCTCGGACTTAACCGAGGTGAAACGCATGCTCGCCTCACTTCTCCAAAAGCTGAAAGCTGATCGCTGATAGCTATTAATGGGAAAGCTCAGCAAATATCTGAAGGGCCTTGTGGCGGGAGGGGCGGCGGGCGTCGCGGCGCTTGCGGCCGTGAACGCGACGGTCGCGCGCGACGCCCCCGAGCCGGAGACGGGCGCGGTCGGCGGCGAGGCGGGCACCTTCCGCTGGAAGCACGGGCAGGTCTTCTACCGACACGCGGGCGCTGAGGGCGCACCGCCCATCCTCTTCGTCCACGGCATAGGCGCGGGCGCGCGCGCCTTCATGTGGCGTCGCAACTTCCTCCCGCTCGCGCGCGAATTCCGCGTATACGCCCTCGACCTACTCGGCTTCGGCTACTCCGACAAGCCCTCGGCCGCGCCCTACTCGGCAGACCTCTACGTCGAGTTGATCTCGGATTTTCTACGGGAGGTGGTGGGCGGCCCCGCGTCGGTCGTGGCGCACACGCTCTCGGCGGCCTTCGCCGTGCGCGTCGCCGACGAGACGCCCGAGCTAATCAACTCGCTCGTCCTCGTCTCGCCGACGGGCGCCGACAACCTGAGCGCGAGGCCGGGCATGACGGGCGCGGCCTTCTACGGGCTGCTGCACTCGCCCGTGCTCGGCACATCTTTTTATAACGCCGTCACGAGCGAGCGCGGCGTGCGCGACTACGCACGCGGCCAGCTCTTCTACGAGAAGCGGTTCGCCACGCCGCGACTCGTCGCGCACTACTACGCCGTCAGTCACCTCCCCGGCGCGCAGCACGCGGCCACGGCCTTCCTCTCCGGCTACCTCAACACAGACATACGCGAGCCCTTCGCGCGACTGCGCCAGCCCGTCACCATCGCGTGGGGGCGGCAGGACACGATGAACCCCATCGAGCAGGCGGGACTCCTGTTGAGCCTCAACCCGCGCGCGCGCCTCGAAGTCTTCGACCGCTGCCGCATGATGCCGCAGGAGGAGCACGCCGAGCGTTTCAACATACTTCTTCGAGACTTCTTCCGCGAACTCTCTTAGCCGGTGCCGCCCCGCGCGGTGTCGGCCTCGGTCATCGCGCCGGAAGCTCTTTGCGACGCATCGCAGAAGCCTTGCGTGCCGTCGCGGAAGCCTTGCAACACTCTGTAAAGGTCTTGCGGCGCGTAGCACACAGCATGCTACGCGCCGCAAGACCTTTACCTCTTGATGCAAGGACTTTACGGCCTGACGTAAAGCCTTTATGGTGCGCTGTAAAGCCTTTACGGTGCGCTGTAAAGCTTTGACGGTGCGCCGCAAAGCCTCTGCGGGCCGTCGTAAAGGTCATGCCGTACGCCGCCGGAAGCTTACGGCCCGTTGGAAGAGGTCAGCGCTGCTCGCCGTAACGCGTCTTAATCCTTGTAACCCTCGGGATGCGTCTGCATCCAGTTCCACGCCGACTCGATTATCGCGCGCAGGTCTTGGAAGCGCGGCGACCATCCGAGTTCGCGTCGAATCTTCTCGGAACTCGCGACGAGCACCGCCGGGTCGCCCGCGCGGCGCGCGGCCGTGCGCACGGGGATGTCGCGCCCCGTCACTTCGCGCGCGGCGTCTATGACCTGCTTGACGGTGTAGCCTTCGCCGCCGCAGCCCAAGTTATAGACGGCGCTCCGCTCGCCGAGTATCGAGAGCGCCGCGACATGCGCGCGCGCGAGATCTACGACGTGTATGTAGTCGCGCACGCACGTGCCGTCGCGCGTCGTGTAGTCTTCGCCGTAGACCTCGACGTGCGCGCGTCTTCCGGCGGCGGCCTGCAAGACGATGGGAATCAGGTGTGTCTCGGGCGAATGTACTTCGCCGCAACGCTCGGTCGCGCCCGCCGCGTTGAAGTAGCGAAGGGAGGCGTAGCGCAGTCCGTACGCGCCCTCGTACCACGGAAGCGCGCGCTCGAAGGCGAGCTTCGTCTCGCCGTAAGGGTTGGTCGGCTGCAACGCGTCCGTCTCTTCGATGGGCTGCTTCTCGGGCTCGCCGTAGACGGCGGCGGTCGAGGAGAAGACGAGGCGTGTCACATTGCACTCTCGCATCGCGTCGAGCAGCGAGAGCCCCGAGCCGACGTTGTTTCGATAATACTTCGCCGGGTCTGTGACGGACTCGCCGACGAGCGAGTCGGCGGCCATGTGTATGACGGCCTCGCTTCGCTGCCCGCGCAACGCCTCGCGCACGCGCGCGCCGTCCGAGAGGTCGCCCTCGACGAACTCGGCACCCTCGACGACCGCGCCGCGATGACCTTTATAAAGACTGTCGAAGACGACGACCTCGTGGCCGTCGTTCAACAACTCCTCCGTCACCACGCTCCCGATGTACCCCGCCCCGCCCGTCACTAAAACTCTCAAGTCAATCCCCCCTTTGAGAAAGGATGAAGTGGGAAGGATGAAGGATGAGAGGAAGGCTTCACTTCATCCTTCACCTTGCAGCCCTCATCCTTTGCTTTGTGTTGCGAGGCGCGCGACCTCTTCGAGTGAAGCTTCGTCGTCGCCTACATTGATGCCGTCGAAGAGGTGCCAGTGCTCGACGTGTTCGATTGTGTCGCCCGGCTCAAGAGCTTTGAGCGGCGAGAGCGATTCGACCTCTATGAAGAGCCCCGCCGTGAAGAACTCGTTGTTGCAGCCGTAGTCGGGATAGGTCGCGCCATCCTCGTAAGGAAATTGTTTGACGAAGAGCGTGCCGTCTAAGATATATCCCGCCCAGCCCTGCTTATTCGCGAGGCCGATCTTCTGCGGCTCATCGCTCGACTCGTCAGACCTGAGCCGCACGAAGCGGCGGCCGAAGCTGAAACGCGGGTCGCTCATGTCCGTGTAGGGCCACAAGACAAGCGGGCGCGCGGGCAGAAGATTCTGCGGGTGCGGGCCGTAAGGCTCCTGCGGGATGACTGCCACGCCTCCGCCGCGCATGATGGTCAAGCCCCATGCGCCAAGCTCGACGCGCCACGCGCCCCGGTTCGTGACGCGGTGTGTGAGCGTGACGCCGCTCCCCTCTTCGTCGAGCGTGACGGTCAGTTCCTTGCGCACGTGTGTGTGCCGCTCCACCTCGCGCACGAGTCGGCAGGAGCGCTCGCCGTCTGGCTCGAACTCTACAGCGTCGTTGTCGGGCGCGTAGCTGCGCGGCATCGCCTCGGGCGCAGTCCAGAGGCGGTGGCCGCCCCAGGGCTTGAACTCGCCCCACTCGGTCGTCACGGAAATCTCCGGGTGCTCGCCGAGCACGTTCTCGCCGCCGACGAAGTTGTAACCGACCACGCGCGGCCCAACGTCGGTCGCCAACGTCAACTCGACCGCGCCGTTCGACAACACGTAGCAGTTCGGCAGACCCATCCGACTTACTTTTTTCAAGAAGCCCCCTTGTGTGAATCTCAGTATGCGAATGACTGATAGACCTCTTCGCCTCCGTCATCCAAATTTTCGACGACGGGGTTGAAGCGCAGCAGGAATCGCGCGCGCTCCGAGAGCGATTCGAGCGCGGCGCGCGGGACGCGTATCGATACCTCGGGCCGCAGGAGCCAGCGGCGGCTGTAGCCGAGCACGACCATCGTCCGAGGCTCGCGCGTGCGGTTGGGCGTGCCCCTGTGCAGGCCGCGCACGTCGCGTATCATCACGTCGCCCGCACGCATTGTGAGCGGTTCGAGCTTGGCCTCGCCCGACTCTATGCGACGCAGGCCCTCCTCCTTTGAAATCATGTGCGTCGCGCGCGCGACCTCGAAGGGGCCGTTCTCGACAGTCACGTCCACGAGCGGGAAGTTGACGGCGAGTTGGAAGGGCGGCGTCTCGCGCCCTGTCTCCGGGAAGAGCGGCGGCGTGTCGCGATGCACGTCCTGATACTCGGAGCCGAGGAGCGGCGTGTCGGTCGCTAGTTGGTGAAGCTGCGCCTCGCGTCCTATGAGCCCGAACACGACCGCGAGCACGTCTTCGTCCTCGAAGACCGACGGGTCTGCGAAGGGCTCACGGAACGGCAGCGTCACGTAGTAGCGACCCGGCCCACGGTTGAGCCTGTGCCCCTCGCGCTCGACGTGCCGCTCCAGAAGTGGCGCGAACGCCTCCCGCCAAGCCTCAATCTTCTCGCGCGCGAACTGCCCCGGCAGCACGCAGAAGCCGTCCGCGAGCACGCGCCTGACGAACTCTTGAATCTCCGACTCGCTGTAACGAGACATAACTTTTTAAGTGATGAGTGATGAGTGATAAGAAAAGCTTTCAGCACTCAGCATTCAGCACTCAGCTATTTGGTCTGGCTGAACGCTGATAGCTGAATGCTGACAGCCATCTCATCACTCATCACTTCCCGCCTTATCACTTCCTCCTGCTAAGCCTGTTCTGCACGATGACGACGGCGAGCAGTATCACGCCGCGAAGGACGAGTTGCCACCAGGGGCTTATCCAGCCTTCGAGGTTGAAGATGTTGAAGATGAGTCCGAGCAACAGAAGCCCTACGAGCGTAGAGCCCACGCCGCCCTGTCCGCCCGTCAGCAGCGTCCCGCCGACGACGACCGCCGCGATGGCGTTCAACTCCCAGCCGACGGCCGCGACCGGCTGGCCCGTGCCGAGCCTCGAAGCCAGCAACACGCCCGCGAGCCCCGCCAGCGCCCCACTCAACGCGTAGACGCCGACGGTCACGCGCCCGACGTTCAGGCCCATCAGGCGCGAAGCCTCCTCGCTATCGCCGAGCGCGTAGGTGTGTCGCCCGAAGCGCGTGTAGTTGAGCACGAGCCAGCCGACCGCGTAGGCCGCGACGAGAATCAGCACGGGATACGGAACCGAGAACGCTCCGAAGTCTACACGGCCGCGCCCCAACTCGCTAAACCCTACGGCCTCACGCGGGACGCTCAGAGACTTCTCGCCCGTGTAGACGAGCGCAAGCCCGCGCGCCGCAATCATCATCGCCAGCGTCACGATGAACGGCTGTATGCGCGCCTTCGCGATGACGAGGCCGTTGATTAGCCCGAGCGCGGCTGCAAACCCGACGCCCGCGGCGAGCGCGACGAAGAGTCCGTGCCCCGCGAAACTCGCGGCGGCCACGCCTGCGACGGCGACGAGCGAGCCGACCGACAGGTCAATCCCGCCCGTCAGGATGACGAACGTCATGCCGAGCGCCACGAGGCCCTCCATGCTGTTCTGCCTGAGCACGTTCGTCAGATTCTCTTCGGTCGGAAAACGCGGGTAGCGCACGGCCGCGAAGACGACCGCCACGAGCAGAGCCACCAGCGCGCCCTGCCTCTGTAGGAACGACGCCACGCGCGCACGCATCACGCGCCCGCGCACAGACCCCGCAGTCAACTCGGCCTGACTCATCTGCTCACTCCGTTCGCTGCTGTCAGCGTTCAGCGTTCAGCGTTCAGCGTTCAGCTAAACTCCCTTCGCGACCTTTGCGTCTACTTCGCGCCATTTGCGTTTAAGCGGAGATTCTCAAACCGCGAAGGACGCAAAGTAGGCGCGAAGGACGCAGAGGCTTTAAGCTGACCGCTGAGTGCTGAACGCTTTCTCGTCACTTCTCTTCTACTTTTATCCAGTCGAACCTCGCCGCGCCGCCGGAGGCCGTGAGCGCGACGCGCGCGCCCTCTATATAGCCCGCGTCAACAGAGCCGCCCACGTCCGTCCAGTCGCGGCCGTTCGCGCTGAAGGCGAAGCGATAGCGCTCGCCGCCCTCGGCCGTCATGCGCAGGTAGAGCGCGTCGGACTTTGGCGACGCGGCCTCGGCCATGACGCGCAGGTTGCGATTCATGTTGTCGCCCTCGCGCCGCCAGACGGTGACTCGGCCGCCGCCCGCCGCGATGCCTACGGCCCACCCGCGCCAAGAGTATGCCGAGAGCCCCGCGCGCGTCGCGGGAGTCATGCCCCGCGTCGAGATGAGCGTCGTCGCGACGTAGTCGCCCGAGGTCGTGCGTCGCGCGACGACGGCGTCCGCGTACTCGTCGGCCTGCGGGCTCCCTTGCGCGCCCGCGCGCGGCGCGAGGTTTAGAAGACCGCCTTCGCGCTCAATCGAGACCGACTGCGTGAGCACGAGCGGCCACTGCCACTCGGGGCCGAGCTGCGTCGAAGTGAAGCCTTCAAAGAACTCCGCGCCGGAGTCGCGGCCCGCCGTGCCGAGCGGCGCGACTGCTACGCTCGAAGGGCCTCGGCCTTCGTTGACGGAGGGCCATCCGTCCGCGCCCCACTTGATCTCGTCGAGCAACGCCTCGCGCCCGACGTTGAAGGCGTCGCGCCGCTGCCGGTACGAGTGATATAGAAGAAAGTCGCGCCCGTCCGAAGTCTCGACGACGCTGCCGTGGCCCGGACACTGCCAGTCCTTGTTCGCCGCGATGATGGGGTTCTTCGAGTACTTCTCCCACGGGCCGAGCAGCTTGCGCGCTCGCGCGACGCCCAGAGCGTACTCGCACGCGCGGCCACAGCAGGCGTTGCCCGAGTAGAAGTGATAGAACCACTCGCCGCGTCGAAGTATGAAGGAGCCCTCGGTCACGTGCCGCTCCCAAGTCGCCGTGTCGTTGCGAAGAATCTCTCTGCGCTTGCCGAGCAGCTTTGTTCCGTCGTCCGACAAACGTTGCGCGTAGATGGAGGTCGGCTGGTCTGGCTCCGCGTCGTTGCCGTCGGCCTTCCAGATGAGGTAGGGCGCGCCCCCTTCGTCGCGCACGAAGTCGGCATCGATAGAGCCGACGCCGCCGCGCTCCGCAATCTCGCAGACGAGCGGCCCGGCGTCCGCGTAAGGCCCGGCGGGCGTTTGCGCGGTCGCGACGCCGACGCACAGAGTCCCGCGCTTCTTCGGCCCCTCGTCGCGGCGCGCAGTGTAGTAGACGAGGACGCGTCCGTGGTCGGCGACAATCTCGGGAGCCCAGAAGTCATCCTTCGCCCACACGGGCTTCGACTGAAAGACGTAACCGACCTTCTCCCAGTTGACGAGGTCGCGCGAGCGCAGCAGCGCGAAGTGCGGAGCCCACCCGCCCGTCGTCGTCGCGGCCCAGAACTCACTGCCGACGCGTATGACGGAAGGGTCTGGATAGTCGCCCGCGACGACGGGGTTTCGATAACTCGGCTGCCGCGCCTGTGCGACCGGGAGCGCGCAGAGCGCGAAGACGAGCCACGCCACCCACGCCGTCAACTTTTTGGCTCGAAGGCTCATTAAGGAAGAAGGTTCACCACCGCGGACGCAGAGGCACAGCCTTCCTGTCTTTGGCTGTGTACAAGCTGTGTCTCTGTGCCTCTGTGGTCAATTTCAGCCTGATTAACACCAGACTGGAAACAGCGTTGATGGGGGCTTTCAATCGCGCACCCCTCAGGCCATCTTCGGCCTCTGTATGTAGACGGCGACGATGATGATCGCCGCCTTGATGACGAGCGACCACGCGTAAGAGATCCCGTTCATCACGAAGCCCGTCGTGATTATCTGCATGATGAGCGCGCCGATGAGCGTGCCGACAACCGTGGCGCGCCCGCCCGTCAAAGGCGTCCCGCCTACCACGGTCGCGGCGATGGCGTCCAGTTCGATATTCAGTCCGACCTTCTGCGCGTCGCTCGCGCCCAAGCGAGCCGTCTCTATCAGTCCGGCGAGACCCGCGAGCAGCCCCGACAGCGCGTAGACGATTATCTTCGTCCGGTGAATCTTTATCCCCGCGAGCCGCGACGCGGCCTCGTTGCCGCCGACGGCGACGACGTAACGGCCGAACGGCGTCGCCCTCATCACGAATATCGCTATCCCGACGACGAGCGCCATCACGATCACCTGCACGGGCACGCCCGCCACGACGCCCTTACCCAGATACTCGAAAGAGTCGTTGCTGAAGGGCACGAGTTGACCGCCCCGGCTCAAGACCTGCGCGAAGCCCCGGCCCGAGATGAGCAGCGCGAGCGTGACGATGATGGGCTGAATGCGGAAGCCCGAGATGAGCGCGCCGTTGAACGCTCCCGCCGCTGCGGCGGCGGCGAGCGCGAGCAGCACGGCTACACCCGCGCCGTAGTCGAGCGACGTTGCGGCAATCGCCGACGCGATAGCCATCACGGAGCCGACCGAGAGGTCTATGCCGCCCGTCGAGATGACGATGGTCATGCCGACGGCGACGAGCACCGTGGGCGCGACCTGTAGGAGTATGTTGCGGAAGTTGTTCACGTCGAAAAAATTCGGCGTGAAGACGGAGTTGATTATGACGAGGAGCACGAGCGCGGCGAGCGCACCGTAGGTCGGCGCGTAGTCTGCTATGCGCCCTCCGCCCCTCACTCCCGCGACCGCTGCGTTAGACATCTGTGCTCACTCCGTTCGCAAGTGATGAGTGATGAGTGATAAGAGAAGACAGTGCGCGTGTTCTTCCTCATCACTCATCACTCATCACTTATCACTTCTGCGGCGCTGCCTTCCGCCATCGCGTGGATGATGTTGTCCTGCGAAATCTCCGCGCCGCGTAGCTGCGCGACGCAGCGGCCGTCGCGCATGACGAGGACGCGCGAGCTTCCCTCGACAAGCTCTTCGAGTTCCGACGAGATCATAAGGACGCCGAGGCCCGAGGCGGCCAACTCGTTTATGAGCGACTGAATCTCGCCCTTCGCGCCGATGTCTATGCCGCGCGTCGGCTCGTCCAGGATGAGGAGCTTCGGGTTCTTGCAGAGCCAGCGCGCGAGCAGAACCTTCTGCTGGTTGCCGCCCGAAAGCTCTCGTATCTTCTGCTCGGCGCTCGAAGCCTTGATGCCGAGCCGCTTCATGAAACGCTCGACAATCTCGTTCTGCTTCGCGCGCGAGACAATCCCGAGCTTCGTCATCTCGGGCAGCGCGGCGAGCGTCAAATTCTCGCGCACGGAAAGCTCGGGGATGATGCCTTCGGCCTTACGGTCTTCCGTGAGGAATGCGAGGCCCGCCTCTATCGCGTCGCGCGGCGCGCTTAAGTCGAGCGTCTTGCCTTCGAGTTCTACGTGGCCCTCGTCCACCGGGTCTGCGCCGAAGATTGCGCGCGCCGTCTCGGTTCTTCCCGAGCCTAACAGTCCGGCCATGCCGACTATCTCGCCGCGCGCGGCTTCGAGCGAGACGTGGTCGAGCTTGCGCCCGCGCGTGAGGTTCTCGGCGCGAAGAAGGGGCGCGGACTCTTTCGGCGCGTCGGCGTCGCGCTCGCCGAAGGCCGTCGCGCCCTGTTTGCGCAACTCGTCGCGCTGCTTGCCGAGCATGAGGCAGACGAGGTCGATCTTCTCCAACCCCGCGAGCGGGCGCGTCGCGACGAACTTTCCGTCCCTTAGAACGGTCACGCGGTCGCACACCGTATAGAGTTCGTCGAAGCGGTGGCTGATGTAGACGACGCCGACGCCCTCGGCCTTCAGCCGGCGTATCACGTCGTAGAGAATCGAGACCTCGTGCTCTGTCAGTGAACTCGTCGGCTCGTCCAGGACGACGACCTTCGCGCCGAACGAGACGCCGCGCGCGATTGCGACCATCTGCCGGAGCGCGATGTTGAGCGTGCCGAGCGTCGCCGCGGGGTCAATGTCTAACCCGAGGCGCGTGAGCAGCGCGCCCGCGTCGGCGTTCATACGCTTCCAGTCGATGAGCCCGAAGCGGCGCGGCTCGCGCCCCAAAAAGATGTTCTCGGCGACGGTGCGGAACATGAGGAGGTTGACCTCCTGATAGACCGCGACGACGCCCTCTCCTTGCGCCTCCTCGGGCGAGCGGAAGTTGACCTCGCGACCTTCGAGGAGCGCGCGCCCGCCGTCGCGCCGGTACGCGCCCGTCATAATCTTTATGAGCGTAGACTTGCCCGCGCCGTTCTCGCCCACGAGCGCGTGAACTTCGCCGCGCTCGATTGTGCAGTCGACGCCGTCGAGCGCCACCACGCCCGAGAAGACCTTCCGAATTCCCTCCATACGGAGGAGAGGCTGATTGGACATAAGAGTTGCAAGTTACAAGTTGCAGGTTCAAAGTTTGAAGGCGCAAAGCTCTTAACTTTGAACCTGCAACCTGGAACTTTGAACTTGCGTTCAGAACGCTTCCCCGACGAACTGCTTCGAGTTGGCCGAGTCGAAGAAGCGGTCTTCGTTGATAATCTTGGTGGGAATCTTCTCGCCGCGCTTGAACTTCTCCAGCGTGTCGAAGGCGACGGGGCCGAAGCGCGGGTTGCACTCGACCGTCGCGTTCATCTGGCCGTCGATGATCGCCTGTAGCGCGGACTTCTGGCCGTCCACCGAGACGACTATCACGTCCTTGCCCGGATTCATGTTCGCGGCCTTGAGCGCCTGAATCGCGCCCATCGCCATCTCGTCGTTATGCGTGTAGACGGCCGTTATCGCGCGGCCGTGAGCCTGTATGAGACTCTCCATCACCTTCTGCCCCTCGGCGCGCGTGAAGTTGCCGTTCTGCGAGGCGATGATCTTCATGTCGGGGGAAGACTTGATGGCGTCGGCGAAGCCCTGATGGCGGTCGTTCGCGACGGACGCGCCCGCGCTGCCGAGCAGCTCGACAATCCCTGCCTTCCCCGAAGTCTGTTTGACGAGCCACTCGCCCGCGCGCCTGCCCTCTTCGACGAAGTTCGAGCCGATGAAGGTCACGTAGTCTTCGCCCGCCTTCCCGCCTTCGATTTCGCGGTCTATGAGGAAGACCGGTATCTTCGCGTCCTTCGCCGCCTGCAAAGCCGACTCGAAGCCTTTGGCCTCGCGCGGCGCGAGGAAGATAGCCTCGACTCGCTGCGCGACGAGGTCTTCGAGGTTCGAGACCTGCGTCGCCGTGTCGCCGCGCGCGTTCGTGAAGACGAGTTCGTAGCCGCGCTTCTTCGCTTCGTCCTGCATGCTGTTGGTCTCGGCTATGCGCCAGGGGCCGTCCGTCTCCGTCTGCGAGAAGCCGACGCGCATCTTCTTCGCGCCGCCGCCGTCAGCGCCTCCCGCGCCGCCTCCGCCCTCCTCCTTGCGGCAGCCCGCCGCGAGCACGAGGCCCACGAGCGCGAAGGCGAGCACGAGGCAGAAGAGGCCGCGCCGTTCTTTGATGAGCGATGTCATTGTTTACTCTCCGGTTGTTGAATGAATATCAGAAATCTTAACGCAACGGCTCTATGCGAAGTGACTCGAAGCGATCCGAAGCGCGCCGCCGCAAACTCTCAGCGCGGGGGCTCGACCCGCAGGAAGTCGAAGCGCGCTGGCCCGCCCGTCGAGACCAGAGCCACGCGCACGCCCCTGTCCCACGGCGGAAGGAAACTTCCGTCAACCTCCTCGCCCACATCCGTCCATCTACGGCCTTCGCCGCTCACGGCGAACCGGTAGAGATGACCTTCGCGCACGGTCATGCGCAGGTAGATTGTCGGGCCGCGCGGCATCGCGTCGTCGGGCTGCATGACGGGCTCGCCCTTCCCCTTCTCCATCCGCCAGACTCCGACCGAGCGAGCGCCCAGAACTCCGACGCCCACGGAGTTCTCCGCGTCGCCGTACGCCGAAAGCCCCGCGAACTCAGTCCCCTTCTTGTCGCGCAAGTCCAGATGAGTCGTCGCGACGTAGTCGCCCGTCGTCGTCGTATGCGCGAGCACGAAGTCCGAGTTGTTCGTCTGTTCGCGCCCCTTTGAAAGCACGAGCCACCCTCGGCCCGCCGTGTCAACGCGGAAGTCGGGCACGCTCGCTTGCGGCCACTGCCAGCCGGGCCGCAGAGTCGCGGAGAGGAAGTCGTCGAAGAATCGCCGCCCCGACTTCGCGTCGCGCGTCTGGTAGGGCGAGTGCGCGACCGCGCTCGGCCCGTGGCCCTCGTTAATCGAAGGCCAGCCGTCACGCCCCCAGATCACTTCGTCGAGCATCGCCTGACGGCCGACGTATACAAAGTCCTTCGGCTGGTATGCGTGGTACATGAACCATGTGCGCCCGCGCTCGTCCTCGACAACCGTTCCGTGGCCGGGGCAGCGCCAATCATTGTTGCCCTCCATAATCGGATTCTTGTCGTACTTCTCCCACGGCCCGAGGAGCTTACGCGCTCGCGCGACGCCGACCGCGTAAGCGCACTCGCGCCCGCAGCAGAAGTTGCCCGAGTAGAAGAGGTAGAACCAACCATTGCGACGCACGACCGAAGGGCCTTCGACTAAATCGCCGTATGGAAGCGTCGGATGCTTCTCCCACGGCCGGTCGTTGTGGAACAGCTCGCGCCGCTCGCCGACGAGCCGCGTCCCGTCGGCTGAAAGTTGCTGAGCCCAGATAGGAGTCGGCTTGCTTACGCTGTTGCCGTCCTCCTTCCAGAGAAGGTAGCGTCGGCCCTGCTCGTCCGTGACGGGGAACGGGTCGATCGAGCCGACCTCCTGACAGACGAGCGGGCCGTGGTCTGTGTAAGGCCCCTGCGGTCGCGCCGACGTAGCGACGGCCGCGCACAGCGAACCGCCCTTCTTGCGCGCGACGTAGTAGACGAAGAAGCGTCCGCGGTCTTGCGAAAGCTCGGGAGCCCAGAAACTTCCCACCGCCCACTCCGGGCGACGCTGGAAGACCGCGCCGACCACCTCCCAGTTGACGAGGTCGCGCGAGTGCAGAATCGGAAACTCAGGCCCCCACTCCGAGGTCGTCGCCGAAGCCCAGTAGTCGCGCCCGACGCGTATCAACGAAGGGTCTGGAAAGTCTCCCGGCTCGACGGGATTCGCGTACGTCGCGCCACGCTGCCGCGCGGCGGCGGCTGGCGTCAAGGCGAAGAGGCAGAGCACAAGCAGCGCGGCTCTCATCGACATCGCTCTCGTCAGCACAACTCTCGTCGGCATAACTCTCGTCGGCATAACTTTCATCGGCAACGCTCTCATCAACGTCGCGCTCGTCCGGGTCGAAAAGTTTTCAGTCATCACTCATCTCACCCTCTCCTTGTTCCTGCTCGCCCCTTTGCGCTTCGCGGCCGTACCGCGCCCGTCCGCGCCCTGCTTCGAGTCCGCGCCGTGTCGCGACTGCTCGGCGTCTTGCGCGCGTGCAGCCGCGGTCGAGCCGCGCGTGATGAGGTAGGTCGGAATGTTTATCTCTACGCCCTGCTGGTCGGGCCGGTCTATCGCCGTCATCAGAGCCTCTACCGCGCGGCGGCCGAGTTCCATGCGCGGCAGGCAGACGGTCGTCAGCGGCGGCTCGCACAGGGTCGCGAACGCTATGTCGTCGAAGCCGACGATTGAAACGTCGCGCGGTATCTGAAGCCCCGCCGCGCGAAACTCGACCATCGCGCCGAGCGCCATCATGTCGTTCGCCGCGACGACGGCCGTCGGCCTCTCGTGCGAATCAAGCATCTCGCACGCGGCCCGCCTTCCGCCTTCGAGCTTGAAGTCGCCGCGGAACACTTCGGCGCGCGCTTCCGGCAGATGCCGATGCATCGAAGCGACGAAAGCCTCGCGCCGACGAGCGGCCGAGCGCAGGTGCGCGGGGCCGCCTATGAACGAAATCTCCGTGTGGCCGAGCGAGACGAGGTGGCTTATGGCCTCCTCTATCCCCGCCTCGTAGTTCACGCGTAGGTTGCTCATGTGAAAGCCGGGCTCGCCGAGGTCGAGGAAGACGACCGACACCTCGCGCTTCGCGAGTTCGCCGATCAACTCGGCGTCAAGCTCCGAAGTCATCACGACGACGCCCGCGAGCTTGCGCTCGATGAAGCGGCGTATGTAGTGCGACGTGCGCTCGGGGTCGTAGTTCGTGTTCGAGAGCATCACGTCGTAGCCGCGCTCGAAGGCCGCCGCCTCGATTGACTTCACAAGCTCGGGGAAGAAAGGGTTCGAGATGTCCGAGACGACCAGCCCGACGACGTGACTCCGGCCCGAGGCGAGGCTGCGCGCGTGCGCGTTCGGATAGTAGCCGCACTGCTCGACGGCCGCGAGCACCCGCGCGCGAACCTCGTCCGAGACGAAACGTGTGCTGTTGATGACGTGCGAGACGGTCGCGGTCGAAACGCCCGCCTCGCGCGCAACGTCCTTGATGCTACTCATAATTTTTGGAGTGATGAGTGATGAGTGATGAGTGATGAGAAGCAGGCAACAAGCATCTTCTTCTCCTCACTTATCACTTATCACTTATCACTTATCACCTATCACTTATCACCTATCACTTATCACTTATCACTTATCACTTATCACTCTTGACCTCCTCCGCCCCGCCTGCCGCGTCCGACACGTAGAAGGTCGGGGGGTGGCCGAAGCGCGCCGCGTAGGGAGCTTCGAGCGCGGCGCGGAACTCCGCGAGGCGCTCGCGCCGGACGAGGCTGACAGTCGAGCCGCCGAAGCCGCCGCCCGTCATGCGCGAGCCGAGCACGCCATCTACGCCCCACGCGGTCTCCGCGAGCACGTCCAGCTCGGGGCAGCTCACTTCATAGTCGTCTCGCAGAGACTCGTGCGAGAGACGCATCAGTCGGCCGACCTCTTCGAGTTCGCCGCGCCGCAGAGCGTCGGCGGCCGAGAGCGTGCGCGCGTCTTCGGTCACGACGTGGCGGCAACGCCTACGCACGACTTCGGGAAGCTCCGAGGCGAAGCGCTCGAACTCTTCGACGCTCACGTCGCGCAACTGCTCTATGCCCGGAAGGAATCGTCGAAGCATTCGCACGCCCTCTTCACACTCCGCGCGGCGCGCGTTGTACTCCGAGCCTGAAAGCTCGTGCTTGACGTTCGTGTCCGTAATCGCCACGCAGACGCGCGAGGTGTCTAAGGGTACGGGCGAGGCTTCGAGAGTGCGGCAGTCAATCAGCAGCGCGTGCCCCTCACGGCCGAGCGCGGCGACGAACTGATCCATGATGCCGCACATCGTCCCGACGTACGTGTGCTCGGCCTGCTGGCCCGCGAGCGCGAGCGTTACACGGTCAACCTCCGCGCCCGAGATTGAAGACAAGGCCAACCCCGTCGAGACTTCGAGCGCGGCCGAAGAGGAGAGCCCCGCGCCCTCCGGCACGTCGGAGATGAGCATCAATTCCGCGCCGCGCAACTTCGCGCCGCGACTCTCAAGAGCGCGCGCCACGCCCTCCACATAATCCAACCAGAGGCCGCGCCGAGGCTCGCCCGGATGGTCGAGGTCGAACGTGAAAGACTCTTCGCGGTTGAGCGAGTGGACGTTGACGAGACGGTCTTCGCGCGGGCTCGCGGCTACGAACGTCGAGCGGTCTATCGCCATCGGCAGGACGAAGCCGCCGTTGTAGTCCGTGTGCTCGCCTATGAGGTTGACGCGGCCGGGCGCGCGGAAGCAGCGCGCGGCGTGCCCGTAGCGCTCAGCGAAAGCGCGCATGAGGGTCTCGAAAGGCTTCAAGCCCGTACCTCTTTCCGCTCGATGTTCATGACGTTGTGCATCACTCAGTTTACGGCCCTTCCTTCAGGGCCGAGGCTTCGGGGCCGACGGTTCTGAACGTCAGCACCGAGACGGACTGCTTCGGCAGCATAATCTTTCGGTCGGCGGCTATGCGAACCCGCCCGCGTCGGAGCGCGACGGCGTCGGGCGTCGCGAAGCTGTTCGACATGGCGTAGCTTCTCAAGTCCGCGTTCGACGTGGCCGCGGCGACCGACAGCAGTTCGGCATCGTCGGGGTATCGCTCCCAGTCGCGCGGCAGGCCGACGGCGTTCGGCGCTTCCTCGAACGAGCGGTCGCGCAGAAGCTCGGCGTGGACGCCGCCCTTCACGCCCTCGAACATGAACTCCATGAACTGCCCGTAGAGCAGAGGGCTTATCCTGTTCTCGACCTTCGACGCGTCAACCGTCACGCTCGACGAGAAGGCGAAGGCCGAGACGGGCTGGCAGAGCGCGACGCACAGTGCCGCGAGCAGAGAGCGCGTGATTAGAGACGAACGCGCCGCGCGTTTCACGCCCGTCCCTCTCATCTTTGTAAGGCTCGCTCTCATCCGTCAGCGCTGGCCGAAAATCTTCTCGAACTCTTCGGGCGCGGCCTTCGGCTTTCGGTCGTAGGTCATCAGCCCGTTAATCTCCTGCTCAACGTCGGTCAACTGCGTGTAGCAGAAGCCGCCCCAGACCTTGTTCGCCACAATCGCCTTCACCAATCCGTCGAGCCGCTTGAGCATCGCCTCCTTCGTCGGCTCAATCCCGGAGTAGCCCCACTCGTTCTGCGCCTTCGGGCCGCCCACGCGGTAGGCGATGCCGCCGAACTCGGTGAGCACGAGCGGCGAGCCGTTATAGCGGTAGCCGACGGCGAGCGCGTCGCGGCCGTTTCGCGGAATGTGGCTCACGTCGGTTTCGAGGATTTTATAACGCGCCGCAAGCTCTTCGCCCGTGCGCGCGTAGTCGTGGAGCGTGAAGAGGTCTGTCGCGTCCGTGTGCTCCCACCCGTCGTTGTCCACGACCAGGCGCGTCGGGTCTATCGAGCGCAGAAGATAGTAGAGCGACTTCGCGTGCTCCTGCTGCTGCCGGTTGGTGAAGATGTCGAGCACGCCCCAGGACTCGTTTATCGGAACCCAGACGATAATCGAAGGGTGGTTGTAGTCGCGCGCGACTATCTGCTGCCACTCGTCCGTGAAGCGCGCGACGTAGAGGTCGGAGTAGTCCTGCGCGTTCGCCATCTCGCCCCAGACGAAGTAGCCGAGCTTGTCCGCCCAGTAGAGCCAGCGCGGGTCTTCGACCTTCTGGTGCTTGCGCGCGCCGTTGAACCCAAAAGCCTTCGAGGTCTTTATGTCGAACTGCATCGCCTCGTCCGAAGGGGGCGTGAGCAGACTGTCGGGCCAGTAACCCTGATCCAACACGAGGCGTAGGAAGTAAGGATAGTTGTTGAGGTAGACCTTGCCGTCGTGCGTGCTCACCTTTCGCTGCCCGAAGTAGCTCTCGACTCGGTCGAGCACGCGGCCGTCCGCCGAGACGAGTTCAACCGTCAGGTCGTACAGCGTCGGCTCCCACGGAGCCCAGAGCCTCTGTTCGTTGAGCTTATGCACCGCGACGGGGCGCGTGCTCGTGCAAGACACGTCGGACTGAGCCTGAAGCTTTCCGTTCAG
This sequence comes from Pyrinomonadaceae bacterium, assembly GCA_045807805.1. Taxonomy (GTDB): domain Bacteria; phylum Acidobacteriota; class Blastocatellia; order Pyrinomonadales; family Pyrinomonadaceae; genus QHXN01. The sequence goes on along the minus strand of JBJMGR010000290.1, from coordinate 31,459 downwards.
GCGCACGGTCGTGCGCAGCTTCGTGTCGGGCGCGAGACGATTAAGGACTGCCTCGACGGAGACCTGCGAGTTATCAACGTCGGGCGTGATGCGCAGCCGCTCGACGTGCGTCGCATCCACCGACTCGACCCAGACGGGCTGCCAGATTCCACTGGTTCGCGTGTACCAGATGCTCTCGGACTTCGGCTGCCAGAACTGTTTGCCGCGCGGGAGCGTCCGGTCTGTCGAAGGGTCGTAGGCGCGAACGACGACTGAGTTGTCCGTGGCCTTCAGGTAGTCCGTCACGTCGAGCGCGAAGCCGACGTTGCCGCCGCGATGCGCGCCCGCGTGCTCGCCGTTGACCCACACGTCGGCCTCGTAGTCCACGGCCCCGAAGTTGAGCAGCACGCGGCGGCCCGCGCGCGTGTAAGCGTCGGGCATGCGAAGGTCGCGGCGATACCACACGACATCGTGAAAGGACGTGTCGCCGATGCCGCTCAACTTCGTCTGGAATGCGAAGGGCACGTTGATGCTCTTCGTGAAATGCTTCGCCGCGCCAGGCGCGTACCAGCGCTCGGCGACGCCTCGGTCGGCATCGTCGAACTCGAACTCCCAACGGCCGTTGAGCGTCTGCCAGTCGGCGCGCACGAAGTCGGGCCGCGGCACTTCGGAGCGAGGCACCGCCCCCGCGCTCTGCGCCGACGCGCGGGGCGCGAGCGACAGAAGGGCGACGCATGCGAAGAGGACGAGGCGGAGGGCGAGTCTCATATGTTTGCCGATTGAGGGCATTGTCCACACGGGCTTTGACTACTTGGCCGTCACGACGCGCACGTCATCCCAGTCGTTCTCCGACGAGCCGAAGCCGTAGAGCATGACGTGGAACGTACGCGGGAGGTTCTTGATGGTCTTCTTGAGTCCGACCTGCGCGGCCTCGGGCGGGCTGTCCGGGCCGTTGAGGACGAAGAGAAACTCGTCGCCGCGACGGACGATTGCGAGGACGGGGTTCTTCAACTTCGTCCCGAGCTTGCGGTCGTCTATGCGCTCGCCCCGGCCGTCAACGACCGACCAAGCCTCGAACGTGCCCTCGCTCGTCAGAATCCACTCGACGCGGTTACGGCCCGAGCCGTCGAAGAGAATCGTCAGCGACGCGAAGCCGAGCGGCGAGCCCTTGTCGCCCGGCAGAAGCAACTGCTGGCCGACGCGCGCGATCTTCGCCTCGACGCTGAACTTGTCGGCGGCGAACGACTGACGGCTTCGCACGCCCGAGCGCGAGCCGTTCACGCTGCGTATGCGAAGCTCGCCGTCTTTAACTTCGAGCTTTCCGCCGCCCGCGCCCTCGAAAGAGAAGCGCTCCCACTTCGTCTCGTCGAGCGCCGCGCTAGAGAAGTCGTCGGCCCACTGGTCGAAGGCGGGCTGCTGCTGCGCTGTCGAAGGCTGCTGCGGCGACGACGACGACTGCCGCGCGCCCGCAGTCAACGCGGAGGCTGCGAGCGCGAAGATGAAGGCGACGGCTGCGAAGGTTCTCATGTCTCCGATTCCCTTGTTCATCGAGTCGGACTTTAGAAGCGGACGTTGGCGAGGCGGCGTAGGAGGTCGCGGCGATCTGTCTCGCGCTTCTCCTTCTGCGCCTCGCTCAGTTGCTTGAAGCGGTCGAGTTCGCGCTGCGCTTCCGGCGCGCGTTTGAGTCGCACGTAGACGCGGCCGAGTTGGTAGTGCGCCTCCGACGATTCGGGGTCGAGGCGCGTGACGCGCTCGAATGCGACGGCCGCTTCCGCCCAGCGCTCGCCGCGAACGTAGAGCTTCGCGAGCGCCAGGTGCGCTGAGGCGAAGTCGGGCTCAAGCTCGACGGCACGCGCGAGATACTTCTCGACGCGCGGCGCGTCAACCTCGGGCTGTTTGAGCAGCGCGTCGGCCGCAAGGTAATAAGGGACGGCGACGTTCGGCGCGGCGGCGATGGCGCGCTCGTAGAGTGCGGCGGCCTCGGCATACTGGCCGCGCTCGCCGTAGGTCGAGCCGAGGTATGCGAGCGCGGGCGCGGAGCGCGGGTCGAGTTCGAGCGCGCGCTCGAACGACTTGCGCGCGTCGTCCGATTTGCCGTCGCCCATCTGCGCGATGCCGAGCGCGAGCCAGAGGGGCGAAGAGTTCGGGAACTCCGTGAGCGCTTCGCGCAGTCGTATGACGGCCGCGGCGGGAGCCTTCGTGTCGTTCAAGAGAAGACCGTAGCGCAGACGGTACGACTCGTTGCGAGGGTCGCGCGCTATCGCGAGACGCATCGCGGGGATTGCGTTCTCGACGTAGCCTCCGGCCTCGTACACGTCCGCGAGCGCCGCATAGATGCGCGCGGAGTCCACGCCGCGCGCGACCGCGGATTCGAGTGCGAGGCCCGCGGCCTTGATATCCTTGCGCCTGAGATGCGCGCGAGAGAGCGCGACGAGCGCGTCCACGTTCGAGGGTTCGAGCGCGACCGCCCCGCTCAACTCGGCGGCCGCTTCGTCAACGAGCCCGCCTTCGAGCAGGGCCGCGCCGAGTTCCGCGCGCGACGCGGCGGAGGATACGTCGGGTACGGAAGGCGTCGCCGTCGAAGATGAAGCTCCCGAAGTTGAAGACGCGGCGACGCGCGCGGAGTAGTCGCGGTACGCGGCGGCGGCCTCTTCCCTCTCGCCGAGGCGTAAGTGTATGACGACGAGCGCGCGCGCAATCTCCGCGTCGGGCGCGACCGCGTGCGCTCGCGCGAAGAGGTCGCGCGCCGTGCGTAGCTCTTCGGGCTTGCCCGAGTTGAAATGTATCTGCGCGAGGTTGACGAGCGCGCTCGGCTGCGACGGGTCGAGCTTGAGCGAAGCCTCGAACTGCGCGGCGGCGAGCTGCGTGCGGCCGACGCGCATGAGCAGAGCGCCGTAGTTGTTGCGCGCCGAGGCCGAGAACGGAGCGAAGGCCGCCGCCGCCGCGAAGTGTCGCTCGGCCTCCTTCAAATCGCCCGCGCGGTCGGAGAGCACGCCGAGGTACGTGTGCGCGTCCACGTTGTCCGGGTCTGCCTGCAATGCCTTCGCGAAGGATGCGCGCGCGGATTGTTCGTCGCCTCGCGCGAGCGCGTCAGCGCCTTCCGTGACGAAGGCCGAAGCGCGACTCTCGTCGTGACTTTGAACGCGCGTCGCGCCCGCGCCCGTCTGCGTTGCCGTGTCGCTTCGGCCGCGACGCACTTGCGCGCGCGCGTGTGCGGGCCAAGCGGCGAGTATGAACGCCGAGGCGAGCAGGAGAAGGAGCAGCGTGCGCGTCTTGGAAGCGTTAGTCATTCCGGGAGCGATAAAGAGAGCGGCGCGGGAAGAGTTTAACCCAACTCTCCCGCGCCGTTCATTCCCCGAGTGGCCCGGCTCAGTATGTGAACCGGACGCGTATCTGGATGACGCGCGGCGAGTAGAAGGTAGCGTCGCCGACGCTCGCGAACCCGAAGTTTGCCGGGTCGATCAGATCGCTTCCGGGGTAGTTGAAGCGGTGGCGGTTGAAGACGTTGAAGGCTTCAGCGCCAAGCTCCATCGTGACCGTCTCGGTGAGCCTCGTCTTCTTGAGCAGGCTGATGTTCTCAAGGAAGAAGGGGTTGACGCGCGCACTGCTTATCGTCGCCGGGGCGTTGCCGAAGAAGCGCAGCGGGTTCGCATAGTAGGCCGCGTAGTCGGGATTGATTGCGCCGCTCGCGAGTGTCTCGGCGGGCGCGCACGTGTAGCAAGGCGGCGCGGCGAACGCGGCGGGGTTGAAGACCTGTACGCGCGAGCCCGTCTCCGGGTTGTTCGTCAGGATGGGCTGGCCCGTCAGGTTCGGGCGCAGGTCTGTGTTGAAGCCCGTCGGGCTGCCCGAGCTGAAGAAGTCCTGCCGCGTCTGCCTGATGACGAGCGGGAGTCCCGACTCGTAACGCTGTATGCCGTTTATCTGCCAGCCGCCGAAGATGCGATCACTCCAACCGCCGCCGTTCATGAAGTGGTGGCCCTTGCCGAACGGAAGCTCGATGAGATAGTTGACGACGAAGACGTGCGTCGCGTTGTTGGGCGAGATGGATTTGAGCCCCGCGCTGTCGCCCGGTATCTGTATCAGGCTCCCCGTGGGCGAGCCGCCGAAGAGGTCTTCGGCCGCGTTCGTCAGGAGCTTCGAGAAGGTGTAGGACGCGCCGAACTGTATGCCGTTCGAGAAGCGCCGCTCCAACTTCGCCGTGCCCGCGTCGTACCAGCTACGCCCCTGGCTCTCCAACTGATTGGTGATGAAGTTGTACTGCGGGAACGGCTTTAAGGCTTGGCCGACGCTGCCGTTGAATCCCGTGAAGACCGCGTTCGAGTTGGCGGGCAGGGTCACGCCGACGCTCGACGCGTAGGCGCGCTCGGCCGAAGTCACGTCGTTGAGATTCTTACTCAACAGAGGCGCGCCGAGCCGGAGCGCGTTGAACGGGAGCGCGTTGATGCGCGAGAAGTTCGAGCGCAGGCGCGAGGCGCGGTGGCCCGTGTAGCTGAGGGTCGCGACGAACTTCCAGGGCAGTTGGCGCTGAATGTCTACGCCGTACTGGAAGGTGCGGCCCGTTCGGAAGTCGCGGTCGAAGAAGTCGACGCTGCTGTTTATGAACTGCGAAGTCGGCGTCGAGGCGGAGACCTGTCGGAAGGAGCGCAGGAAGAGGTCGGCGCGCTCGTTCGCCGTGCAGCCCGGCCCCGTGTCGCAGTTGGCGACGAAGGGCGTGTTGAAGCCCGCAGTGCCTTCGGTCAGAGTGTTCGCGCCGTTGACGCCGTAGATGATGGGCGCGTAGTAGAGCCCCGCGCCGCCGCGCACGACCGTCTTACTGTTGAGCGTGTATGCGAAGCCGAGGCGCGGCCCGAAGTTCGAGCGGTCGGGTCGCGTGAGGGTCGCGTCCGACGCCTGTATGCCGCCGTTGGTCGTGGCGTCGGCGGTGACGAGCGCGCCGAGTCGGCCGCCCGCCGCCGGGTTCGGCACGCTCGGGTCGAAGCCTCGGAACGCGCCGTGCGATTCGGTGCGAAGACCCGGAAGGTCGTAGCGCACTCCGGCGTTGACGGTCAGGTGCGGCGTGACCTTGATGTCGTCCTGGAAGAAGTAGGAGTGTGTGAACTGACGCCAGGCGGGGTCGAAGTTCTGCGCGGCGTTGAAGGAGAACTCGGTCGCGCCCGTCAGGAGGCTCGCGATGGGGAAGCCCTCGGCGTCGCAGTCGCAGTTGCTCGTCTGCGGCGAGCGGAAATTGATCCAGCCGCCGGGCGAGAGCAACTGGTGGATGTTGAAACGCTGGATACGGAAGTCGCCGCCGAACTTCATGGTGTGACGGCCGTGTATGAAGGTCATGAAGTCCGAGAACTCAAGACCGTTGTCGCGCAGGCGGTCGCTGAAGAAGGTCGAGCCGATGCCCTGATAGGCTCGGACGTTTCCGTTAGGGTCGGCCGGGTCGCCGTAGCCGGGGAAGTCAATCTCGGGGAAAGCCTTGTTCTGCGTCGCGCCTGCGGGGAAGCCGAGCGACTGCGTATTGAAGCCCTCGGTCGTGTTGCGGTTCGCCACGTCGTAGCGATTGAAGCCCGCGTTGAAGTGGTTGAGCAGGTTCGGGCCGAAGGTGTAGTCGTGCTGTAGGCGGTAGAACTGCGACTTGAAGAACTGGTTCCAGCGGCCGAAGGCTATTACGGGGTCGGGGAAGCGCGGCGCGCCGCCCGCGACGCGCGTGTTGTTGCGGTAGGCGAAGCTGAACGTGAGCCGCTGCCTGTCCGAAAGTATCGTGTCAATCTTGAAGGTCGGATTGTTCATCTGCGTCGGCGTCGAGGACTGCGCGAGGTAGTTGCGGAAGACGCCCGGACGGTTCGCCTGCGGGAAGAAGCTCATTATGTTCTGGCCGACGGGGTCTATGATTGACTGGCCCGTCGGCAGACGGAAGAGGTCTAGTCGATTGCCGGGAATCGCGACGCGCGAGTGCAGGGGCGCGACAATGGGACGCCCCTGCGCGTCGAAGCCCGCGATGGGGCTGTAGAGCTGTATCGGGCCGCCGTTGCGCGCGAGTATGACGGGGTCGGTGAGTAGTTCGGAGAAGTCGCCCGTACGCATCCTCGCGGTCGGGACGGAGACGAGAACGTTCTCGCCCTGCGAGAAGCGGTAGCTCTCCATGTTGAAGAAGAAGAAGGCGCGATTCTTCCCCGACCAGTAACTCTTGCCGCCCTCGCCGAAGCGCGGCAGATATATCGGGCCGCCGACGTTGCCGCCGTAGTCGTGCTCGTGGTCGCGCACGATGGGAAGGTTCTGCGAGTTGTTGAGGAAGCTGTTCGCGTTGAGCGCGTTGTTGCGGAAGAGGTCGTAGACCTCGCCGTGGTACTCGTTGCCGCCCGACTTCAGTGTGAAGTTGACGACGCCGCCCGACGACTGGCCGTACTCGGCCGAGTAGTTCGAGGTCGAGATGGTGAACTCCTGATAGGCGTTCGGCCCTGGCGCCACCTCCGAGAAGAACGAGCCGTTCTGCGAGCGGCGCGTCGAGGCACCGTCAATCAGTATCTCGGTGCCGAGCCCCTGACCGCCGTTGACTCGGAAGTTCGACGCGTTCGTCCCGGAGCCCGCGCCCGACGTGACGTTGCTGTCGAGGAAGATGAAGGAGAGAGGCGTGCGCCCCGAAAACTCGGAGCTGACCTGAAGCGGGAGTTCCTTGACCTGCCGCTCGTTGACGTTCGTCTGCCGCACGGGCGTGTCGGTCTGTATGGCGAACTGCTGCTCGGCCGTCACCGTCACAACGTCGGCCACAGCGCCGATTTCGAGCTTGAAGTCGAGGCTGTGCGTGACCTGCACGGCGACCTTGTAGTCCTCGACCGTGACCGACTTGAAGCCCTGTGCCTCGACGCTCACGCGCCAGCGCCCGGCCCTAAGCTCCGGCAGCGTGTAGCTGCCCTCGCCGCTCGAAGTCACCTCGCGCACCTCGGCGGTGTCCAGGCTCGTGGCGGTTATCTTCGCGTTGGGGACGACCGCGCCCGTCGGGTCTGTGACCGTGCCCGTTATCGAGCCGCGGTCGCTCTGCGCGTAGGCGGCCGTCGTCGCCAGCAGAAGCGTCAGAAGCGCGAATGCGAAAAGCCTGTGCGATCTCATAGAACTCCCCTCTCCACTCGAAACCGAAAATCGGTAAGAAGCCGCGCATCGGCGGCAGGTAGACTGCTGGCGCGCCCGCTCAAAGCCTCGACGTGCCAAAAAGGCCCGCGGGGCCGAGAACCTCCGTAAGAGGACTGCCCTTGACCCTTGCGCGAGACGGCCGCGCCGAGACCCCGCGCGGGTGAGAGACCTTCAAGTCGTCGCGGAGCCGCTATTCACTTGTCTTTTCGTTTGGAAGACGCTGTTGCAAATCTATCCCGCGAAAAACGTTTACGTAAGCGATTAACACGGGGTTGAGAGGCTTATAGCAAGTCACGCATACGCCTGTCAACAGTTTTATCTAGAATGACTCTACGCGGGCCGCCGAGTCTGCACGCATGCGTACACGCGCAGACACTTTCGGGCCACTCGCGCGGAGCGATGGACGCGCCGCCCCTCAAACGTTGAGGACGCCCCGCCGAGCGAACGGGCAACGGACGGCGCGTATTCATTCATCAATCCGGCCGGGCCTCGAACACTCTCCCTTTGCAAAAGCGCGGCTCTCTCTGTTACATACATAGGCCATCGAAGAACAGTTTCGCGCCGCCCCGACCAGGAGGAGTTATTATGATTCGCAGAGTCACCCGCACGCTCGCAGCCCTCTCCCTCGCACTCGTCCTCGCTGCCTCCGTGCTCGGAGATACAATCCATCTGAAGGACGGCCAAGTCATACGCGGCCAGATAGTCTCTTTCCGCGACCAGCAGTTCACGGTACTCATCGGGGCGGGCGCGGGCGGCCGACGCAGCCGCGTCACGGTCTACATAGACGACATTGACTCCATCGAGTTCGACTCGGCTGGCGTCGCGGGCGTCGCCGAACCCCCGGCGGGCGACCCGTACACGCCGCCCGCCGAGAGCGCGCGCTCGCAGCCGCAGCCACAGCCGACACGAACGAACACGCAACGCCCGCCCACGCTCGGCAACGACGGCGGCACTTCAAATACGGGAAGCACGAACGCGGGGCGCTCGAACACCGGCTCAACGTCCCCTTCATCCACGCAGCCGACCTCGCCCGCGGGCGGCGGCGGGCAGTCGGCCTTCTTCCCGATACGCGTTCGCGTGGGTGCTGACAACAAGGCGAACGGGTGGACTGACTCGGGGCTGATGGTTCGCAAGGGGCAGAAGCTACGCATCTCCGCGACGGGCCGCGTGTCGCTCGGCGAGGGGCGCTTCTCGACGCCGACGGGGCTGCCGCGCGTCGTTGACACCGAGAAGCTCATGCGCAACGAGCCGACGGGCGAGCTTATCGCCGTCATCGGCGACGACAACGACGACTTCATTCCCGTCGGCGCGAACCGTGAGTTCTACGCGCCGCGCGACGGCCGCCTCTTCCTCGGCGTCAACGAGGGCAAGCTCGAAGACAACACGGGCAGCTACGACGCGGTGATAGAGGTCGAGCCCATCGCGGGCGGTGGTGGTGGCGGCGACCGCTGAAGTTCGCGGGTCGTAGTTTAAGAGGGCCGGAAGTCTTTGGATGTGCGGCGCGGGCGTGAAACCATTTGCCCGCGCCGCACATCCAAAGAGTTCCGGCCCTTCGTCCGTTTGACCGTGTGCGCGGGGCGACTTACTATTCTGGGGCGAACCGTAAAAAAGTTTCCCCGGCCCCTTACTTATCAGACTTACCAGAGGTTCTATTAAGTCATGAAAATATCCTTTACGCGCCGCGCCGCAGCCGCCTTCGCGCTCGCACTCGTCGCGCTCGCCGCGCCCCTTCCGAACGCGCTCGCGCAGTCGCGCCGCACGCCGCCGCAGGAGCCGCAGAAGAAGAACACGCGGCCCGACGAGACGCAGCAGACGACGCCACAGACCGAGCCGACGGCCGAGCCCGTTCCGCCCGATGCAATCAAGAGCGACGAGGTCGTGAAGGTCACGTCGAACATCGTCCAGATCGAGGCCGTCGTCATCAACAAGAAGTCGAAGCAGATAGTGACGGGGCTCAAGCAGCAGAACTTTGCGGTCTTCGAGGACGGCGTGCAGAAGGACGTGACCAACTTCGCGACGCCCGACGCGCCCATCACGGTCGCGGTCGTACTTGAGTTCAGCAAGATAGGCCAGTTCCAGTCCTACTACGGCAGTAGCGGCCAGGATCGCTACGGCATGGAGGAGATGCTGAACCCGACCTTCATGTTCCTGCGCAACGTCCTACAGACGCGCGATGACTACGTCTCGGTCGTCGCCTACGACATGCGGCCCACGCCGCTGACCGATTTCACGAACGACCCGTCCACGCTCAACAAGGTCATGAACCTCCTCGCGATGAACCGCCCCGTCTCGGAAGAGGCGGTGCTCTACAAGGCCCTGACCTTCGTGCTCGCGGGCGGGCGTGCGGACTCGGTCGTGCTCGAAGGCTCGGACAAGCGCAAGCAGGACTACGGCGGCATGGTTGACATAACGGGCCGCCGCAAGGCCATCTTCCTCGTCACGACGGGGCTCGACACCTCTTTGGACACGAACCTCGACAAGGTGCGCAAGGTCGTACAGAACGCGGGCATCCCCATCTATATCATCGGCACGGGCGAGTTGTTCTTCAAGAAGTACGGCGACAATATGGACCCGATGGACAACATCGCGGGCGCGGGCCGTTTTGGACGTATGAGCATGCTTCAGGCGCGCAACAGCCTGCGCGTCTTCGCCGAAGAGTCGGGCGGGATGTACTTCCCCATCACCTTCGCGGGCGAGCTTAACTCCGCGCTTCAGACCATCAACGCGCTGATGCGCAACCAGTACAGCCTCGCGTACTCGACCGGCGAGCGACGCGACGGCAAGCGCCACAAGATCGTCGTCAAGGTTGACGTTGACGGCGACGGCAAGTACGACGAGAAGGACTTCATCGTGCAGGCACGCCAGTTCTACAACGAGGCGAAAGAGGGCGAGGCGACGAAGAAGTAGGCAGAAGGCAGTAGGCAGTAGGCAGTAAAGACGAGAGGCAGCGTGACCGTTAAAGTCAACGCTGCCTCTCGATTTTTGGCTGCCTACTGCCTACTGCCTTCTGCCTACCTTCCTTTCAGACCCCGTAGAGCCTGAGTCGGAACTCGTCGTTGAAGGCGTGAATCTCCGTCTTGCGTCCGGAGAAGAGTCGCGAGTCGCGAAGGAGCGCGGGCAAGCCCCCCTTCGGAAGACGAAGTCCATAGGCGGGGCTCGTGAAGAGCGCGGCCGTCTGCGGGTTGAGGCGCTGCGGGATGCCGTAGCGTATCGCGCGCTGCGTGGGCGGCGCGAAGCCGGCCGTACGGCGCGGGTTCGTTATCTCAATCGAGTGGTCGAAGATAGAGAGGCGCGTCTGAACGCCCGCGAGCGCGAGGTCACGGTGTGCGAGCGCGTTCGCTAAGGCTTCGAGGAGCGCGCCGCGTTGGTAGTTCGCGCGCGCCTTCACGGGCGACTCGGTCTCCGAGTTGGGCGCGCGCGGAGGGCGCTTGTCCCAGAGGTCGCAGTAGCGCTCGACGAAACGCAACGAAGACTCGAAGAGCGTGTGCAGGTTTCCGTCGAGCTGAATCGTCTCAACCCTTTCGGCCTGCGTGCTGTCGCCTGCGTATCGCGTGGCTGTGATGGATGCGCGCGGCAGAAGCTCCGCGACGCGCTCGTCGCGCCCGAAGAGAAGCAGGCCCGCGACCGTCGGCGCGAAGCGCACGCCGTGCGCGCCCATCCCCGCGGGGACTGCGAGCAGAAGGTCGCGCTCTAAGACCTCTGCGGTCGGGTAGGCCGCGCCGTCGCGCGCGGTGGGGAAGGCGTCGCCCTCGAACTCGCGCACGAAGCTCCAAAGGTGCGCCTCGTCTATGTCCTCGACCTCCGCGCCGATGGCCGCGACATTCTCGTAGGCGGCGGGGCGCGACTCGTCCATGAGTGCCGACAACTCTTCGCGCGTGGCCTCGCGCTTCTCCGCGCCGACGCGCAGGAAGTAGCGCCCGTCGGTCGTGCGGTAAGGGCGTCGCTTGCCCTCGATGTCGAGCGCGACGATGCGCAGGCCGTTGTCGAACGAGACGATGTCCAGGAATGGGAAGACGGCCGGGAGAACGTCCTCGCGGCATATGCGCACGAGTTCGTCGCGGACGGACTCGGCGTCGTCCAACCCCTCGACGCGAAGATTGTCGTTGACGCCGAAGACGATGAGGCCGCCGCCCGTGTTGGCGAGCGCGACTATGCCCTGCGCGATGCGCTCGGGGTTCGAGAGCTTGACCTTGAGTTCAAGGAAAGTGTCCTCGCCGCCGCGTACGAGCGTCATCAACTCCGAGCGAGAGGTCTGCGGCGCGGGCGTGGTCAGGTAGTCCTGAAAAGAGCGTACGGGTGTGCCTTCGTGACGCTGGTGCCTGCTGAATTTTCTGCGAGCCATTTGTGTAGGGGCGGGGCTCTTCCATCTCGCCCGCCCGGACGCGCTCGCGCGGCCTGAGTGTCGCGCGGCCCGTCTCTGGGATAGTGACGGGAAGAAGGCAGTAAGCAGAAGGCAGCTAAAACCCTTTTGGTGTCTCTGTCTCCGAATTACATTTTCGACGACCGCGACGCAAACCGACTGCCTTCCGCTTACTGCCTTCCGCCTTCTTCCCGTCAGCCTGTAATTTGTTCATCCCCGCCGCCGCCGCGACCCGTGACGGCTTCGAGAATCTCAAGCTCGCGCCTCTCAAGCGTGCGGCCCTGCACGGGCAACAGTAGTGCGTATAAACCTACCGACAGAAGCGCGAACGCGGCGAGTATAACATACTTGACCGCGTGGTTCCGCGCGAAGTGCGCCGCCGCGACCGCCGCCGCCGGAGGCACGAGCAGCAGCACGAAGAAGGGCACGAGCATGAGTCCAGCTATACCGGAGCGGCTCATACGCTTTCCGAATCTGACGCGCACCGGAAAGCGCATCGAGACGTAGTTGCCGACGGGCGCGAAGAGCGCGGCCGTCGTCACGAACGAGAGCGCGGCGAAGAGCAGCGTGCGCGGGGTCAGGTCTCCGAAGACGAGCCCGCCGACGAAGACGCCCGCCGTCACTAACACGAGCGAGACGAAGGCGACGCACGCGTTCTTCGCCGCGAGTATCACGCGGCGGTTCGCGGGCGAGAGCACGAGCGAGCGCGCGCCAGCGCCGTCGTAGCCGAAGAGGTTCGTCGAGATGGGCGAGACGAGCATGAATATGTATATGACGCTGAAGACCGCGCCCGCGCCCTCCGCGTACTCAGAGACCATGCCCCACGCCCGCCGCGTGCTCCCCGCAAACGGTGCCATCCTCAAAACAATCGTCAGCCCGACGGCCATCAGCGCGATGACGCGCAACTGTGCGTTCCTGACGGCGTACCTCAACTCCTTCTCGAAGACCGCCGAGAACTGCGGCGACACCAGAGGCAGACGCCAGCCCGCATACTTCCCTTCCCTCACGACCTCGCGCGCGTCCACGGCGTTCGGCTTCGAGGGCTGCGCGCGACGGCGCGAGCCACCGCCCTCGCCGAGCGCCGTCCGACGCGCGACGCGGTACGCCGCGAAGACGCAGACCGCGGCGTACGCGGCGAGCGTCAGCAGTGACAGCAGAAGCTCTGCGCCGTGTCCGGAGCGCGTGCCGTGGCTGAGCGCGTATGCGGCCGCGCCCGGCGGACTCCAACGCGCGCCTTCTAGGTACTCGCTGTGTCGTTCGAGAAAGGGCAGGAGCTGCCCCATCAGCGCGCCCGTCATGCCGAGCATTCCGCCGAGCAGAGCCAGCAGAGTCTCGCCGCGCGTGCGCCTCGACTTCATCAACGCGCCGATGCTGACCGACAGAAGCTTCGACAGCGAGAGGCCGAACGCGACCGCGCAGAGCGAGACGGCGAGACACGCCGCGAGTCTCCCGCGCCCCGCGCCCACGCCCACGCCCACAGCGAGCACCGAAGGGACGACGAAGACCGCGGTCAAACTCGTGAGGTCTGTGACGAAGTCCACCGCGAAGAGCTTCGCGAGCGAGACGGGATAGAGCAGCATGCGCGAAGGGCCGAAGCGGTTGCCGCCGCCGAGCGCGAGCGGCGTCAGCGCCCACATCATGAACGCTATCGTGAACATGAAGAGCAGCAGGACGTAGCCCGCACTGTCCTGCAACTCCGAAGAGTTCCCGACGCCCGCGTGCGGGTTAACCGAGAGGAAGTACGCGCCCGCGCCGAGCGAGACCGCGACGAGCAGAGAGGCCGCGAGCGCGAGCAGCATACCGGCGGTCGAGGCGACGCTCCCGGCCACGGCCTTCTTCGACCGCATCGAGTTTCGGAAGAGCGCCCACTTCAACCACGCGAGCGCCATAAGCTGAGACATAGAAGAGTCGCCCCCCGGCCGTCACCCTCTCAAACGTTAGACCGACGCGAGCCCGAGTATATACGCGAGGCGCGCGCGACCCGAACCGCACGGCGGCGTGCCGCGCTTGATTTGGCGTGCGCGTGCGCGTAGATTGGCTGCGATTTTTCATCCCCCTCGGTCGTACGGAAGGAGTTGATTTATGGGAATGGGTGAACCGCTCGCGGCGGAGTTGAAGCAGGAGGCCGCGACGACGCGACGCCTGCTCGAACGCGTCCCCGAAGATAAGCTCGACTGGAAGCCGCACGAGAAGTCTATGACGCTCGGCCGCCTCGCGGGCCACGTCGCGGAGTTGCCGAGCCTGCTCGGCCCCGTGCTCGGCGCGGACGGGTTGGACTTCGCTTCAGGACAGTACAAGCCCTTCAACGCGACGAGCGTCGCGGAGATTCTTGAGCAGTTCGACAAGAACATCGCGGACGGCGTAGAGGGTTTGAAGGGGTTGGACGACTCGCGCGCGTTCGAGAAGTGGCGCTTGAGCAGCGGCGAACGCGTGATATTTGAAGGCCCGCGCGCGGCCGTCGTGCGCGGCCTCGTCTTCAACCACGTCATGCACCACCGCGGCCAACTGTCGGTCTACCTCCGTCTGCTCGACGTGCCGCTCCCTTCAATCTACGGCCCGACCGCCGACGAGCCCATGTGATAGAGGTGATAGAGGTGATAGAGGTGACGGGCTGAGGAACCGATTCCCGATGCGAAGAGACTTCAAACTCGCGAGCGCGTGGGCGCTCGTGCCCGTCGCCGCGCTGTTGACGCTCACCGTCGTTTTAGTCGCGGCCTTGCCCGCCTCGCGACAAGATAAAGATGCTTCGGACTCGCTCTCGAAAGTCCTCGGCGACTGGGAGGGCGAGTCCGTCTGCACCGGCAGCCGCCCGGCGTGTAAGAACGAACACGTCGTCTACCACGTAAAGAAGAAGGAGGGCGAGGCCGACGCGGTTGTGCTCGCCGCCGACAAGATAGTCAACGGCAAGCCCGAGGAGATGGGCGTGCTCGAATGCAGGTACGACTCGTCGAAGTCAACGCTCAGGTGCGAGTTCACAGTCAACAGCACGCACGGCGTCTTCGAGTTCACAATCAAGGGCGACGAGATGGAGGGCACGCTCAAGCTTCTCCCCGCCGGCACGCTCGGCAGGAACATTAAAGTTAAGAAGGTGCCGGACGCGCCGCCCCCGAAGTGAGCGCGCCCGCGATTCATAATGGAGTTGATGGACACAATGGCAGACTCGCTCGCTGAGCACTACATCGAGAACGCGCTCGAAGAGTTTCGCGGCATGAAGGCGCTCGCGGACAAGGCCATCGCGCAGGTCTCGGACGAAGAGTTCTTCCGGGCCATCGACCCCGAGTCGAACAGCATCGCCGTCATCCTGAAGCACATGGCGGGCAACATGCGCTCGCGCTGGACTGACTTCCTCGACTCCGACGGCGAGAAGCCCGACCGCCAACGCGACACCGAGTTCGAGTTGGACAGAGAAGACCGCCGCGCGATTGAGGAGCGTTGGGAGGAGGGCTGGCGCATCCTCTTCGGCGCGGTAGAGCCGCTCAAAGGCGAAGACCTCATGCGCGAGGTCACGATACGCCGCGAGCCGCACACCATCGTCGAGGCCGTCAACCGGCAGCTCACGCACTACGGCGAGCACGTCGGCCAGATAATCTTCCTCGCGAAGCACCTCAAGTCGTCCGCATGGAAGACGCTCAGCGTCCCGCGCGGGCAGTCGAACGCCTTCAACAAGAAGCTGGAAGAGGAGCACGCATGAGGCTCGGGCCGTGAGTCTCCGTCATGCCTGAAGCAAGCGACGAGTCCCTGCGCGCCTACGTCGGGATGGGCTCGAACCTCGGCGACCGCGCGGGGAATCTTCTGCTCGGCGTGCGAGGGATGCTGTCCGCATCCTTGCGCGTCGTGCGCCTCTCGTCCGTCTACGAGACGGAGCCGGTCGGGGTCTACGACGCACAGCCCGCCTACCTCAACGCCGTCGCGGAACTCGGCCCGCCGCTCCCGCCGCCCGAAGAGCTGCTCGCGCGTCTGCTCAAAGTAGAGTACGCGCTCGGACGACGACGCACTCGCGCACTGGCCGCGCGCACGCTCGACCTGGACCTTCTGCTCTACGGCGACGCGTGCGCCGACACGCCGCTCCTCACGCTCCCGCACACGCGCATGCACCTTCGCCGCTTCGTCCTCACGCCGCTCTGCGAACTCGCGCCCGACGCGCTCCATCCAGTCCTTCAAAAGACCTTCGCCCGACTGCTCGCGGAGACGGACGACCGCTCGCTCGTACAACTCTGGAAGCCGGATGAGAGCCTACAGAACCGCGAGCGGTAGCGAGCGGGTCGCAAGCTCCGACGCACGGCTCGCACGTCGAATCGCACACCCGCTCGCTACCGCTCGCGGTTCTGACGATGTGCCTTCATCCTTTTCTCTTGCCCCCACGGCCGCGTGTGCCTATAATTCGGCGCTCTCAAATTTGCCGACCCGAGTAGCGCGAGCGTAAACTATCCCGAACATGCGCCGCCGAACATTTCTCCTTGTCGTCGGGCTCTCAGCTTTCATTGCCGGAGCGTCGCTCGATTACCAAATCCGCAAGCCGGGCCTTCTCGACTGCGCGTGCATGAGCTTGAAGTGTCGCCTCGTCGCCGTCGCCAATCACCCGGCTGATCTATCTGAGCCACCCACTCGAAACACTCGAACTGCTCTATAGCGCGCGCGTTCAATTAGGCGCGCGCCGGAGCATGAAGGAAACAAGCGTCAAATGGTCTATCTCAAACAGCAGCGCCCCGAGAAGGTGACCGTGCCCGCAGTCCGCGCGAGCAAGGAGCGCGGCGAGAAGTTGGTCTGCCTGACCGCGTACGACTACCCGACCGCGCGCATCGTTGACGAGGCCGGGACGGACATAATCCTCGTCGGCGACTCGCTGGGTAACGTCGTCTTAGGCTACGACTCGACCGTGCCCGTCACGCTCGAAGAGATGCTCCACCACACGCGCGCAGTCCGCCGCGGCGTCGAGCGCGCGCTCCTCGTCGCGGACATGCCGTATGGCACATACCACACGGGCGCGGACGACGCCGTGCGCGCCGCGCTGCGCCTCGTCAAAGAGGGCGGGGCCGAGGCGGTCAAGCTCGAAGGCGGGCGCACGCGCGTCGAGGTCGTGCGGCGTCTCGTCGCCGAAGAGATTCCGGTGATGGGGCATATCGGTCTCACGCCGCAGTCTTTGAACAAGCTCGGCAACTACCGCCTACAGGCGAAGACGGCCGACGCGGCGCGCGCGCTCGTCGAGGACGCACTCGCGCTCGAAGAGGCGGGCGTCTTCGCAGTCGTCTTAGAGGTCGTGCCGCGCGAGATTGCGCGCGCCGTCACGGAGGCGCTGCACATCCCTACGATAGGCATCGGCGCGGGCGCGGACTGCGACGCGCAGATACTCGTCACGCACGACCTCCTCGGCCTCTCGTTCAGCAAGACGAGCCCGCGCTTCGTCCGCCAGTATGCGAACGCGCGCGACGTGATGAACGAGGCCATACAGTCTTACGCCGAAGATGTGCGCGCGGGCTCATTCCCTTCCGACTCCGAATCCTACCCGCTCCCCGCCGACGCCGCCTCGGAGTTGGGAATGACGCGCGACGCGGGCGACAAGGAGACGAAAAGACCTTAAGAGCACATAGCGGTCAGCGGTCAGCTCTCAGCTTTTGCATGCTGACACGACAGGAAGAGTCCCTTAACGAAAGACATTCCGGCCGACCGCTGATAGCTGAAAGCTGACTGCTTCCCTTATGGAAATAATCAATCGCCGCCAGCGAATGGCTAGTGTCGCGCGTAAACTCCGGCGCGAGGAGGACAAGACCATCGGGCTCGTGCCGACGATGGGCGCGCTGCACGAGGGCCACCTCTCGCTCGTGCGCGAGGCGCGAACGATCTGCGACGTGGTCGTCGTCTCGGTCTTCGTCAACCCGACGCAGTTCGGCCCTTCGGAAGACTTCGAGCGATACCCGCGCGACCTCACGGGCGACACGACGAAGCTCTCCGACTACAACGTGGACTATATCTTCGCGCCGCCCTCGGAGGAGATGTACCCGAAGGGCTTCGCCACTTACGTCAACGTCGAGGGGCTCTCGGAGACGATGGAGGGCGCGGCGCGCCCCGGCCACTTCCGTGGCGTCGCGACGGTGCTCACAGTCCTCTTCAACACAGTCCGCCCGGACTTCGCCTTCTTCGGGCAGAAGGACGCGCAGCAGACTCTCGTCGTGCGCCGTCTCGTGCGAGACCTCGCCTTCGACATAGAGGTCGTCGTGCTCCCGACGGTGCGCGAGCAGACGGGACTCGCCCTCTCTTCGCGCAACGCGTACCTGACCGACGAGCAGCACGCGGCGGCGGTCATCCTCTACAAGGCTCTCTCACAGGCGAAAGAGGTCTACATGGAGGGCGAGCGCAACCCGAAGCGCATGGCCGAGGTCGTGCGCTCGCGCGTCGAGGCCGAGCCTCTGACGCGTCTCGAATACGTCGGCGTCGTTGACGCGGAGACGATGGAGAAGTTCGACCGCATACCGGAAGACCGGCCGCTGCTCATCGCGCTCGCCGCGCGCGTCGGCCGCACGCGCCTCATAGACAACATAGTCATACAACCCGCACGCCAGAAGGCGCGCACCACCGGAGCCTTGAAGTCTGAGCCTTGAAGTCTGAGCCTTGAAGACCGTCTCCCCACGTTGAAGAAGTGACGACGCAGGAGTCTCGCCCTCATCAGGTGACGTTGGTTCGCAGAGTCGAGTACGTCTTCTCTCTCTCTCTCTGTGCGCGAACGCGCCGACGGCGAAGCCCTGAATGGCATGTCCTACGCGCTTTCGGGAGAGCGCGCCTATTGCGAATTTATTAACGGTTCCCGGCCGCTTAGACCTTGCGGTCGCGCACGTTTAATGTATAATCCGTCGCCGTACAGCCCGAGGCAGGAAGTGACGACCCCCGACGCCGTTTCTAATCCTCGCTGTTTGAGAGCACACGGGTTCACAGCCGCGCTTCCAGACACGCGATACCCCGCCAGCGGTAAAACCTTGAAACAGCACGGAGTCGCCGCTCGCAACCCGAAAGCCTCGGAGTCTAAAGGGCTCGGAGTCACCCGCGCGCGAACGCCGCCGTGGGGCCGCGTCCGCTTCGCACGTTCTCAGAGTCCAGACACCGCGGTAGATATCGACGCCCACCGCTCAACGCGCAAATCCCTTTCGTCCATGCCCGTGAGCGTGTGAGCCGCAACCCCGCTGCGGCGCGGCGCATGACCTGTTCTAGAACTTTTGGAGGAGACATCCAATGGAACGCATCGTTCTCAAGCACCTCAGCGGCTCGAAGGCCAATCAGGTGGAAGAGTTCCCGCTCAACCACGTCAAAGAACTCGTACTCGGGCGTGACCCTTCGGCGACTGTGAAGTATGACCCCGACCGCGACGACCTCGTCGGCCGGCAGCACGCGAAGATATCGCAAGACCCGAACGACCCCTCGCAGTTCATCATCAGCGACCTTAGCAGCCGCAACGGGACGTTTGTGAACCGCCAGAGGATTTCCGGCACGACCCGCCTGAACGTCGGCGACGTAGTGCAACTCGGGCCGGGCGGCCCCGAGTTTCTCTTCGAGATAGAGCCGCGTCCGCAGAACGCGACGAAGGCGACGCGCACGGCCGGCATCCCGCCGACGATGCAAGCGCCCATGCAGTCAGGCCCGCCGACGCGCGGCGCGGGAGGCCCCGGCCCGACGGGCGCGCCCTCGTACCAGCCCGCGCCCCCGGCCGGCCCCGGCAAGAACACGGTCATGCGGATGATCAACGAGAACGTCGCCGAGTCGAAGAAGCAGCAGAGCCGCAAGTACATCGCCATCGGCGGCGCGGCCTTCCTGCTCATTCTGCTCGTCGTCGCCGCTGGCGGCGGCTACCTCTGGTGGAAGAACAGGGAGGACAAGTCCGAGGTCGCCACCCTCAAGTCGAACCTGGAGACGACGAAGACCGACATGGCGACCGCGAAGGCGGGCGCGCCGATGGCGCCCGACGCCATCGCGAACAAGAACCGCAATGCCGTCGTCAAGATAAAGGTCGCGTGGCACCTCAACGCGCCCGACGGACGCCAGCTCTACCAGCTCTACGCGTCGAACGTGCCCAAGGGTCTTGAGAACGCGACCGTCGCGGCGTCGCGCGACGGCATCCCCTGCTGGGTGCTCGTGGACGGCAACTCGAACCCGCCGAAGATAGAGCCGTTCCTCTACGACGGAACCGCGCAGATGATTCCGGGCAACTCCATACAGGCCTTCTCGAAGCCCGTCGCCATCAGCGGCTACGGCACAGGCTCCGGCTTCGTCGTATCGAGCGACGGCTTCATCCTGACAGCGCGCCACGTCGCCTCCGGCTGGAAGACCTCCTACCAGTTCCCGCAGCAGTGGGGCATCCTCTACGACCGCAACAAGAAGGCTCCCATTGGGCTGATTAAGCCCGAGCAGGTGCCGACCAACTGGGTGCCAGACCGCACGCAGCAGGAACTCGGCGGCCTCTACGAGGGCCGAAACGACATCCTCGAAGTCTTCTTCCCCGGCAACATCAACCCGATCAGGGGCGACCTCGTGCAGTCTTCGCCGACGCACGACGCCGCGCTCGTGAAGATTCACCTGCCGGACGCGACGCCGAAGGTCGAACTCAACGACAACTACGGCGAGATTAAGCAGGGCGACAGCGCAGTCATCCTCGGCTACCCTGCCGCCTCGCCGCCCGTCACCCACGTCACCATCCCGCAGGATTTCTTCAACCGCGAGGTTCATCAGGACGAAGTGCCCGACCCGACGCTCTCGGTCGGCAACATCGGACGACTCCTGCGCGGCAACGAGAACCCGTTCGACAAGGGGAATGCCTTCAGCGAACTGGGCGACGCCTATCAGTTGACGATCAACTCGACGGGCGAGGGCAACTCGGGCGGCCCCGTCTTCGACGACCACGGCAACGTCATCGGCATCTTCTTCGCAAGCTCGCGCACGGGCAACGTCGTGCTCACCTTCGCCGTGCCCATCAAGTACGGCCGTGAGCTGATGTCCGCCACGGGCAGCAGCGGCGGCAGTAGCGGCGGCAAGTAGCGGCGGCAAGTAGAAGCCCCTTTCACCCGAACCGCGGCCACGCGCGGCGCGCCTTACACTAAAGGCGCGCCGCGCGTGCGGCGCGACACCTCGCTGGAGCGCGCCATGAGTGACACTCTTCCCCTCAACTCAATGGTCGGCGAGTACCGCCTGATAGACTTCATCGGCGAGGGCGGCATGGGCTCCGTCTACAGGGCCGTGCACGCCAAGCTCGGCCGCGTCGCGGCCATTAAGGTTCTCACCCCGGCCGCGCGGCGCGAGCAGGGCTTCGTCGAGCGCTTCTTCAACGAGGCGCGCATTCAGGAGAGCCTTCACCACCCGAACATCGCCGCCGTCTACGACTTCACCGAAGTGCAGGGGCAGCCCTGCATCATCATGGAGTACGTTGACGGCGACACGCTCTGCGACCGCGTACGCCCCTACGGCCCTCTGCCTACGGCCGAGGCTCTACGCATCTTCTCTTCGGTGGTGGACGCCATCGAGTACATCCACTCGCACGGCGTCATACACCGCGACATCAAGTCGAACAACATCAAGATAGGCACGCAGGGGCAGGTCAAGCTGCTGGATTTCGGCATCGCGAAGGGCGGGGCGAGCCCCATGCTGACTCAGGCCGGGAGCGTCATCGGCACGCTCGAATATCTCTCGCCCGAACAGCTCTCGACGGGCCACGCCGACGAGCGATCCGACATCTGGGCGCTCGGCGTCCTTCTCTACGAGATGATGACGGGCCACGTGCCCTTCGAGGCGCAGACCATCGGCGCGCTCTGCACGAAGATAGGTAACGCCGACTATCCGCCGCTGCGGCAACAGAACCCGAACGCGCCGGAGGACGTTGCGAGCGTCGTCGCGCGCTGCCTGAAGAAGAACCCGGCCGACCGCTACCACAACGCCGTGTCATTGCTCTTGGATGTGGAACGTGCGGCCGACGCGCTCGCGGGGCCTAAGACGCCGCCGCCGCGCCGCAAGCCTTTGCGTCCTGAGCCCGCGCCGGGCGACCCTTACGCGCCGCCGCCGCCGCCCTCGTCCGACTCCGGCCCCATGCTCGGGCGCGGCTGGCTTATGGCCGGGGGCATAGTCGCCGTATTATTCTGTCTCCTGGTGCTCGGCGGCGCGGGACTCTGGTACGCTCTGAGCGGCCCGTCGTCAGTTGAGAACATCAACGCGAGCGCGCTGACGGGCAAGACCGCCAAGGCGGGCAAGACCGTGAAGGTCGAGATGAGCGACGGCCCCGCCGAAATCTGGCAGGGCGACAGGCTCATCGGCGTCGGGAATGCCGACGTGACGGCGGAGGTCGGCGACTGGGTCGAGTTGAAACTCCGGCGCAACGGGCAGGAGAGGGTCGAGCGCTTCCAGATGACCGAGAACCGTAAGACCTGGACGCTGACCTTCAAAAGGTGAGGCCGGAATGATGGATGGCCCGGAACGTATCCGATGAAAATTTCGTCTCTGCTATCACGCTTCCGCAGAAGCAACGCGGGCAACGGCGCGCAGACCGCGCAGGCCGCCGACGCCCCGCGCGAAGCCGCCGACGCATCGGCAGCCGCTGAAGCCAAGGCACGGGAAGCCAAGGCACGGGAAGCGAAGGCACAGGAAGCCAAGGCGTCGGAGGCGACACACGAAGAACAAGGGGATAATGGCAACGGGGGGATGATGACGGAAAGCACAAAGGTGACGGGTTCGTTCAAGATCGGTGAAGACGCGGAGTTCGAGGTCGCCGCGAGCGTCCAGACGGACGTGGGGCGCGTGCGAGAGATAAACGAAGACTCGGGCCGCTTCAGCCGCCCGAGCGACCCTGCAACTTTGGCGACGAAGGGCGTTCTGCTCATAGTCGCGGACGGCATGGGCGGCCACTCGGCGGGCGAGGTCGCGAGCGGGATGACCGTGGACATCGTGCCGCGCCTCTACTACGCCTCGCAGAGCCCCGCGCCCGACGCACTGCGCGAGGCGGTCGAAGAGGCCAACCGGCAGATACACGCCGCCTCTCTCGCCGACGAGTCGAAGCGCGGCATGGGGACGACCTGCACGGCGCTCGCGGTCGTGGGCGAAGAGGCGTTCGCCTCGCACGTCGGCGACTCGCGCCTCTACATGATGCGCGAGGGCAAGGTCTACCAGATGACGGAAGACCACTCGGCCGTGATGGAGATGGTCAAGCTCGGGCTCATCACGATGGACGAGGCGCGCACGCACGAGGACAAGAACGTGATACTTCGCGCGCTCGGCACCACGCCCGAGGTCGAGGTCTCGACGCTCACGCCCTTCCGCGTGCGCGCGGGCGACAAGTATCTCCTCTGCTCCGACGGCCTCTACGACCTCGTCACGGACGACGAGATAGAGCGTGAGCTTTCGGCGGCCGAGGACATACACGCCGCGGGCGAGCGCCTCATCACGATGGCGAAGGGGCGCGGCGGCCACGACAACATAACGGTCGGTATAGTGGAGCTGGTGCCCGCGTCGGGCGCCGATGCCCCGCGCGCACGTGAAGGCGCGGGCGAGACGCGCGAGTGGAGGGTTTAAGATGATCGGACAGATTGTTGGCGATTATAAGATCGAGCAGAAGCTTGGCGAGGGCGGCATGGGAGAGGTCTTCCGCGGCGTGGACTTGATGCTCGAACGCGAGGTCGCGATTAAGTTTTTGCGGCCCGAGTTGGCGAGCCAGCCGCAGGTCGTCGAGCGCTTCCGCTCCGAGGCCGTCACGCTCGCGAAGCTCAATCATCCGAACATCGCGACGCTCTACAGATTCGTGCGTCAGGGCGACAGCTTCTTCATGGCCCTTGAGTTCGTCCGGGGCGTCACCCTCGACGAGATCATACAGCAGCGCGGGGCCATCCCGGTCGATCAGGCCGTGCCCATCTTCTGCCAGGTGCTCGACGGCATACAGCACGCGCACGACTTCGGCGTCATCCACCGCGACATCAAGCCCGCGAACATGATGCGCACCGAGAAGGGCACGCTCAAAGTCCTCGACTTCGGCATCGCACGCATACTCGGCACCGCGCGCATGACCCGGCAGGGCAACATCATCGGCACCATCGAGTATATGTCGCCCGAGCAGGTGCGCGGCATGGATACGGATGAGCGCTCCGACATCTACAGCCTAGGCATGCTCCTCTACGAGATGCTGACCGGCCGCTGCCCCTTC
The DNA here is from genome assembly GCA_045807805.1 of Pyrinomonadaceae bacterium. Taxonomy (GTDB): domain Bacteria; phylum Acidobacteriota; class Blastocatellia; order Pyrinomonadales; family Pyrinomonadaceae; genus QHXN01. The sequence continues at coordinate 7,847 of JBJMGR010000290.1, read as the reverse complement.
GACATGCAGAACGAGTTCGAGCTGATGAAGGCGCAGATAGAGCAGTACCCCGTGCCGCCGCGCCAACTCAACCCGGCGATTCCTGAAGTGGTCGAGCAGGCCATCTGGCGCTCGATACAGAAAGACCCCGTGCAGCGATTCCAGAGCGCGTCGGACTTCCGTTCGTTCCTCCTGACCGCTGGCTTCGCCGCGACGGGCAGACTTGAGCCGCTCCCCGTCGGCGACCCGAACGCCTACGCCACACGGCCGCTCAACACGCAGCCGCCCGTGAGCAACCCGAACGTCGGCTTCGCGACCATCCCCTCGCAGCCCGGCTTTCAGATGCCGACGCAACCGGGCGCGCCCTCCTCGAACCCCGGCGTGCCGCCGACCGGACAGCACGCCTCGAACCCCGGCGTCGTGCCGAATACGGGTCAGCACACGTCGAACCCCGGCGCAGACCCCTTGAGCGCGACGCTCATAGACGCGCAGCCTCTCTCGAAGGAGACGCGCGTCGGCTCGACAGCGCAGTTCGCTGAGCAGCAGCAGCCGCAGCGCTCCTCGAAGGAGACACGCGTCGGAGCATCGCCGCAACAGTTCGTGCAGCCGCAGCAGCAGTTCGCGCAGCAGCATCCTGTTCAGCAGGGCTTCCAGCCCGGCCCGCAGCAGGTAGCGAAGAAGAAGGGGCTCACTTGGGTTCACTTCGTGGGCGCGGGCGTCGCTGCGCTCTTTCTCATCGGCATCCTCGTAGGCGTCGGCGTCTTCGTCCTCTGGCCGAGGAAGGTCGAGACGGTCAAGCCCTCCGCGCTCAACCAGCCGTCCGTCCCGCAGCCGACCGCGCAAGTATCGGAGCCTACGCCGCAGCCCACGACCGAGTCCGCGTCGCAGCCCTCAGCGCCGCCCACGGGCGGAGACTCGACGCAGACGCCGCCCGCCGGCTACGTGCCGCTCACGCCCACGGACTCTTCCAGCAGCAGCGGCGACAAGCAGACGGCCGAGAGCGGCAAGCACACGAACACGCCCGTCGCGCCCAGGCAGCCCGCCGCGCCGCCCAAAGCTCGCGGAGGAGGCGACGAAGCGGCCGAGCGCGCGCGCAAGCGGCAGGCGGCGATTGACGCGCTCAACCAGTAAGAGGGCCGCGTCCCCGAACGTCGAGCAGGGTCTACAGTTCAAGGAGGCAGTTTGACAGTGGTGCAGCACAGGCAACGCGCGGGAGTCTTCAAGTCAATCGTCCTGATGGCCGTCGCGTCGCTCTCGCTCGCGTCCGCGTACTCGGCCGCCTACGCGCAGGCGAAGAAGCCCATCAGCAAGGACGGGCTCGTCAAGGCCGTACGCATCAACGGCCTCTCGACCTCAGAGCTAATCCAGCAGATACAGTCGCGCGGCGTCTCCTTCCAGATGACGCCCGAGGTCGAGGCGGAGATGCGTCAGGCGGGGGCGCGCCCCGAGGTGATCGAGGCCGCGCGCTCTAACTACCGCCCGTCGCCGTCCGCGCCCGTCGTTAACACCGCCGGGCGCGTGGGCGTACCCAAAGGCGCGCCGCTCTCGAAGAACGAGATCGTGACGATGCTTCAGGCGGGCTCGCCTTCGTCGCGCGTCGAGCAGTTCGTCGAGGCGCGCGGCGTCAACTTCCAGTCGAACGCGCAGACGGCGCGCGAGATTAAGGCCGCGGGCGGGACGAACTCGCTCGTCGGCGCAATCACGTCGAACTACGTCCCGGCGGGCAGCTATCGCGGCTCGGCCGCGACAACGCCGCCGCAGCCCGTCGCGCGCAGAGGGCCGGACTACGACGACCTGACGGATCAGGCCACGGCCGCCTACTACGCGAAGGACGCCTCGCGCGCCTCGCAACTCTTGCAGCAGGCCGTCGCGCTCGACCCCTCGCAGCCGCGCGCCTATCAACTGCTCGGCTTCACGCAGCTATACCTTCAGAACAACATCGCCGCCGCCGAAGCGAACATGCGTAAGGCGATAGAGTTGGGCGGCTCCGCCTCGTTCCGCGTCTTCCACGACCACGCCAACGGCTCCTTCAACTCGACCTGCTCGGGCACGCTCTTCGTCACGAAGTCGAACATCACCTACAAGGCCGACGACGGCGCGGACACCTTCGAGACCGAGGATACGGGCATCCGTGAGATAAAGACGAACAACTTTGCGGGGGGCGCGTTCGGCGTTATGCTCGGCGGCAAAGACCGCGGCGCGTTCCACATCAAGGTTCGCCGCGCGAGCGACACGAAGAACTACAACTTTGCCCCGCTGACGGAGAAGAGGGCCGAGTCGGAACTCATCATCAAGCTCGTGCAAGGCTACGGCGGGGTCAAGGGCTAAAAAAGTCTTACCGTTCGAGTCAATGATCTATCGTTAATGACTAACACGCAGATTGCCGTGGAGGCCGAAACGCCCACGGCAAGGAGGTCTCGATGAAACCCGGCATGTCGAAACTCAGTCGGACTCTCTTCAGGAAGGCGTGCGCGTTTGCTCTGGCGTCGCTCGCCGCCGCGCTGCTCTCAACCGCGCCGCACGCGCAGGCTAAGAAGCCCATCAGCCGTCAGGGGCTCGTCAACGCCGTCAAGATTAACGGGCTCTCTACCGCGGAACTCATCGGCCAGATACGCTCGCGCGGCGTCGCCTTCGAGATGACATCCGACGCCGAGCAGGAGCTTAACTCCGTCGGCGCGCGCCCCGAGGTGATCGAGGCCGCGCGCTCTAACTACCGCCCGGCCGCCACTGTAACCGCGTCCACGCAGCCCGCGCACACCTCCTCGACGCAGCCGCACGTGAACACGGGCGCGCCCGTGCCCGCGGGCGCGCCGCTCTCGAAGAGCGAGATCGTGACGATGCTTCAGGGAGGCATCCCTTCGTCGCGCGTCGAGCAGTTCGTCGAGGTGCGCGGGGTCAACTTCTCCGTCACGCCGCAGATAACCGCCGAGATAAAGTCAGCGGGCGGCGACCGCTCGCTCATCGGCGCGATAACCGAGAAGGCGACGGTTCAGACCTCTGACACGGACGCGGGCTCCGACTCGCCCTTCGGCGGCGGTAAGACCGCGGCTGCGGGCGCGCCCGACTACGACGACTACATAGACCGCGTCTCCTCCTCCTGGTCTGCACAGGACTGGAACTCGGCCATCGGCTACGCGCAGCAGGCCGTGCAGCTCGACCCCGCGCAGCCGCGCGCCTATCAACTACTCGGCACGATGCTCCTCTACTCGCGCGGCGACTACGCGGGCGCGGAGCAGGCGATGCGCGCGGCGATTGAGCGCGGAGGCTCGGCCGCCTTCATCGTCTACCACGACCACACGGGCAACTTCCAGCAGTACTGTCAGGGCACATTCTTCGTCACGAAGACGGGCGTGAGCTTCAAGGCCGACAACGGCGTGGACACCTTCGAGACCGAGGACGCGAACATCAAGGAGGCGAAGACCAACGGCTTCGTCGGCTCGGAACTCGGCGCGTTCCACATCAAGCCCATCCAGCAGATAAACGGGCACGGCAACTTCAACTTCGCGCCCAACACGCGCAACAAGGCCGAGGCGCAGTTGATACTCCGCCTCATCGGTGCCTACTGAGAGGGCGCGCCACGGCCTTCAAACCTTAACGGTCTTCAAACCTGAAACACGCGCGCGCCCTTCCCTCGCCACGGCGCGCGCGTGGGAGTCTGAAACCAGATGATGAGAGCCGCACGGCACTCGAACGCTCCCCTTCTCCCCTTGATACTCCTCGTGGCGCTCTTCGTCGCGTCGTCGCCCGCCCCGGCCTCGGCGCAGAAGTCGCAGGAGGCCGACAGGCAGGCGCAGAGGGGGAATGAGTATCTGACGAAGAAGGACTGGAAGAGCGCGCGCGACAGCTTCCAGAAGGCCGTCCACGCCGACGCGCGACACGTCGAGGGTAACTACGGGCTCGGCCTCGCCCTCATGAACCTCAAGCAGCCGATGGACGCGCTCGCGGCCTTCTCGAAGGTCGTAGAGGTGCAGCCGAACGCGCGCGTTAAAGACGCGCTCGTCTACACGGGGCTCATACACTACACGCTCGGCCACTACAAGGAGGCGTCCGACGCCATCGGCAACGCCGCCACGATGGGCGACATAGGCACGACGGGCCACTACTACCTCGGCAAGGCTTACCAGCAGATGGGTCGCGACGCGGACGCGCTCCCGCACCTACAGGCCGCGCTGTCCGAGCAGCAGTACGCGCAGGACGCTTCGCTCAACGTCGGCTTCATTCTCATAAAGCAGGGCAAGGGGCGCGCGGCCGTCGCGCCGCTTGAGACGGCCGCGCGACTTAACCCGCGCCACGCGCCGACGCAGATGCTTCTGGGTAACGCGTATCTCGCGGCCGACCGTCCCGAGGATGCGCTCACGGCACTGCGTTTGGCCGACTCGCTCGCGCCCAACGAGTTCTTCACGCAGCTCGGACTCGGCTTCGCGCACGGCTCGCTCTACCACAACGAGGAGGCGCTCGCGGCCTTCACGGGCGCGCTCAAGCTACAGCCGCAGTCGCCCGAGGCTCTGGCGGGACTCGGCAGCACCTACACGCGCGTGGGGCGCTACCGCGAGGCCGAAGATACCTTCGCGCGCGCGCTCACCATAAAGCCCGACAGCGCGGACGTGCTGCTCGGCCAGTGCTACCTCTACTACTCGCAGGGTCAGTACACGCGTACGGTCGAGACGGCGCAGCAGGCCGCGCGCCTTGCACCGCAGAGCGCCGCCGCGCAGACGATGCTCGGCGCGGCGCTCGCCATCACGGGCGACATGCAGGGCGGCCTGCGCGCCACGCGCGAGGCAGTAAAACTTGAGCCAGAGAACTACTGGCCGCACCACGTCCTCGGCTTCATACTCGTGCGCGAGGACAAGGCGCAGGAGGCACTGTCGGAGGCGCGCACGGCCGCGCGCATCAAGCCCAACTACCCCGAGACGCAGAACCTGCTCGCATACGTGCTCAACCAACTCGGCCAGCACCAGGAGGCTTTGCAGTCCGCGCAGTCGGCCTTGCAGTACAAGCACGAGCCGGCGGACGAGGGCTGGGCCTACTACAACATCGCGACCGCACAGGAGAAGCTCAGCCGCGCCGAGGAGTCGCGCGCGTCGTTCACCGCCGCCATACGCGCCTACAACCAGACGGGCCGCACGCTCGACCCCGACGACCTCTACCTGATGGGGAACGCATACCTCCGCCTCGATCAGGACGTGCCCGCCATCAAGGCGTTCCAGCAGGCCATCAAAGTCCGCCCGGACTTTCCGCAGGCGCGCTACAATCTCGGCATCGCATACTTCGCCACCGGCAACCGCAAGGGCGCGCAGGACGAGCACACCGCGCTCCGCCGCATAGACCCCGCGCGCGCCGCCAAACTCCTAGCCCTCATCAGCGGCAAGCCCCCGAAGCATTAAACAGAACCGCGAACGGTAGTGAGCGGGTAGGTTAACCACAAAGACACAGAGGTCAACCACAAAGACACGAGAGGCACAGGGAACATTCAACTTCTCCGTGCCTCTGGTGTCTTTGTGGTTAACTCCTATCGACACCCGCTCGCTACCGCTCGCGGTTCTGTTTTGCCTTTTGCCTTCATTTAATTCTCGCTGTTATCATTTCAGAGTCGCCGCACACACGCCCGCGCGTCCTGTAAGTGGCGCGCCGAAATCCCGCCTGAGTCGAGGCCGAAACGAGGCGAGCCAAGCGTCAAGAGGCCGCACGGGCGTTAGCGCGCGTGCGGTCGTTGGCCTTAAACTTTTAGACCGATGACAGAACAGACGAGACAGAAAGCACACATCGAGTTCACGCTCAACGGCGAGGCGGCGGAGGTCGCCTTCGCGCCGCACAAGACTCTGCTCGAAGTCCTGCGCGAAGACCTGAACTTAACCGGGACGAAGCACGGCTGCGAACTCGGCGAGTGCGGCACCTGTGCCGTGCTCGTCAACGGCCGCTCCGTACTCTCGTGCCTCATGCTCGGCCTCGAAGCCGAGGGGCGAAGGGTCGAGACAATCGAAGGCATGGCCGACGAGTCGGGCCTGCACCCTTTGCAGGAGACGTTCGCGGACACGGGCGCGGCACAGTGCGGCTACTGCACGCCCGGCTTCCTGCTCGTCGCGAAAGAGCTGCTCGCGCAGAACGCATCGCCAACGCGCGAAGAGATAAAGGAAGCCTTAAGCGGCAACCTCTGCCGCTGCACCGGCTATATTAAAATCTACGAGGCGGTCGAGCTTGCTGCCGCGCGCATGCGCGGCGAGGAGGCGGAACTCCCGCGCGAGAGCGTCTACGGTTACGAATAGACAATGAAGACGAACGAACGAAACAACGGCGGCGCGAAGTCTAACGGCGGCGGCAACGAATCGAGAGAGGGCGCGTCGCGAAAGGGCGTGGACTTCAAGGCGGACGACTTCCGTGTAGTGGGCAAGCCCTTCCGGAAGGTTGACGCGCGCTCGAAGTGCGTCGGCGCGACGAAGTTCGCCGACGACATCACGCTGCCGCGCATGCTCTACTGCAAAATCCTACGCTCGCACGTCCCGCACGCGCTCATCAAGTCCGTTGACACTTTAAAGGCGGAGGCTCTGCCCGGCGTCTACGCCGTGATAACGGGGAAAGATTTGCCCGTCTCTTACGGCATACTCCCCGTCAGTCAGGACGAGCACCCGCTCTGCGTGGACAAGGTTCGCTTCATAGGCGACCCCGTCGCAGCCGTCGCGGCGATTGATGAAGATGTCGCTTTCGAGGCGATGAATCTCATCGAGGTCGAGTACGAGCCGCTGGCGACGATTGCGTCCATCGAAGAGGCGGTCGAAGTCTCCGAGCCGCGCATACACGACTACGGCGACTACGGCAACATACACAAGAACGTCCACCTCGAATTCGGAGACATGGACGAAGGCTTCCGCGAAGCGGACTACGTTCGCGAAGATGTCTTCTTCTACGAAGGCAACACGCACCTCCCGATGGAGCAGCACGCGGCCGTCGCACACTTCGACGCCGATGAGAAGCTCACGCTCTGGTCTTCGACGCAGACGCCGCACTACGTACACCGCGCGCTCGCCAAGACCTTGCAGATGCCCGCCGCGCACATACGCGTTATCGCCACGCCCAACGGCGGCGGCTTCGGCGGAAAGAGCGACCCCTTTAACCACGAGGTCGTCGTCTCGGAGCTTTCGCGCCGCACGCGCCGCCCCGTCAAAGTTACGCTCACGCGCGAAGAGGTCTTCTACTGCCACCGAGGCCGCCATCCGGTTCTAATGAAGAGCCGCATCGGCGTGAAGCGCGACGGCTCCATCACCGCGCTCGACTTTCAATCGTTCCTGGACGGCGGCGCATACGGCTCCTACGGCGTCGCCTCGACCTTCTACACGGGCGCGCTACAGACCGTCACCTACGATGTCCCGCGCTACCGCTTCCGGGGACTTCGCGCCTTCACGAACAAGGCACCCTGCGGCCCCAAGCGCGGGCACGGCACGCCGCAGCCGCGCTTCGCGCTCGAAGTCCAGTTGGACAAGGTCGCGGAGGAGTTGAACCTCGACCCTGCGGAGTTGCGTCTGAATCACCTCGTCGAGCCGAACACGGTCACGGCCAACTACCTGCGCGTCGGCTCAATCGGTCTGCGCGAATGCATCGAGCGTGTCGTCGAAGGCTCCGGCTGGAAGGACAAGTTCCGAAAGCTCCCGGAGGGTCGCGGCGTCGGCCTCGCGTGCAGCTCTTACATCTGCGGAGCGGGCCTTCCCATCTACTGGAACAGCATGCCCCACTCGGGCGTGCAGTTGCGCCTCGACCGACAGGGCGGCGTCTGCGTCCAGTGCGGCTCGACCGACATAGGCCAGGGCTCTGACTCAGTGCTCGCATACGTCGTCGCCGAAGTTCTCGGCATAGACCCCTTCGACATACGCGTCGTC
>JBJMGR010000289.1:0-5451 GCA_045807805.1 Pyrinomonadaceae bacterium | reverse complement strand
TCTGCTCTCGCTCGCGGCGCTCGCGGCCGTCTCGCAGTCCTCCTGCGCGCGCCCGCAGACGAACGAAGCGCCGCGCGAGAGTGCATCGGCGGCGGAACTCGTCAGTCAGGCGGACGGGCTCTACGCGGAGCGCGCCTCGATTGAGAAGGCGCGTCAGGCTGTGGCAGTCCTGCGGCGCGCGCGCATGGCCGACTACGGAAACTACGAGGCGATCTGGAAACTGTCGAAGTACGACTACTATCTCGGCGGCCACGAGACCGACGAGCCGCGCAAGCTCGAAGCGTTTCGCGAGGGGATTGCGGCGGGCGAGCAGGCCGTCAAGCTCGCGCCCGACAAGCCCGAGGGCCACTTCTGGCTCGGCGCGAACCTCGGCGGGCGCGCGAAGGCTCAGGGGCCGCTCTACGCGCTCTCGTCCGTGGCCGACATACGCCGCGAGATGGAGGCCGTCATAAAACTGGACGAAAGTTTTCAGGCGGGCAGCGCCTATCTCGCGCTCGGGCAGTTAGACCTTGAGCTGCCGGACATGATGGGCGGTGACAGCGGGCGCGCCGTCGAAGAGCTTGAACGCGGCTTGAAGGTCGGACAAGACAATGCGCTCCTCCGGCTCGAACTCGCGCGGGCCTACTACGAAGTGAAGCGGCGCGCGGACGCTCGCGCGCAGGCCGAAGCGATTATCAAGATGAAGCCCCCGCCCGGCTATCAGGTCGAATACGAAGAGGCCGCCGAAGGCGCTCGACAGTTACTCGCGAAGCTCAACTGAACGAAGGTGAGCAGTAAGCAGTGAGCAGTGTCTGAGTGAGGATGCGCGGCGTGCATTACTCTTTTGACTGCTTACCGCTTACCGCTCACTGCTCACTCTCTTCTAAAGCCTCAGGCCCATCTGAAGATAGTGGAAGGGTATGTGTTCGGCGTCGCGGCCCGCGTCGCGTAGGGCGTCGAGCATGCGGCGCGCGCCCGTGTAGTTGAGCGAATGAATGACGATGAGAGCGTCGCGCTGCGCCGTGGGGTTGTCCGCGAGCCAGCGCGCGACGGCGTAGCCCGTCCGCTCGTCGTCGGGCGTGTTCGAGAAGTAGTGCTCGTCGGCGAGGTCGTGGTCGAGCATTATCGCCTCGTAGTCACGCTCGGCGAGCCACGCGAGGGCCGTCGGCACGTCGCACGTCACGTCGAGCCTGCGCCCTTCGAGCTTCTCTCGAAACCAGGCGCAACGAGCCTCGTCGTCCTCGACGACGAGGACGCGCCGCAAGCCACCGCCTTCGCCGTCCTTCGTCTTAACTTCGCTCATCTCTTCACGCCGAATCTTCAAACTCTCCCCGCGCCGCCCTCAAATTTATAGCACGCGGCGGCCGTGCCCCTACAAATTCGCGCCAGCCTTCGCTATGATACCCGCAACGTGATTATAGCGACATGGAATGTTAACTCCGTACTGGCGCGTCTGCCGCTCGTCCTGCGCTGGCTCGAAGAGGCGCGCCCCGACGTGCTCTGCCTTCAGGAGACGAAGTGCGCCGACGAGCGCTTTCCGGCGGCGGAACTCGCGGAGGCCGGGTACAAGGCGGCCGTCAACGGCCAGCCGACCTACAACGGCGTCGCGATACTCTCGCGGCACGAGATTGAAGACGTACAACGGGGCATGCCGGGCGACGAGGCGGGCGCGCATGCGCGCGTCATCGCGGCGACCGTCGGGGGCGTGCGCGTCCTGAACGTCTATGTGCCGAACGGGCAGTCGGTCGGGACTGACAAGTACGCCTTCAAGCTCGAATGGCTGGCGCGTCTGCGCGCGTATCTGGACGAAGAGTTCTGGGCCGACGACGACGTGCTCATCTGCGGCGACTTCAACGTCGCGCCCGAGGACGAGGACGTGCACGACCCCGACCTCTGGCGCGGGCGAATTCTATTTAGCCGTCCCGAGCGCGAGGCTATCGAGCAGGTGCGGGAGTGGGGCTTCACAGACGCGTTCCGTAAGCACCATAAGGGCGGCGGGCATTTCAGTTGGTGGGACTATCGCGCGGGCTCATTCCGGCGTAACACGGGCATGCGCATAGACCACATTTGGGTCTCGGAGCCGCTCGCGGCGCGTTGCAGGCGCGCGTGGATAGACAAAGGGCCGCGCGGCTGGGAGCGGCCGTCGGATCACACGCCGGTGCTTGCGGAGTTCTCTAAAGTCTGAACCGAAGGGGGGCGAAGTATGGACGGACGCGAGAGGCAGGCTCTTATCTTAGCGGCGGCTGGCGCGGGCGCTGTGGCGATTGCGCGCACACTCTACAGGCGCTCGAAGGAGTACGACTTCAAGGGCAAGTGCGTGCTCATCACGGGAGGCTCGCGCGGCCTCGGGCTCGTGCTCGCGCGCGAGTTCGCGGACGAAGGCGCGCGCGTCGCAATCTGCGCGCGCGACAATCAAGAGCTTGAGCGCGCGCGTCGTGATTTAGAGGCGCGCGGCGCGCAAGTTTTCGCGTTCCCCTGCGACGTGACGGATCGCGCGCAAGTGTCGGAGCTGATAGAGGTCGTCACGCGCCGCTTCGGCGGGATTGACGTGCTCGTCAACAACGCGGGTGTGATACAGGTCGGGCCTCTGGAGGTGATGACGCTCGAAGATTTCGAGCAGGCGATGGCGATACACTTCTGGGGGCCGCTCTACACGACGCTCGCCGTCTTGCCGCAGATGCGCTCGCGGCGCGAAGGGCGCATAGTCAACGTCTCATCCATCGGCGGCAAAATTGCTGTCCCGCACCTCGTCCCGTACAGCGCGAGCAAGTTCGCGCTCGCGGGTCTGTCCGACGGGCTCCGCGCGGAGCTTGCGAAGGATAACGTCGTCGTCACGACAGTGATACCGGGACTCATGCGGACGGGCAGCCCGCGCAACGCGACCTTCAAGGGGCGGCACCGCGACGAGTACGCGTGGTTCTCTATAAGCGACGCGCTGCCCGTCACCTCGATTCAGGCCGAGCGCGCGGCGCGTCAGATAGTCGCGGCGTGCGGGCGCGGTCAGGCCGAGCTAATCATCACGACGCAGGCCGTCCTCGCGGTGAAGTTCCGCGCGCTCTTTCCCGAAGCAACCGCCGACATACTCGCGCTCGCAAACCGTCTGCTGCCCGGCCCCGGCGGCATCGGCCGTCGGCGCGCGAAGGGCAAGGAGAGCGAGTCCGCGCTCGCGCCGTCACTGTTGACGACTCTGAGCGACAGAGCGGCGCTTCGCAACAACGAAGTCGCCGACAGTCGGAGCCGACCTTGATGCCGACGCGCCCGACGATGACTGCCAAGCGCGCGACACTCATCACGCCCGAAGTCCTTCGGAAGATTCCTCTGCCGATGCCCGACGAGGGCGGCGACAAGGAGGCGCGCGGGCGCGTGCTCGTCGTCGGCGGCAGTCGCGAGACGCCGGGTGCGCTCCTGCTCGCGGGCACGGCCGCACTGCGCGCGGGCGCGGGCAAGCTTCAGATCGCGACCGGTGCGTTGAACGCGCCACTCGTCGCAAGTCGTCTGCCGGAGGCGCGCGTCTTCGCGCTGCCCGAGACGAAGGCGGGCAGGCTCAAGTCTTCCGCGGCCGTCGCGTTGCGCGAGCGCTTCGGCGACGCACAGGCCGTGTGCATCGGGCCGGGGATGATTGAGGACGAGTCGGTGGTGCGCTTCGTGCGTGCGGCGTTGCGCTTCTGCCGGGAGATGCCGGTCGTGCTCGACGCGGGCGCGGTCGCGTGCCTCTCGACGGGGCGAGACCTCCTGCACGAACTCGAAGGGCGCGCCGTCATCACTCCGAACGCTGACGAACTCGCGGACATCTTCGGCGTGGACAAGGAGAAGCTGAACGCACACCCGCTCGACGCTGCCGTGCGCGCGGCCTCGGAGTTCCGCTGCGTCGTCGCGCTCAAAGGGCGCGAGACGTTCATAGCCTCGCCCGACGGCCGGGCTTACGTTAACCGCGCGGGCAGCGTCGGGCTCGCCACGTCGGGGTCGGGCGACGTGCTCGCGGGATTGATCGCGGGACTCTTCGCGCGCGGCGCTGAACCTTTCGGCGCTGCCGCGTGGGGCGTCTACACACACGCGCTCGCGGGCGAGCGTCTTTCGAGCAGGTACGGGCCGCTCGGCCTGCTCGCGCGCGAGCTGCCCGCGGAGATTCCGGGGGTCATGCACGAGCTTTCCAAATCAGAAAAGGAGCGTAAGCGATGAGCAGCGAAGAGAGGGAAGACACGACGGTCTACAAGGTGGTGGTCAATCACGAAGAGCAGTATTCGATATGGCCCGCGGATCGCGAGAACGCGCTCGGGTGGAACGACGCGGGCAAGCAGGGGACGAAGGCCGAGTGCCTCGCCTACATCGAGGAGGTCTGGACTGACATGCGCCCCTTGAGCCTTCGGAAGAGGATGGAGGGGGCGGCGCGGAGTGTGGAGACGGATGAGACGGGAAAGTCCGACGAAGAGTGAGTGCGGACGCGCGGCGCGTGCTCCTCTCCCTTGCGCGCATGTTCTAAGATAGGCGCATGGCGGACGCGAACACGGAAGAGTTCTTCGACGCGCTCGGCGAGAGTCTCGTGGGCGGGCTCTTCGTCAAGCTCACGCTCGCGAAGTATCGCGGCCCCGAAGCGGGGTTGAAGAACGTCTACGTCCGCACGGTCGCGCTGAAGAAGGGCGACCGCCTTTCGTTCCTCTACCGCTACGCGACGAGGGACGAGGTCAAGAACCTCACAATCGAGGATGGCACGCGCGCTCTGCGTTCGATGCTCGGGGCGTCGTTCCTGAGCGGAGACCTCTTCACTTCGGGCGAAGATTTGCGGATAGAGTTCAACCGAAAGGGCGAGACGCGTCTCGCGCGCCGCGCGCCGACCTTCTCCGAGGCGACGCCGCCGACGACGGGACACGAGCGCAAAAAGCGGCGCGCGATTGAGGCGGCGGGCAATGTATATCTGCGCGAGTTGGGCGTGACGAACGAGCGCGGGGAAGTTCGGCCCGCGATGGGCGACAAGTTCCGGCAGATAAATCGCTTCGTAGAGATAATCGCGGGACTGCACGCGTCGTCCCGCCTTGCGCGCGAGCGTGAGCTTTCGGTCGTCGACGTGGGCTCGGGCAAAGGCTACCTGACTTTCGCCGTCTACGACTATCTGAACAACGCCGCAGGCGTGCGCGCGGAAGTGACGGGCGTCGAGGCACGGCCCGGACTCGTCGAACTCTGCAACGAAACGGCGCGGCGCGCGGGCTTCGACAGGCTACGCTTCAAGACGGGCCTCGTTAACGACGTTGAGGTCGAGAGCGCTGACGTACTCATCGCGCTCCACGCGTGCGACACCGCGACCGACGACGCGATATACAAGGGCGTCGCGGCGGGCGCTTCGCTCATCATCACCGCCCCCTGCTGCCACAAGGAGCTTCGGCCGCAGGTGCAATCGCCCGTGGCGCTGCGCGGTCTCCTGCGCCACGGGATACTTCTTGAGCGCGAGGCGGAAGCATTGACCGACTCTCTGCGCGC
>JBJMGR010000288.1:0-9027 GCA_045807805.1 Pyrinomonadaceae bacterium | reverse complement strand
TACAGTAATAACCTTTTGAAATCATTAAATCGAGATAAGGGAACACGGAAGTAATCACAACTTAAGTCATTGATCTCTTCTTCAAGCCAAAGGGAATAATGCGTGAGTTCGCCAGTAACAATGGCATCGAAGTCTTCTTTATCTAGTTTGTGATACTTCATAAGAAAAAGCATAACGCTGCGGATAACGCGCCGCCCCATCCGAGATTGATGAGAGGCTACGTATGGGCGGTCGCGTTCAGCCGCTTGTTAGACCGCCGAGTGAATCAACATTCAACATGCGCGACCTCAACTCCGCAACACGCACGCCAAGTTTTTTCTCCTGTGTCCGAAGCGGGTATAACGCCCGGCATCACCCGCCGCCTCACATCTTTCGCGGAGCATGAGAGCCTCCGTGTCGGCGGTCGGGTGCATGCCGTTGTTAGGCCCGGCGTTGTAACCGCTGCTCAGGTGGGACGTTTAGCATCAGCTTTCGCAACTGTGCGAGGCCAATTTTATATTGTCCATTACTCGGCTTGGGTTTGGATTCGACCAAAGCCCACACCGGAGCGCCCGGCCCATTATAAATCTCCTCGAAAGAGCCGTCCCGCGAAAGTTTGAAAACAAGAAGCCCTCGGAGAAGATTGTCTACTCGCACATGTATCGTGAGACGGTCAGTAAGGGTCGCCTGGAGGGTCACTTCGGCCCCGCCCTCTTGATGAAGCTGAGCGGCATCCGCTCCCGCAATACGGTCCACAAAGCGCTCTATGGTCTGATCGAGAAGCTCTCTGTCGAGAAGGTCACTGAATCGGCAGGTAACCCGTTCAGGCCGCGTTATCGCGTGTACGGTCCCCAAGAGATACTGCGCCGGCGTAAAGTCGCCGGAATGGTCATCGACCCACAGACGAAGAGAATCATGGAGATCGATGGTATCCCAACGGGTATCCCAATCGGTATCCCCAGAAGGGATACCATCTGCCATAACCAGAATTTGGGATACCCCCGTCCCAAATTCTGGGATACTACTAAATAGAGTAAATATTGCGAACGCAGATTGCTTCGCCGAAGGCTCATCATCAAATAGGTCAGGGGGGAATGATGATGAGGCGTTCGCCAGCTTCGTCGACTTGATGATTAAGACGGCGGAAGAGATTACGGGCCGCACACCGTCTAGCGCCGAAAGGGAACGCTGGCTGGAACTCGCGGAAGTTCTGTCGGCCGAGTTGAAAATCGCCGCGGGCCGCACGACCGTTTCGAGCGTGCCCGCGTTTTTGACAGAACACCTCCGCCGGCGACTGTGGAAGAAGGACAAACAGCAGATAGAGGCCGAGTCAGCGCAATCGAAAACAGAGGACTCGCCGAAGCTTGACGCTTCGCAATGCCCAGACTGCTTCGGCACGGGGATGTTCTACCCCGAAGGCTTCGATAAGGGTGTCGCGCGTTGCGAACATAAATCGCTCAGGAAGCAAGTCGACTAATTCCTGATACGTTCTGATGACGAATTGCCTTGTCCGCTTCGCGAAGACATTCCGAGTCAACGTATGCAAAAGGTAAGATAGAAGCGAAGGGATTTATTTATGACCACGGTGACGATTGAGGTCCCGGATGAACTCTCGGAGCTAATCGCACAGGCTGGCGACCGTTTACCCGAGCTGCTGGCCCAAAGCCTAAAAGAGCCGATGCTGCCCGCGCACGTTGCTCTCAGCCTAGGTCGCCTTCTTCCCGCACGAGGTAGATCATGTAGTAGCGGAGAAGCACGGGGGCGCGACTGACATCGACAACTTGGCGCTCGCCTGCTGGCGTTGCAATCGCCACAAGGGGAGCGACCTCACCTCCTTCGACCCGCAGACCCGACAACTCAGCCCCTGTTAAACCCGCGGACGCAAGCTTGGGCGGAGCACTTCACTTACCGAAAGAGAAAGGATCATCGGCCTGACCCCGGAGGGGCGCACGACCGTTAATCTGCTCCGACTGAATAGCGAAGATCGATTGACGGAACACCTTTCCAATGAAGCCGAAGCTGACGTGAAGTAGTGCAGTAAAGGGCAATGAGATAGGTGTCAGGCATGGATTAAAAGGCTTATAAAATTAGCAGCATGAGCGGCATTGAATGCAGCCGTAGAAGTTCTCATCTTAATAGGGAAAGGAAGCCCTCACAACTACGTGGCGAAGAACGACAAAGGGAAGTCTGCAAAGAGCAGCAACGGAGCGAACCTCGGTTTCGAGGCAACACTCTGGCAGGCGGCGGATAAAATGCGCGGGCACATGGACGCGGCGGAGTATAAGCACGTCGCCCTCGGCCTAATCTTTCTCAGGTACATCTCCGACGCCTTCGCGGAGCGTCACCAGCAGTTACTCGCGGAGGTAGGGCCAGGGGGCAGACCCGGAGGATCGGGACGAGTACCGCGCAGAGAATGTGTTCTGGGTGCCGAGGGAAGCGCGCTGGGAGTTTTTGCAGAAGAGCGCGAAGCAGCCGACCATCGGTAAGTTGTTGGATGATGTGATGACGACGATTGAGCGCGACAACCCGACGCTCAAGGGTGTGCTGCCGAAAGATTACGCGCGACCGGCGCTCGATAAGCAGCGTTTGGGAGAATTGATCGATCTCGTCGGCACGATTGGCCTGGGCGACAAAGGGAACCGCTCGAAGGACATATTGGGGCGCGTGTACGAGTATCTCCTGTCGCAGTTCGCGAGCGCCGAAGGTAAGAAGGGCGGGCAGTTCTACACGCCGCGCAGCGTGGTCGGCCTGCTGGTCAAGATGCTCGCGCCGTACAAGGGGCGCGTGTTCGACCCGTGCTGCGGGTCGGGCGGAATGTTCGTGCAGAGCGAAAAGTTTGTGGAGGCGCACAGCGGGCGCATCGGCGAGGCGAAGACCTCAACCTCACGGATGACGAGATTGCATTCTACGATGCGTTGGAAGCCAACGACAGCGCGGTCAAAGTTCTCGGCGACGAAATGCTAAAGGCAATCGCGCGCGAGTTGGTGGAGACCGTACGGCGGAACGTCACGATTGACTGGTCGGTTAGAGAGAGCGTGCGCGCAAAGTTCCGAACGATGGTCAGGCGCATCCTGCGTAAATACGGCTATCCTCCCGACAAGCAGGAGAAGGCTACGAGTACTGTACTAGAGCAGGCGGAGTTGCTTTGTCGGGATTGGGCAGCATGACTGGATACCGCGACGACTTCGACTGAGCTTATTTTACGGAAGAGTTGAAGTTGTCTGAGGGAGAGCAGATGATAACTTTCCACGCTCTAAAATAATTCTCGCAAACACTATCGGTTTCATTGACCACAACAGCGTGCGGAGAAGTCGCGTATACCACTTTGCGACTTCTCCGCACGCGGCAACTTTACGTGGGCTACGCGTCCGGTGTTTACCAGCCGATCTCCGATCCTGGGTAGAACACGGCGGTCTTGCCAGTGTCGTTGTTGAGAACTTCGACCGACGGCATGACGCACGGGATGATTCCGCCTTCGACCGGAGCGATGATGACGAAGGCGCGCAGGCGTTGGCGCACGCCCGCGGGAAAAGCTCCGGCGGGAAAATCGAACGAGGCAGCTTTGCCGTACTCGACCGTCTGCCTCGACTCCGCCATCACGCGCCCGTCGCCGTTGACGAACTGCATCGTGACGTTAATCGGAGCGGGCCGGTCGTCCGGCGGGTTGTGATCGCTGGGCGGGTTGTGAAACCCGACGTAGGCGACGTTGAGGCGCGCGGTCTGGTTGCGCGCGATGCCGAAAAAGCCGAAGCCGGGCGGGTCGGGCTGCGGGTTGAAGCTGTAGATCGAGCCGGGGTCGAGCACGCCGGTCTGCCCTGTGTCGTTGTTAAAGACTTCGACCGACGGCATCACAGCCGGAAGCAGCGCGCTGTTGTTGCGCTCGATGTTGACGACGGCGCGGACTTTGATGTTTCTAACGTTCGGGTCAACAAGGCTGAAATCGAGCAGCGCAGGCTTGCCTATTGCGAGCGAGACGATATTCTGCGAGACGACTCTACCGTCGCCGTCAACAAAACTGAGCGTCACGCGATACGGGTCGGGCGGGATGTACGGATCGGGCGGGACTGTGGAGTCAACGGGGACGACCTTCGTATAGATGACGTTGAGCCGCGCGGTCTGCCCGCGCGTAACATTCACCACGCCGAAATTTATCTGCGTCGGCGTTAGTGTGGGATAAACGTTTGGGTCAATCTGCGCGTGTGCGCTGCTTACGCCGCAGACCATCGCGGCGAAGAGCATCACGGCGAGGGCGGCGAGTCGGGGGAACATCTTCAATTCTTTACCTCTCACGAGCATTCACTTTCTCCTTCAGGTTTCATCTCTGGGTTTCGCGGCACGGCGGTCGTCGGCGCTCCGGCTCATGCCAATGTCCGAGCATCATTGCGCTGCGCTTTCATTCCCCGTCCTCCCTGGTCGGGGATCGAAAACTTAGTTTCGGGACGGCGCTTTCGTTTGTCGTGCCGCCCTTTCGTGTTCCGCGACGCAAGATAGCCCGCCTGCGCAACGGCTACTGTGTCACTTTCGGAATTCCGAAAGTGACACGCTGACCACGCCCGCTTCGTGTTCTAATGCTGTTCGATTGTTCCCGATCTGTTCGCGCTTCGCTGGTAAGTGAAATGAGAAATGGGTAACGCTGCCTCATTCGACGAACTGCTCAACAGAGCTTTTCAACTCGCCTACTTCATTCACGCCGACAAACAGACGG
Source organism: Pyrinomonadaceae bacterium (assembly GCA_045807805.1). Lineage (GTDB taxonomy): Bacteria > Acidobacteriota > Blastocatellia > Pyrinomonadales > Pyrinomonadaceae > QHXN01. The sequence continues at coordinate 4,343 of JBJMGR010000288.1, read as the reverse complement.
CGTTGCGCGTCGCTTTTGAAGCCGCGGCGAAACTCGAAGTCGCGGCGATCTCCCAGACGAAGCGTCTCTACTACGCGCCCGGCAAACGTACGTCGCCGAAAGATGCGGAATCGGGCGCGGCGCGCACGAAAGTTTTCTTCAGCGACCGCCATCTGCTTCAAAGACTCGTGTACGTCGAATCGGAAAAGTACGAGCGCAGGCTTGAAGATCAGGCGGGCGAAGTTGATCAGGAACAGATGCTCGTCCACTTCATCAAGCATCTGGTGCGCGTCACCATCAAACGCAGCTCCTTCTACGTCGCGCTCGGCACGAGCCGTCTGCTGCACAACTACACGACCGCCGAAACAATGGAGATTTACAACGTCGTCGTGCAGGACCCGGATCGCGCGAAGGATGATTATTACTACCGCTCGCGAAAAAGTCGTCTGATGGAAGAGATGAAGGAGCGATTCGGCGCGCTGCTCGGCACGACGCAGGGGCAGCGCGGCGAGGAGAGATTTGCGACGGCAACCCCGGCGGGAGAAGATCAGGCGCGCCTCGCTCATGAGGCGTTGCGCCGCTTTACGCCGTGGAACACGCCCTGTTCCGTGCCGGAAGGTTTCGCCCCTCTGACGGACGAGATCGCGGGACTCTCGACACGCGCCTGTGAGAAGGAAGACGCGGTGGAATTGAGCCGGATTCACGCGACGCTTCACCCCGATTGCTACGCGCGATTGGCGCGCGCCCTCAAACTGGCCGCGCCCCTTGAGCGGCTCGCGCTTCCGGAATTTTTTCTCGCAAAAGGATCGAACAACATGAGCGGACGAAACGGGGAGCGCCGACCGCCTTTCCTGAGCGGCGACGAACTGCGAACGATCAAAGACGAATTATCGGAACAGGCGGCGCGGCGGAAGACGAGCCATACCAACCTGCTGTCGGTCATCGTTGACGGGCGCGAACTGGCTCGGCTCGATCCGACGCGCGCGCGCGCGGTAAGACTGCCCGTTTCAGAGAACGCGGAGCTAATCGAAGTCTGCGCGGTTGAAGACGGCACACAAAGACTGCTAGCCGCTCATCTGCTTGACGCCGAAGGGGCCGTCGAAAATCGCTCGGCGACAAAGTCTGAAATCGTGCTTGAAGGCGGGCAGAAAATCTGTTTCGCTCTGGCCCCGAACGAGAACGCTTTACAAGATGGAGCGCCGCTTCTGTTGACTGTCAATTATCGCGAGACGGAGCTTTCGCGAGCCTTTGCGCTGCTTCGGGCGCGAGCGAGCGTAACTGTCTTTGAGTCTATCGACGGCGCGATTCAGGGAGCGCGCGCTTTTTGGAAGCCTGCGTTCGCCGTACTGCTTTTAATCTTGTGCGTCTCTCTGTTCGCTCTTCTCAAGCGGGCGAATGAGAAACAGCCGGACACATTGAGCGCCGAACGCGCTGAATCAACGCCGCTGAGCGCAGGCGCAAGCGACGTTACTCGCCCGACTGTTTCAAACACGCAAGTGACGACATCACAGCCTTCGTCTTCACAAGCGCGGCCGGGACGAAGTCTCGATGCTCAATCGGCAAAGCAGCGTACGCCGAAAGCGGCGCGCGGGGAGCTTAATCCCGTTAAAGCGAAAACCGGCGAGGGAGCGACCGAACGCAACGCGCCCGAACCTGAGCGAACTGCCTCCGCACGAGGAAGCGTCGAAAGCGCGCCCGCTGATGAAAACGCGACGCGGACGCTGACTTCGCAAACGGCTGTCCGTTCAATGGCCGAAGTCAAAACCATCTTGATAGAAGCGCGCGGGGACCAAACATTGGATCAGGAACTTTCGCGCGCTCTCGTTGCGCGCCTGAAGGCCGGAGGCAAATTGCTCGTCACCGGAGACGCAGGTCAAGCCGACGCCGCGCTCAAGATTACAGTTAAGCAGGTTCCCGCTGATTCGTTTGGAAGAAGGGGCGAAGACAAAGCGCGCGAAGCGGCTGCCCTAACCACTGGCGGCGGCGACGTGCGAATGACTTTTACCGCAAGGCTGGTCAATGAAGAGGGGAAGACTCTCTGGCAGATGAGCGGCGCGGCGAAAGGCGGCACGCGCGATAAAGCATTTGAACGAATGGCGGCGAGAATAGTCGATCAGTTGGTGAAAGCGTCGCGGAGAGCTGATAAAGCAAAGTGAACAAGGCGCGCGAGGGTGCCGCCGCTTGCGGAACGCCGGGCGCGAATGGCTGAAAAGCCTTCAGCGTGGTTCGCCTTGCAGAACGAATGCGGCCCAGTAGTAAGGCGGCTGCCATTGCTGCTTCTGCCAGAGAGCGAGCTGCGCGGCGCGCAAGGCGGCGGCGGGCGTTCTCCCTTCGATTCCCAACATGCCTTTGTAGAACCGCGCCATCAATTCGGCTGTCGCCTCATCGTTGATATCCCACAGGCTGACGACGACGCGCTCGGCGCCGGCATACATGAAGCCGCGCGTAAGCCCGGCGAGACCTTCGCCTTTAACATCTTGGCCGAGCCCCGTACGGCAGCCGCTCAAGACGATCAACTCGACCGGCAGCTTGAGATGAAAGATGTCGTTGGCCGTCAGGAAGCCGTCCGTCGCGCGGCCATCGCGGCCGAAGAGCGAGAGCACGAGACCGGAAAGGTCGGGGTGCGCCGGGTTGGAGAAGCCGTGCGTCGCAAAATGCACGAAGCGAAATTGTGCGAGTTCCGCGCTTGTCGCCGCCGGGCGTGAGGCGTCGAAGCCTAGAGCCTCAAAGCGCGCCGCAGGCGGAACCAGACGCGCGATCTCGTCGGCCTCGCGTCTGGTGAAGGGAAGGCGCGGAATCAATTCGCTCTCGCCTGAGACTCCGGATTCTCGCGCCGAGTGTGCCGCGTCGCTCGCTTTCGCGACGACGCGCGCGTTGTCAACCGGCGTCTCTCTTCGCGTCGCATCCGGATTATGCGTTGATACCGCTCTCATGCGCTCGTCGCGACCGTCAAAGACCGGATCGGCAAACACCGCGATTGTTTTAGGAGCCTGCCTGCGCCCGGCAGACCCGCGCCGCAACTCTTCGAGCGTCGAAGCCGAAGGCACGCTCACGATTTCGTGCTCGGCGAGCAGGGGGCGGTAAGCGGCGGATTGCGCCGGCGCGGTCGGCGCGGCCAACGCGGCAAACGGCAAGTAGTGAAGCACGCCGTCGGCGACGATGAGCAGGCGTTTGTTGCCGAGTTGCGGCGTCGCCTCTCCTAAAAGCATTCGGCTTAAATCCGCCGCCGCATGCGGAAACTCCGCGTCGGCTCCGGTGATGCGCGCCAGCCGCTCATCCGTCGTCTCGAACCGCACGCGCTCGCCGCGCGCGGTCATCGCTTGCAGGAAACGACGTGCCGCCTTTTCAATATCAAGATGATTCGCGAGCGTATAGCTCTGAATCGAAGTCTGCGAGACGACCCACAAATAGCTACGGTCTGAAGCGAGCGAGAACTCCAACAACAGAGTGTCCGCGTCGAGCATCTGCTGCGCCTCGGCGACGCTCGCCGGACGCGGTCGCGTCAGCGCCGCATAGCGCGGGCTGCTCGCCCTAATTTGCGTTTCCAGTTCATCGTACCGGGCGAGCAACTCATCCACTTCTCTGTGAGCGGCGGCCTCCGCAGCAGGCTCGCCGCTTAACAACGCACGCTCCGCGGTTAGTTTGACTCCCAGTTGTTGCTGAATCCGGCGCTCTCGTTCGAGAAGCGCGGTATCAACGTCCTGGCGCAGATTGATGCGCGCTTCGCCTAGCTGTTCGAGCAGGCTGCGCGCGTGCGCGCGTTCACTCACTTCAAACGCTTTGCGGTCGTAGCCCGCCGAAGGATTCTGCGCGTGCAGCCGCATCAAAATGTCTATGTAGAATTTGTATTCGCCATCGGTTGAAGAGCGAAGCGAGGCGCGCAAGTCCTGGCTGACGAGTTCCGTGCGAATTGATTCGAGTATTACGATGGCCTCTTCTATTCGCGCACGCGCATCCGCGAGGTTGTTCATCCTGGCGAGCGCGCTCGCCATGCCGAAAAGCGTCGTCTCTTCGCCTTTGCGAAAGCCTCCGGCGCGGCACAGGGCCAGCCCCTGCACGTAAACATCGAGCGCCTTTTGATTCTCGCCCTTTCGACTGTAGAGCATCGCGATGTTATTGATTGTCGCCGCTTCGCCAATACGGTCGCTGGCGGCGCGCCTCAGTAGCAGCGACTGATTGTAAGTGTCCAGCGCCTTCGCGCTTTCGCCCTGCCGGTCAAATATGGAAGCGATATTATTGAGCGTCGAGGCTTCCTGTTTGACATCGCGCTCGGCGCGCGCGAGCGGGAGCGCGCGATTGTAGTAATCCAGCGCCTTCGCGTTCTCGCTCATTCTGGAATAGGCCTGCCCGATGTTATTTAATAG
>JBJMGR010000287.1:0-4915 GCA_045807805.1 Pyrinomonadaceae bacterium | reverse complement strand
GTATGCTCTTCATCTTACTTTTCCTCTTTGCACTACGCGCGACGTTTGTCTCGCTTCGCGTCCTTAGCGCCTTCTTCGAGTGCTCTGCGTTCAGGCCCACTATCCGAAACGCAAAGGTCGCCGAGTAGTCGCTAAGGACGCGAAAGGTTTTCGTTCAGTTCTTACGAGGCGCGACGAATGTTAACGCTGCCGTTGACGGTTTCGAGTTGGAGGCTGCGTCCGCCGCCGCCGATGGTGCCGCTCATGTGGCGACGGCTGAAGGTGCCGCGAACGGTGAGCGGGAAGTCGGAAGAGATTTCGCCGTTGAGCGTCTTCACTTCGACTTCGGCGCTGAGGCTCGCGGGCATGCTCACGTCGATGCTTCCGTTGACGGTCTTGAACACAAGGTCGTCCGACCAGTCGGCGTGGCCCATGACGGCCGTGATGGAGCCGTTGACGGTCTTCGCGCGCGCGAGGCCCGTGGTCGTGACTTCAACGTCGCCGTTGACCGTCGCCGCGTCAACGTCGGCCGTCAGGTTGTTCGCCTCGACGCGGCCGTTCACGGTGCGGCCGTTGAAGCGCACGCCCGTGGGGACGCGGACGGTGAAGTTGACCACTGTGTCGTTGTTGCGCACGTTTACGTGGCCCTGGTTGCCGGGCTCGCAGGTGTTCGGCTGTCGGCTGTCGGCGTTCGGGTAGACCGCGCAGATGGTGACGCCTTCCGAGTGGCGCACGACCTCTATACGCACGTCTTCGGGGTTGCTGCGGCGAGAGCTTTTGACCGCGACGACCTCGACCTCGCCACTGGAAGAGGGCGTGGCCTCGACGTTGCCGTTGACGCCCTTGACCTCTATGACGCGGCCCGCGGCCAAAGGCTCGTGCCAGCGAAACTCGTTGCCCTGCTGCGCTGCCGCGGCGGCTGCGCGCGGCGCGGCCGAGGCGACGGGCGCGCGGCCCGCGACGCCAACGTATCCAACCGAGAGGGCCGCGAAGGCCGCTGCCGCGAAGACGTTCGAGAGAGTGTTTGTGCGCTTCATTCTTCCTCCAAAGGAGTCCAGTCAGGCGGATTTTTTTTAACTTCGTCCGTGTCCGACCAGAAAACACCGTGCGCGCGCGGTTCGTGGCAAAAATTTCAGGAACAGAACCGCGAACGGTAGTGAGCGGGTAGCAGATGTTCAAGAACAGAGCCGCGAACGGTAGTGAGCGGGTAGCAGGTTCCGGCAGACATGCCTTCATCGGAGCTTAATACCCGCTCACTACCGTTCGCGGTTCTGTTCTTGAGCACAAAAAAAGGAGGCCCGGCAACTCCCGAGCCGGGCTTCCCGTTCGACGCTACGGACGTTTCGGACGTTTACGGTCGCGCCGCGCGTCTATCGCTTGCGAAGGTGGAGCGAGCCGCTGAAGGAGCTAATGTTGACGGTCGCGTCGCCGCTGCCGACCGTGCCGTCGAGCCGCGCCTGCTCGGGCTCTCTCGGAACCTTTACCTTGCCGGGCTTGCCGCGCTCTGGCCGCGACGGCATCGGCCAGGGGTTCGGGTCGGGGCGCGGCGCGGGCTGCGGCGTGCCCGGAGTCGTGGGCTGCGGTGTGCCCGGAGTTGGGGGCGGCGCGGCCGAGCCGACGGCGGCGGTCTTGACGGGGAAGTCCGTGTCTATGTCGCCGCTGACGACGACCTTCGCGTGCAGTGTGAAGGATGAGTCGGCCGGAATCTCCATCGTCACTTCGCCAGAGATGGTCTTGAAGTCGTATGCGCCGCCGCGCGCGAGCGCGCCCGTATAGAGCAGATTGCCGCTGATGGCCGCGCCTATGACCTGCGAGTGCAGGACGTTCTCGATGGTCACGTCGCCGCTCGTAGACTTGGCCTCGAAGCCGTCGCCCGCCGAGAGTGCTCGCGCGTTGCGCGCCTCGACGCTCCCGCTCACGGTGACGGCGCGCACAGGCCCGCTCACGTCGGAGAGCGAAACGTCGCCACTCAGGCACGAGACGAGCACGGCCTTCGCGATTCGACGCACGTCAACGTCGCCGCTCAAGGCTTCGACGCGCGCGTCCGAAACGTCCGAGACATCGACGTGGCCGTTGTGCGTGCGGACGTTTACGGTCGCGCCGCGCGGAACCATCAACTCGACCTGGTCGGCCGAGCCGCAGTCGCCGGAGTCGGCCTCGTCGCTCCCCTCGTCGGCGACGAGAACCTCAACGCGCGGCGCGGGCTGGACGTTTGGCGGCGTGAGCAGCCGTACGTTCCCCGCGCCCTCGGCGTGCGCGCGAACTTCCGCCTTATCCCAGCCGCGTACGAGCACGTCGCCCTGCGTCAGACAGAGAGAGACTACTGCCTGCGCGTCCGCCGCCGTTGTGCGCTCGATGGGCCCGCTGTTGACCTTTGTTTCGTGGCGCTCGCGCTCGGCCTCCTGCCGCTCCTGCTCGCGCTCTCGCTCTCGCTCCTCGCGGTCGCGCTGGCGCTCGTCGCGTTCCGCCTTGCGCTGCTGCGTGTCGGTCTCGGTCTGCGTGCGCGTGTTGGTCTGCGTCTGCGCCTCGACCTCGACCTCGTTCACGACGTGCGTCGTCTGCGCCCCGGCCTGCGGCGCGAGCATGAGCGCGAACGCGAACAGTGCTGTTGAGAATGAGAACTTCATCTTTATGAATCCGAATGAGTCCGAAAATTATATTCCCCGTCTTAGCTGGCCGCCGATAGCTGAATACTGACGGCTACCCTTTCAACGCCCGAGCGCGGACACCTGCGCCTGATCCGCGACCTTCGTCAGAAGCTCTACCTTGCTCTGGTACGCGGACATGAGGAAGCCGACGGCGTCCTTATCCTTCGGGTTCTGCGTGGCGACCTGCCGCGTCTGCGCAATCGCGCTGTCGAGGATGGCGAGGTTGCGCTCGTAAGCGACGCGCACCGCGGGTTTGAGCGAAGCGTCGCCGCCCATCTTTATAGTGTTTTCGAGAGAGGCGATTGCCGACTGATAGTCCTTCTCGCCCGGAAGCCTCTGCACCTTCGGCGCGACGTTCGTCGGCCGCGCCTCGTCAGTCCGGTTCGCGCGGCGGCGCGGCGTGTAAACGGCATTGACTATGACGGGCTTCGCGCCTCTCTTCTCCGGAGTCGGGGCGGGAGCGTTGAAGGACTCTTTAACGTCCGGCGTCGCCTTCACAGACTCTTTCGGGCCAGCCGTGGGCGCGTCGCTGCTCGCGACTTCGCGCGAGGGCCGAGGCGAGTCAGTCGTGGGGCGCGGCTTGACGACCGCGAAGTAGATGACGCCCGCGGTGACGACCGCGAGCAGGGTCGCGAATCCGGCGGCGCGCTGCGGCGTGAAGTTGAAGAGGCCGGAGAGCGACGCTAGAAAGCCGCCGAAGCTCCAACCGCCCGAGCGCTTCTGATCGAATCCGTGTGCATCTTCGAGCTGCGCGACGGCCGCGCCTATGCGCGAGCGAAGCAGCTCGGTCGGGACGCTGATCGATTCGTCGGGCGCGAAGGCCGACGCGAAGATATTGTTCTCGCTCTCAAGCTCTGCGAGGGCGGCGGCGCACGCGGCGCACGCGGCGATGTGCGTGGCGGCCTCGGCCGTCTTTTCGTGGGAGAGTTCGCCATCTATGTAAGCCTGCAAAAGCCCTTCGTCAAGACATCTCTTTGTCATCGGCGTCCTCCTATCTTCCCGTAAACTCTCATGAACTCTTTCCGCCCGCGCGCTATCAAGCTTCCCACGTTCGCCTCGTTTATCGAGAGCGTCTGTGCAATCTCCCGGTAGGAGAGCCCCTGCTGCTTGAGCAGGAGGCAGCTTCGCATCGGCTCGCGAATCTCGCCGAGCGCTCGCCGCGCCTCTTCAATCTCGACGCGCCGCTCGTAGTCGGCCTCGACTCCCACGGGGGCCGAGCCGACGGTCGCGGCGACCGAGAACTCCTCCTCGCGTGCGCCCGTGCGGCCACGTCCGCGTATCGTGTTCAAGGCCGTGTTCGTCGCTACACGAAGCAGCCAGGGCCGCACGTGCTCGTCGTTCTGTATCGAGCCCATGTGCTGATAGAGCTTGAGAAAGACCTCTTGAGTCACGTCCTCCGCGAGCCCCGAGTCGCGTACGAGAGCGTAGGCGGCGCGGAAGACGGCACGATGGTGCAGCGTAAAAGCTTCGTCGAAGCTCGGAGCCGCCGCAGCCCCCTGAACCGTCTCTGGCACTGAGTTAATCAAAGCTTCTGCCGCTCGTTCGCTCATGTCAGCCGCTCTCAAACACGTAAACACCGCACACACAAAGTTTGTGGCAGGAGATTTTAGCAGAATCGTACACACGTACGCCGTTTTAGACGCGGCCGACCGCCCCCGCGCCTCCCGCCCGGCGGTTTTCGGGCCTCCGAGGCTCGACATTCCCCCTCCGAGGCTCAACGTTCACCCTTCGAGGCGGAAATTCGAGCCTCTGAAGCGAAAAATCGAGCCTCTGAGGCGGAATGTCGAGCCTTTGAGGCCGAACGTCGAGCCTTTCAGGCGGAATATCGATCCTCTGAGGGTCAACTTTCCCCTCTGAGGCCCGACGTTCAGCCTGAAAGGCTCGACGTTCGGCCTCGAAGGCTGGAAGGCGAACCTCGGAGGGTCAACGTTCCGGTTCGGAGGCCCGCGTTTTCGTCTGAAAGACTCAACTGCTATATTGTCTGCGTCGAACCGTACGCACGGAAAAGGACTGAATGAAGCCCGATGAGTGAAGCGAGGCAGAGCGAAAACGTCACGGGGATGAGCCGCGAGCTTTGGGAGAGCCCCTTCATGCGCGCGTGCCGACGCGAGCCGACCTCCTACACGCCGGTCTGGCTCATGCGGCAGGCCGGGCGCTACATGAAGGAGTACAGGGACGTTCGCGCGCGCTACTCCTTCCTTGAGATGTGCAAGCAGCCCGAGGTCGCTTCCGAGGTGACGGTCTACGCCGCCCACCGTCTGAACGTTGACGCCGCGATCATCTTCGCG
>JBJMGR010000286.1:0-19652 GCA_045807805.1 Pyrinomonadaceae bacterium | reverse complement strand
CGTTTAGAGGCGGTCTGTGACCGCCGACGCGAGATACATCGAAGCTCGCGTCGGCGGTCACAGACCGCCTCTAAACGTGAATTGGTAAGCCTTCAAGTTCGTGATGTTTGCCGCGCGGGCGAAGCGGATGCTAGAATTTTTTCGCGAGAAACCCACGCAGATGTAGTTCAACTCCCGGAACCGCCCCGGCCCTTCTAGGCTTGGAGTCAACACGTGGCAGAGACCGCCGACACCGCACAGGACGAACTCACGCGCTGGCATCGCGCGGCCGCGCGCGTCATCTCCGGCGTCTTCATGTTGACGCTCGTGCTCGTCGTGCTCGCGCTCGTACTCGCGCCCCGCGTGTCGCTCGCATTCAATCCCACGCTCGCGAACGCGCTCCGTCTCATCATAGTCTTCCTCGGTATCGGCGCGGTCTACTTCCGGCGCACGAGGTTTTCGACCATGCGCCTGCGCGACATCGGGGGGCTGCGCGGCGCGGCGGGGCTGCTTGAGACTCTATACAGGACGACCGTCATGGTCGCGCTCATCGGCGCAATCATCGCCGCGCTCGGCTTATACATAAGCCTCTTGACGGGGGTGGGGACGGACATGCTCTACATGGCATTCATCGCCGTCGTCGTGCTCATATACTGCTATCCGCGCAGGGCCGCATGGCGCGGCGTCCTCGACGCCTTCGCGGGGCCGTCGGACGAAGACGCGGGCGGCGCGAAAGGAACCATCGCTTGAAGCCCTTCTCTCGTCGTGCGCCGCGCGCAGGCGTCAAACACTTCGCACTCTCACTCGCGGCCCTCTCCGCGCTCGGCTCCGCGTTCGTCAACGCCTCCGCGCAGCCGCATAGAGACGACGCGACTCCGACTTCGACAGCCGCGCAGACGCAAGCCGCCGGACAGACTTCCGCGCAGCCTCGGCAGCAGCTATCGCCCCGCGAGCGCCGCGCGATGTCCTACGCGAAGCTGCTCGAAGGCCAGCGCTACTACGAGGCCGTGCGCAGCGGCACGCTCCCCGTCAACTATCTACAACGCGCGCAGGAAGCCTTCCAGAAGTCGGCCGAGCTTGAACCCTCGTTCGCCGAAGCGCACACGGCCATCGCGGAAATCTCTTTCCTCCTCGACGACTTCGCACGCTCGGAGCAGGAAGGGCAGGCGGCCGTGCGTGCGAACCCCGACAACTACGGCGCGCACCGAGTCCTCTCGCACGTCTACACCTTCAAGAGCGGACTTCAGGAAGGCAAGACCGACCGCGCGATAGCAGATAAGGCGGTCGCCGAGTTGCGCGAAGTGATACGCGTCCGCCCGCGCGACGCCGAGGCTCACGCGCTCCTCGCGGAGTTCTACCTAGCCACGGGCCGCGAGAAGGAGGGCATTGAGGCTCTGCGCGTGTGGGCCACGCTGCCCGCGTCGGTCGAGGGCCGCTTCTATCAGGTCGTGACCGGGCGCGAGCTTGCGCCCGACGCGGCGAACGCGCGGCTCGGCGAAATCCTCCTGCGCGCGGGTCGCACGGCCGAGGCCGTCGTAGCGATACGCGCCGCGATAGCAATCGAGTCGGACAACGCGGCATACATCCAACTGCTCAGCGACGCGCTCGAAGCGGGCGGCGCGGTCGATCAGAACGTCATAGGCGTGCTTCGCTCGGTCGTCGCGCAGAACCCGCAGAACCGCGTGGCCGTCCAGACGCTGGCACGCGCACAGGCGCGCGCCGGGAGCGTTAACGACGCGGTCGAGACACTGCGCGGCTCGCTCGCCGCCGTGAAGCCGGGCGACGACGCGGGCCGAGTCCAGCTTCAACTTCAACTCGCGGAAATCTACGAAGGCGCGGCGCGCTACGACGACGCCGTCTCGATATACGAGGAGCTTCTGAAGTCGCGCAACATCAAGGACACGCCGCTCGCGAACGCGCGCGACCGTCAGTTCGCAGTCGCGGCCCTCTCGTCAATCGCCAGCCTTCGACAGCAGGCGGGCCAGACCGACGAAGCGCTCGCGACCTTTGAACGCATGCGCCGCCTCCTGCCCGCCTCAGACCCTACGGCCGACTTGCAGAAGTTCGAGTTCCTACGCACGAACGGCAAGCGCGCAGAGGCGCTCGAAGTTCTACGCTCCGTGCGTCAGCGAATGCCGGAGGACGTGAGGCTTCTTCGTTACGAGGCGAACACGCTCGTCGAACTCGGCCGCGTTGACGAAGGGGTCGGCCTCATACGCGCGCGCCTGAAGGGCGACGCCGACGACTACGAAGAGTATCTATACATTTCGAGCCTCCTCATCAACGCCGGTCGTGGCACGGAGGCGGTCGAGGCCGCGCGTAAGGCTCTCGCGCTCGTGCCCGCGGATGACTCCGCGCGAGCGAACAACGCACTGCTCCTCATCTCTTCGGCGCAGGAGCGCGCGGGCGACGTTAAGGGCTCCGAGGCCACGCTCCGGCAGATTCTCGCGAAGGAGCCTGAGAACGCGACCGCACTCAACAACCTCGGCTACTTCCTCGTCGAGCGCGGCGAACGACTCGACGAGGCGCAAGGCATGATAGAGCGCGCCGTGCGCAAAGAGCCGGAGAATCCTTCCTACCTCGACAGTCTCGGCTGGGCCTACTTCAAACAGGGTAAACTGAATCAGGCCGAGAAGTATCTAAGCGACGCCGCGCGCCGCAACCCCGGTTCGGTAGCGATTCAGGAGCACTTGGGCGACCTTTTCCAAAGGCTCGGGCAGAAGGAGAAGGCCACGGGCTTCTGGCGAAAAGCGTTCTCGCTCGCGTCTGAAGCGGCAGACTCGGCCAGAATCAAGGCCAAACTCGGCGAGTCGAAATAAGAGTTGATTTCTCCCGCGCACAAAGGCTAAAGTGTGCCCGCCCTCGGGCATAGTCCCTCGTTCGGCGCACCTCGAATCTTTCCCTTGCGCCGCGCAAGTCAAGAAATTTCGGAATAAGTGTTGGGTTTTGAAGGGTTAACGACTATCCGACGTGTGTCATTTCTGTCTCAGAAATATTTGCCATTGACTCAACCGAAAACTTTGTTTTACACTTGCCAACAGGTTGACCACTTGTCCCAACGTCTGGTCAATTTGAAGGTTTCCTCCGGCCCGAGGTTTTAGAAGGTTTCCGAGGAGTTCCCCTGATGTTTTCAAGGTGGTTTCCCTGCGGCACGCACCCCCTACGTGCGCAACGCACACTGATTCTGGCCGCGTCGCTATGCCTCCTGTCGGCCACGGCGCACGCCAACGGCGGCGACAACACTCCGAAGAGCGCACCGCGCCCGGCCGAGCAGCCGCGCCCGGTCGCGCGCCTCATCTCGTCTTCGTCTTACGGGACTCCCGCGCGCGCGCGCGTCGTCTCGCGCATCGCGGCTCCCTCCGCGTCATACTCTTCAGCCCCTTCGCCCGTGGTGGTCGCGGCGACGGGCGATGAGCGTCGCGCCTTCGACCTCATCAACGCGGAGAGGCAGCGCAGAGGGCTTCGGCCGCTCGTTCTGGACGGCTCGCTGACGCGCCTCGCGCGCTATCATTCGGAGAACATGGCGCGCGGCGGGTTCCTGAGCCACACGGATCGGCAGGGGCTCGACTTGCACGGCCGCGCGGACGCGTTGGGTCTACACAACTGGAAGGCGCTCGGCGAGAACATAGCCTATAATCAGGGCTACAACGACCCGACGGCCTTCGCCGTCGAGCGCTGGATGGTCTCGGAGAAGCACCGCGAGAACATCATGAACGACGAGTTCACGCACGCGGGCGTGGGCGTCGCGCGCGCGTCGGACGGCACGTACTATTTCACGCAGGTCTTCATGAGGCGTTAGCGCCCACGGCGGAAGTGACGTTGCGGCCGGCGCGCTCTAAACTTGAGAGGTGCCGGCCGCAGTTGTGTCTGAAGAGATAGTCCAGCTCCCCGCCTTCGCGAAGATAAACCTCGGCCTGCGCGTGCTGGGCCGCCGCGCCGACGGCTATCACGAGATAAGCACGGTCTTCCAGACAGTCACGCTTTGCGACAGCCTGACCTTCGAGGCGACGGCCGACGAACGTCTCGAACTCAACTGCACGGACACTGACATTCCTACCGACGAGAGCAACCTCGTCCTTCGCGCGGCCAAAACCCTGCGCGAGCGATACGGCGTGAGCCGCGGCGCGCGCATGAGTCTCGAAAAGAACGTCCCGGCGGGCGGCGGACTCGGCGGCGGCTCGTCCGACGCGGCAGCGACGCTTCTGGCGCTCTCGCACCTTTGGGGTTTGAAAACGAACGCGGGCGAGCTGTCGGAGTTGGGCGCGCGTCTCGGGGCCGACGTGCCCTTCTTCTTTACGGGTGGCACGGCGCGCGGCACGGGCACGGGCACGGATATTGAGCCGCTCGAAGACGCGCCGAAGACGCATCTCGTCGTCGTCACGCCCGCCGTGCGTGTGCCGACGGCGGAGGCTTACGAGGCTCTGGACGCTCCCGCCTTGACAAAGGCTAATGGGCTGGTTAACCTTTCTGTTTCGCGCACGGAGGCCGATTTCCGCGATTCACTCTGTGATGTGATGTCGAACGATTTCGAGGCCGTCGTGGTGCGGCTCTACCCCGAAATCGGTCGTGTGCGGGACGCGCTTCTAGGCGCGGGTGCGCGATGCGCGTCGCTCTCCGGGAGCGGGTCGAGCGTCTACGGAGTCTTTGAAAGCGGACGGGAAGCGGGGCGTGCCGCCGAGGCGCTCGGGGGGGCCGAAGCGTCGTGGCAAGTCTCCGCGTGCGCCACGCTCACGCGGGCCGAGTACCACGCGGCGCTGGGTGCCCCGGCGGCAATTCTCCGACCCGGCCGCGGGACCTGAAACCGGGATTGGGGAGTCGCCAAGTGGTAAGGCACCGGTCTTTGGAACCGGCATTCGAAGGTTCGAGTCCTTCCTCCCCAGCCAGATTCAACAGTTCAAAGTTACAGGTTGCAAGTTCAAAGTTAAGAGCTTTGCGCCTTCAACTTGAAACTTTGAACTTTGAACTTTGAACTTATGAGCACCACGGGCGGCATCAAAGTCTTTTCGGGTAACGCGAACAGGGCGCTGACTCAGGAGATCTGCAATCAACTGGGCTGCGACCCCGGCAGTGCGACGACCGACAGGTTCTCGGACGGCGAGTTCAACTTCCAGATAACCGAGAACGTGCGCGGCGCGGATGTCTTCATTGTGCAGCCGACGTGCCCGCCGACCGACGCGCACCTGATGGAACTGCTCATAATGCTCGATGCCTTCCGACGCTCTTCGGCCGAGCGCGTGACGGCGGTCATCCCCTACTTCGGCTACGCGCGTTCGGACAAGAAGGACAGGCCGCGCGTCTCCATCGGGGCGAAGCTCGTGGCGAACCTGATAGCGACCGCGGGCGCAGACCGCGTGCTGACGATGGACTTGCACGCCGCGCAGATTCAAGGGTTCTTTGACATCCCCGTTGACCACCTCTTCGCCGCGCCCGCCTTCATAGGTCACTATCAGGATCACAAGCTGCCGAATCTGACCGTGGTCGCGCCCGACACGGGCGGCGCAGAGCGCGCGCGCGCATACGCGAAGCGGCTCACGTCCGAAGACGGGAGCGACGCGACGCTCGCGCTCTGCGACAAGCGGCGCGAGAAGGCGAACGTGGCCGAGGTGATGAACGTCGTCGGCGACGTTGAAGGCAGAAGCTGTCTCATCGTCGACGACATGTGCGACACGGGCGGCTCTCTGACGAAGGTCGCTACGGCGCTGTTGAAGGAGGGGGCGGAGAGCGTACACGCGTGCTTCACGCATCCAGTGCTTTCGGGACGCGCGTGCGAGCTTCTGGCCGAGTCGGAGATCGAGCGCGTCGTTACTACCAACACGATACCTCTGCGCGACACGGCGTGCAGTGAGAAGAAGATAAACGTTTTGAGCATCGCCCCGCTTCTGGCGAAGGCGATTAAGTCGATCCACGAGGAGACGAGCGTCTCCTCGCTCTTCGTCTGAGGCGGAGGGCGAAAACTTAAGAAGCGGTCAGCGCTCGGCATTTCGGCTTCTGCCTCCTGCGCCGGTTGTCCGGAGAGGCGAGACGAGGTTGAAAGCGGATCGGCTGGAAGCTGGCCGCTGATTGCTGAAAGCTTAGGAGTGATAATGGCAGAGAGACAAGAGATAACCGTCCGCGCCGAGTTGCGCGCCGGGCGTGGGAAGAACGACGCGCGGCGTCTTCGTGCTCGCGGCATGGTGCCGCTCACAATCTACGGCGGCGAGGGCGAGCCTATCGCCGCCGCCGCGCCCTTGAGGGAGTTGGCCGCGATACTGCGCTCCGGGGCGGGGCACAACGCCATCTTTACGCTCGACGTTGACGGCGTCGGCCCGAACGAGGTGATGTTCCTCGACAGGCAGATTGACCCCATCAAGAGCCGCCTCGTCCACGCAGACCTGCGCCGCCTCGTGCGCGGTCAGGAGATCGAGGTCACGGTTCGCATCGAACTCGAAGGCGAGCCAGAGGGCGTCCGCGAAGGCGGAGGCGTACTCGAACAGCTTCTGCGCGAGGTCGAGATACGCTGCCGTCCGAGCATCATCCCCGACTCGATTAGCGTGGATGTGTCCGGCCTCGGCGTTCACGAAATGCTCCACGTCTCAGACCTGCCGGTCGGAGAGGAGATCACAGTCCTGACCGACCCGGAGGCAGCAGTCGCGACGGTCTCCGTCGTCCGCGAGGAGGCGGCCGAGGCCACTGCGCCAGAGACAGAGACGGTCGAGCCCGAAGTCATCGGCAAGGGCAAGAAGGAAGACGAGGAATAGAGCATTCAGCGTTCAGCCTTCAGCACTCGGCTTTAAATCCTTTGCGACCTTCGCGCCTTCTCTGTGCTTTTTCGCGTTTAGAGATGGATTGCTTAACCGCAAGAGGCCGCGGAGTAGACGCAAGGGCCGCGTAAGGCTTCAAAGCTGAAAGCTGACCGCTGAATGCTGAGTGCTGACTCATGCTGATCGTCGGTCTCGGCAATCCGGGCGAGCGTTACGAGTGGACGCGCCACAACCTCGGCTTCATGCTCGTTGACTTCGTGGCGCGGCAGTCGAACGCGATTGTTAAGCGCTCGGAGTGCAGGGCGCTCGTCGGGCGCGCCGAAGTTGAGGGCCGTGTTGTCGAGCTGGTCAAGCCGCAGACCTACATGAACCTGAGCGGCGAGTCGGTCGCGTGCGTCGTGCGCAAGCGCGTGGGGTTCAAGGCGGCGAGCGACCTGCTCGTCATAAGCGACGACATCGCGCTGCCCTTCGGCTCGATACGCTTGAGGCCGCGCGGTTCGAGCGGCGGGCAGAAAGGTCTGAAGAACATCATCTCTGTGCTAGGCACGGACGAGTTTCTTCGGCTGAGAATCGGCATCAGGCCCGAGCACCCAGTGGGCGAGACAGCCTCTTACGTGCTCGAACGCTTCCCGCGCGCGCAGCACGCGGAGGTCGAAAAGATTCTGGAGCGCTGCGCCGAAGCGCTACGCTCCGTCATACGCGACGGCATTGACAAAGCAATGTCGCTGTACAATTAGCTGTCAGCGTTCAGCTCTTCAGCTTTCAGCCGGAGCCCACGACGGGAGAGGCGAGCTGATTTGAACCCGGCAGCTTTGTCTGGCTGAAGGCTGTAGGGCTGAACGCTGACAGCATCTTTTTCCTTCTTGCTTCAACTGTCATGGTTGAGGCTAGACATCCAAAAGGAGGATGGTTTTGGCAGAGAAGAGAATTTACGAGGTAGTCTTTATCGTTGACCCCTCGACGCAGGAGGACGACCTGACGCGCCTGACCGACGGCCTTCAGGGCATCGTCACGGATCAGGGCGGCACGGTCACCAAGTCCGAAGTCATGGGCCGCCGTCAGCTCGCATACCGCATCGGCCGGAGCAACGAGGGCATATACGTCCTCTTCGAGGTCGAGGGCACGGGCCGAGAGATCGCGGAGCTTGAGCGCCGCATGCGCGTGAGCGACCAGGTCATGCGCTACCTCACGGTGCGCGTTGACGAGGAGCGCCAACGCGCCGAGAAGCTCAAGGCACGTCGCTCGCGCAAGGCCGCGAAGCGTCCCTTCTCGGGCGGCGGCGCGCTCGCGGGCGGGCGCGGTGTCGCGCCGGTGTCGGCCGAGGGCGGGGATAACGAGGCGTAATCGCGCCCGCGTGTTTCCTTAAATCAAAGGATTGAGGCGCGTGCGCGACACGCCCGAGTGCGTGTGACCGAGCGAGCGCCTGAGCGTCGTAAGAGAGGGAATAGAGAAATGTCTAGAAACATGGAGAGAGGCGAGCGCGATTTCGATATTGATGACGACAGAGGCCCGTCGCACCGGCCGTCAGACCGCCGCGGCGGGGGCGGCGGCGGGCGCGGGCGCATGCGCCGCCGCAAGATTTGTCGCTTCTGCGTTGACAAGGTTGACCTCATAGACTTCAAGGACGTGAGGCTCTTGCAGAACTTCATACCCGAGCGCGGCAAGATTCTCCCGCGCCGCATCTCGGGCGTCTGCACCTCGCACCAGCGCATGCTGACCGAGGCCATCAAGCGCGCGCGCAACATCGCGCTTCTGCCCTACACGGCCGACTAGAAGGAGGTTCACACGAACAATGGCTACTACTAACGTACTTTTGCGAGAGGACGTGGACAACCTCGGCGCGCGCGGAGAGATTGTGAAGGTCAAGGCGGGCTACGCGCGTAACTACCTTCTGCCGCGCAAGCTTGCCGTGCAGGCCACGCCCGGCAACGTCAAGCGGATCGAGGCCGAGCGCGGCGCGCTCCTGAAGAAGGAGGCGAAAGAGCGCGGGGCGGCGGAGGCTCAGTCTTCCGTGATGAAGACTGTCCACCTCAACTTCGAGCGCAAGGTCGGCGAGCACGGCCTGCTCTACGGCTCCGTCACGGCGATGCACATCGCGGACGCGCTCAAGGAGAAGGGCTACGAGGTTGACCGCCGACGCGT
Source organism: Pyrinomonadaceae bacterium (assembly GCA_045807805.1). Lineage (GTDB taxonomy): Bacteria > Acidobacteriota > Blastocatellia > Pyrinomonadales > Pyrinomonadaceae > QHXN01. Next base: position 10,791 of record JBJMGR010000286.1, on the reverse strand, counting down.
ACACCTGCCCGAGCCCATCAAGGAGACGGGCGACTTCACCGTCACGGTGCGTTTGCACCGCGAGGTCAACGTCGAAATCCCTGTTACAGTCACGGGCGAGGGCGGCGCGCAGACCGCGGGCGCGGCGACGGCCGCCCCCGTGGAGACGACCGAGCCGACCGACTCGGCCGCGCCCGCCGCGGAGGGCGGCGACGCGGAAGCGGCTTCGGCGGAATAGACCGAACGCGTAGCGTCGGATGATGAGAAGAAGCCTTCACTTCATCAACTCTCGATGAAGTGAAGGCTTCTTCTCTTTTGATAGATTTGAAGGCTTATCGTCTTACAATTCATCATTCATCATGCCGCGTTCATCATTTCCCGGACGGGGCGCGTCAACATGATTGTTGTCGCGCCCCGTCGCTTGTAGTATAAAGACCGGCGGCGCGGCCCCCCCGCGCACCTCGCCCCGCGAAGGCGAAAGGGGGGAACGCGCCCTTTTCGTATCCGCTCGAAGTCATTTTTCCACAGGCCGTACTCCCGATGGCATTCATAGCCGACCGCTCGCGCGAACAACTGCTCGAACGCCCGCTGCCCCACAGCGCGGAGGCCGAGCGCGCAATACTCGGCGCAATCGTCTTAGACAACTCGTTCGTCAATCAGGCGATTGAGCTACTGCGTCCCGACGACTTCTACGTCCGCGCACACCAGTTCGTCTTCCGCGCGATGACTTCGCTCTCCGAGCGCGGCTCAGAGATAAACCCGATACTGCTCGGCGAAGAACTCCGCCGCGAGGGCGTGTTGGAGCAGACGGGCGGCATCGCATTCATCTCCGAGCTGACCTACGGCCTGCCGCACTTCACGAACGTCGTCGCCTACGCGAAGGTCGTCAAGGGCAAGTCAGTTCTGCGCCAGCTAGTCAAGGTCGCCAACAAGGTGACGAGCGAGGCGCTCGAAGAGGAGGACGAGCCCGAGGTCATACTCGACCACGCCGAGCAGATGATCTTCGCGCTCGCCGACGAGCGCACGCGACAGGGCTTCTCGCACATCAAGCCCGTCGCCGACCACCTCCTCGAAAAGGTTCAGGAGATGGCTGGCCGCCCCGTCATGCTCACCGGCCTCACCTCCGGCTTCAACGACCTCGACCAAAAGACCTCCGGCCTCCAACCCTCCGACCTCATCATCATCGCCGCACGCCCGAGCATGGGCAAGGCGCAGCCGCTGAGCGCGCGCATCAGGACGCCGACGGGTTGGGCGCGCATGGGCGAGTTGAGTGTGGGCGACGCGCTCGCGTCCGTGGACGGCGCGCCTTCGTTCGTCACGGGCGTCTTCCCGCAAGGCGAGAGGGAAGTCTTCCGCGTCTCCTTCTCCGACGGCCGCTCGACGCTCTGCTGCGCCGAACACCTCTGGCGCGTCCACAATCGCAAGTGGGACGCGCGGGGCCGGGTGCTGCGAACCGAAGAGTTGGCCGCGCTCCTCGAAGAGCGACAGTACCGGCAGCGCCTGAGCGTGCCCGTGCCCTCGGGCGACTTCGGCACAGAGATTCTCGACCCGCCGGTTGACCCCTGGGTGCTCGGCGCGTTGATTGGAGACGGCAGACTCGACGGCCGCCTCTCCATCTCAAGCGCCGACGCGGAACTCGTGGCTCGTTTGGAGAAGAGTCTGGCCGCGGGTTATCGGCTCGTTCAGGAGAACGCCGTTGACTATCGCGTCCAGCGCGTCGGCGCGTTGCCGCCGGGCAAGGGCGTGACGCCGCGACCGCACGCGGTCAAAGAGGCTCTCAAGACTTTGGGGCTCTTCGGTCTCAAGTCGCACGAGAAGTTCATCCCGCCAGCGTATCTCAACGCGTCGAAGCGTCAACGCCTTGAGCTTCTGCGCGGCCTGATGGACACTGACGGCACGGTCGAGCCTTCCAAGACCTTGAGGTTCTGCACGACGAGCCGACGGCTCGCGTCGGACGTTCAGACGCTCGCACGCTCGCTCGGCGCGCTCGCGACCGTCTCCGAGCGACACCCGCATTACACACACCTCGGCGAGAGACGCGAGGGGCGCACCGCCTACGTCGTCACGATACGCCACGCCGACCCCGAGCAGTTCGTCTGGCTCGAACGAAAGCGCCTGCGCCTGCGCGGCCGCGCGCAACGCACGCCGCGTCTCAACGTCGTCAGCGTAGAGAGGGTTTCGACGGAGCCCGTACAGTGCATCGCCGTCAGCCACCCGAGCCGCCTCTACGTCACGGACGACTACGTCGTCACGCACAACACTGCCTTCTGTCTTAACGTCGCGCAGAACGCGGCGATAAAGTCGGGCGCGGTCGTCGGCATTTTCTCGCTTGAGATGTCGAAGGAGTCGCTCGTCATGCGCATGCTCTCGTCTGAGGCGAGGGTTGACGCGCACCGCTTCCGCACGGGCTACCTCTCGCGCGATGAGTGGGCGAGGCTCGCGGGCGCACTCGGCACGCTCGCCGACGCGAAGATTTTCGTGGACGACACGCCGGGCATCTCCGTGCTGGAGATGCGCGCGAAGGCGCGCCGCCTCGCGGCCGAGCAGAAGCGGCTCGACCTGATAGTCGTCGACTACCTACAACTCATGTCCGGCGGCGGTCGCCGCACGGAGTCGAGACAGCAGGAGGTCTCGCAGATTTCGCGCGAGCTAAAAGGTCTCGCCAAAGAACTCAACGTCCCGCTCATCGCGCTCTCCCAGCTATCACGCGCCGCCGAGACACGCACGGATCACCGCCCGCAGCTTTCAGACCTACGCGAGTCGGGCGCAATCGAGCAGGACGCGGACGTGGTGGGGTTCATATATCGCGAGGAGTATTACAACGCTTCGGACGAGAACGCGAACAAGGCGGAGATAATCATCGCGAAGCAGCGCAACGGGCCGACGGGCACGGTCGAGCTTGCGTTCATAAAGGAGTTCACGCGCTTCGAGGACATGTGGCGCGAGTAGGCGCGACGTGAGCCGTGGAAGAGAACGCGGCGAGTTAAGCTTAGTCGAAGTCGGAACTGTAAGCTTAGTCAGAGTCGGAACTGAAGGCGGCCGGTGGGACTTCCCGCCGGCCGTCGTCTTGTGCGAGACTCGCGGCCGAGAAGTTTTCCAATCAACCGAAGAGACGGCGGGACGATTTGATGAGTGAGCATTGGGTCGCGGAGAGTCGGCCGACGTGGGCCGAGATTGACCTCGACGCGCTCGCGTGGAACTACCGCGCTGTGTGCGAGCGCGTGGGCGCGGGCGTGAAGGTGATGGGCGTCGTGAAGGCCGACGCGTACGGGCACGGCGCGCCCGAGTGCGCGCGTAGACTCGCGCGAGAGGGCGCGGAGTGGTTCGGCGTGGCGACGCCGGAGGAGGCTTTCGAGCTACGGCGCGCGGGCGTCGAGCAGGAGATACTCAGCTTCGGAGGGTTCTGGGAGGGACAGGCGGAAGAGTGTCTGAGCATGCACGTCACGCCCGTCGTCTATCGCGCGGACATGGTCGCCGCGCTCGACTCGGCCGCGCGCGCGGCGGGCGTGGTCGCCAACGTCCACGTAAAGATTGACACGGGGATGGGGCGGCTCGGCGTGCGCTACGACGATGCGGCGGAGTTCGCCGAAGTGTTGCGCGCTTTCGCGAACGTACGCGTTGACGGTTTGATGACGCACTTCGCCGCCGCCGACGAGCCCGCGCGCGACTGCTTCACGGAGGAGCAACTCGGGCACTTCCGCGAAGGGGTCGCGGCGTTCCGCGCGCGCGGTCACATGCCGACCTACGAGCATGCGTCGAACTCCGCTGCGACGTTCGCGCACCCGGAGGCGCGCGGCAACATGGTTCGTCCGGGCGGCGTGCTCTACGGACTCTGGCGCGACGTGCTTCCGCCTCTCGCCGACGCGCCGCCTCTGCGTCCCGTGATGAGCCTGTGCTCGCGCGTGATACTTCTGAAGCGCGTGCACGCGGGCGAGACTCTCGGCTACGGATGCACGTACGAGGCCGCGCGCGAGATGGTCGTGGCGACCGTGCCCGTGGGGTACGCGGACGGCTACATGCGCGCGCTCTCGAACCGTGGGCGCGTGGCGGTGAAGGATAAGCTCGCGCCCGTGGTGGGCCGCGTCTCGATGGACTTGACGATTATCGACGTGACGGACGTTGAGGGCGTCCGAGTAGGCGAGCGCGTGACGCTTCTGGGAGTTGACGGCGCGCTCTCGATACCGGCCGAGGAGATCGCGCGCACGGCTGGAACCATCTCTTACGAGATAACGTGCGGCATCAGCCAGCGCGTGCCGCGACGGTACTAGAAGAAGTCAACAGTAAAAAGGCAGAAGGCAAAAGTTAAGAGGGAGGATGAGAGTAAGCCTCACTCTCATCCTCCTTCGTTGTTACAGGACGAGTTAAGAGAGGCGACGTGTGAGGCGTCGCCGTGTGGCGGGACAGTGCCCACTTCACCTGTTGAGCACGAAGTTGTAGGTGATGACGCCCGTGACCTTGACCGGCTGGCCCGAGAGTTTCGTAGGGATGAAGGTTGCCTTGTACGCCGCCTGCACCGCGGCCGCGAGAAGAAGCGGCGGCCCGCTCGTGGCCTTCGCGGAGAGGACGTGCCCCTGCTCGTCTATCAAGACCTGCACGGCGACGGAGCCCTGCATTCCTATCTGCTTCGCGACTGCGGGGTACGGCGGCGCGGGCTTGGATATGGCCTTGCCGATTAGAATCTCGGAAGTCAGACGCACGGGGCCTGTGTGCTGCGGGGGCGCGGGCGTCGGCGTAGCGTGCGCGGGCTGAGGCGGGGGCGTCGTGCCTTCGCCGCTCACGGCCGGGCCTATGCTGTCGCCTGTGCCGTCGCCGCGTCCGCCCGTGTAGTTCGTGCGCGCGGGGCCGCCCGTGCTCGCGGGGTCGCTGTTGTAAGTGTCTACGCGCACGGGCACGCGCGCGCCAACGTCCTTCGCGCTTTCGGAGGCGACGCGGTCGCCGTGGAGGGACGTGATGACGGAGATTTCGCCGATGCGCGTGGCAGACTGCTGCTCGCGGTTGTTGGAGGCTGCGGGCCTCGGCTCCTCGCGCCGCGGCAGGGGCCGATCATCCGAGGGCGAGAAGCGCATGACGGCGAGTATCTCGTAGTCGCTCGTGTCGTCGAGACGCGCGTTGTAAGCGTAGATGCTGCCGACGCCCGTGGCCGCGAGCAGCACTGTGTAGAAAAGGGTCGCGGCAAGAAAGAACTTGCCCTTGCGCTTGAGGTCTGCGCGGTGCGACCCCGACTCGATCAGGTTGCTAAACATTCTCGGTTCTCCTCCTCGGGCCGGTGCCAACGGGTCTCCGTGGGAGTTGCACGAACATAGACCCCGCCACGCGCGCGTTTGTTCCGAAGGTTTTTAACTCTTGAACTTTGAGACGCGAATACATAGGATTGTGAGCGCTTAGGAGAGACGACGAAATCGAGAGAGGGAGGCAGGCCGTGGCAACCAGCTCGGAGTGGCATGAGAGCTACGAGAAGATGAGCGAGGAGACTTTGAACTTCTCGCGCGCGCTGAAGTCTTTGCAGGAGGAGCTTGAGGCCGTTGACTGGTACAACCAACGCGTCGAGGTGACGAAGGACGACCAGCTCCGCCGCATACTCGCACACAACCGCGACGAGGAGATAGAGCACGCCATGATGGCGCTCGAATACCTGCGTCGCATCAACCCCGTCTTCGACAAACACATGCGCACGTACCTCTTCACGGAGGGCGACATTTTAGAGATAGAAGAGAAGGACGAGTCATAAGTCCAAAGTTCCGAGTTGCAAGTTCAAAGTTGAGAACCCGCCTTCTAACATTGAACTTGCAACTCGGAACTTTGGACTAAATCGACGAGAGGACGAACCCTTGTAGTCGCAAAGGACACAAAGGGGGTTTGTGAAGAGAACGATGCCTGACAAAAATATAACCGTCTACGAGAAACCGACCTGCACGAAGTGCCGCGAGGCGGACAGGCTGCTCCGTGAGAGCGGCGTGGACTTCGAGAAGGTCAACTACTACCTTGAGCCGATTGGCGAGGCGAAGCTGCGCGAGTTGATTGGCAAGATGGGCATCAGTCCGCGCGAGCTTCTGCGCACGGGCGAGGCCGTCTACAAGGAGCTTGACCTCGGAAAGCGCGAACTCTCTGACGACGAGTTGATTAAGCTCATGGCCGAGAATCCAGACCTCATCCAGCGCCCGATAGTCGAGCGGGGTGAGCGTGCAGTCCTGGGAAGACCGACGGAGAGAATCAGGGAGTTGCTGTAGAGATAGAGACGTAAAGTTCGGACGGCCGCCGCCCGCTTCGTGTCAAGCGAAGGGCTGCGGCCGTCGCGCTTTGTGCGGCTGAAGACTCGCGCCGCCGAGTGGTAAAATCAGACGAATCGGCGGCGTGTGGAATTAAGAATCGTTGGTTAACAGAGAACGAATTTAAGATAAGGAAGAGTTGGAAAATGGCGAAAGCACCGGCGACCGTTTACGTGTGTCAGAACTGCGGGCGTCAATCGCCCAAGTGGTTGGGGAAGTGCCCGGACTGCGGCGAGTGGAACTCTTTAGTCGAAGAGCGCGCGCGCCCCGCGGCTACAGCGGCTAAGGGCATGGCCGCGCGCGGAGGGTTCCGCCTTCGAGAGGTGAAGCCCGTGCGCTTCGGCGAGATAGAGTCGCAAGACGACGCGCGCGTCTCTTCGGGCATTACGGAGTTCGACCGCGTGCTCGGCGGCGGCATCGTGCCCGGCAGCCTCATACTCATCGGCGGCGACCCCGGCATAGGCAAGTCAACACTCCTCCTGCAAGTCGCGGACAAGTTGAGCCAACAGAACGAGCGCGTGCTCTACGTCTCGGGCGAGGAGTCGGAGCGGCAGATAAAGATGCGCGGCGAGCGGCTCGGCGTCGAGGCGGCGAACCTGTTCCTGATGCCGGAGACTAACCTCGAAAACATTCTCAACGAAGTCGAGCGCGAGCAGCCGGGCGCTATCATCGTCGACTCGATTCAGACAGTCTTCTCGTCGAGCATCGAATCCGCGCCCGGCTCCGTCTCACAGGTACGCGAGGTCGCGGGACAGTTCCTCATGCTCGCGAAGAATCGAAACATCCCCGTCTTTCTCATCGGCCACGTGACGAAGGACGGCTCGATTGCGGGGCCGAAGGCGTTAGAGCACATCGTGGACACGGTGCTCTACTTCGAGGGCGAGCGACATCACAACCATCGCGTCGTGCGCGCGACGAAGAACCGCTTCGGCGCTGCGAACGAACTCGGCATCTTCGAGATGACGGGCGAGGGACTCGTCGCCGTCGCGAACCCTTCGGAGATGTTCTTACAGGAGCGCCCGCAGAATGTTGCGGGCTCAATCGTGACCGCGTGCATGGAGGGGACGCGCCCCATGCTCGTGGAGATTCAGGCGCTCGTCTCCGGCTCGAAGTACGGCACCGGAAGGCGCATGGCTCAAGGGTTCGACGCGAACCGCATCGCGCTCCTCATCGCGATGCTTGAGAAGCGTCTGGGCTTCCATCTGCTCGGCGACGACGTGTTCGTGAACGTCGCGGGCGGGCTTGAGATTGACGAGCCCGCGGCAGACCTCGGCGTCATCGCGGCCATCTCTTCGAGCTTCAAGAATCTCCCCGTTGACCCGCACGTCGCGGTCTTCGGCGAAGTCGGTCTGACGGGCGAGGTGCGCGGAGCATTGCAGGCGCAGGGGCGCGCGCGCGAGGCGCAGGCGCTCGGCTTCAAGAAGATAATCATGCCCGCGTCGAACACCACTGGACTTGAGCGCCTGCTCGGCGTGCGCACAATCGGCGTGCGCTCTGTCGAAGAGGCTCTGGACGAACTGTTTTAAAGTCCAGTCCGCTCGCTATAGTGCGTTTGTTAACTACAGAGACACAGAGGCACAGCTTAAAAACACGGCTAAAGGCATCAAGCTGTGTCCGCGTTGGTTAGCTTCTGATTCATTTAAAGGGAAGGTGTTTAGAAAATGCCTGTGCATTTTATTCACGACCTGGGGCAGGACTCTTTGATAAAACCTTACGCGCCTGTCGAGGCCGTCTGCGGCCACGAGTTGAAGGAGGCGCACGAGGTCTCGTCGCCCGAGCGGGAGGCGGACGTGTGCCCCGTTTGCCTTTCGTGGTCGAAGAGAAACAGGTATCAGGGCCGCCGCTGCGCGGTCGAGATGAGCGCGCGGCTTGAAGTGAGTGCGGGCAAAGCGGCCTGAAATCCTCACCGTAACCTGCCCCAATTCGTCAGAGACAGACGCGTAATAAAGTGTTAATGCGCGGTACGAGAAATAGGCGTGTGTTATCAAAGACTTACATCACCCGCCCGTCGGCGGATTGTGCGAGTGCTGTGCGAACGCCCCCGAAAAGCAGCCTCTCAAGGCTGTCGGAAGCCCGCTCGCGCATGAGTGGAAGCACCTTCGTGTAGACCTCTTTGGTGAAGTCCGTCCGGGTGTGCCCCATCAAATCGGAGATTACGCGGTCGCGCTCGCCAGCCAGGTATTGAAGCGTGGCGAAGGTGTACCGCAAAGAATAGAGCGTGAAGTGCTCGGGCAGTTCCGCGCGCTTCAGGAGTCGCTTGAGACGACGGCTTCTGAGGCCGTCGGCCGAGAGCGGCGTGCCGCGCGAGGAAGGGAAGACGAGGCGGCAGTCCGCCCAGCCCTCGCCCGTCGCCAGCCGCCGCGCGTCCACGAGCGCCGAGTAGCCCTCAAGCTCTCGGTAGAGCCACGCCGGGAAGGGAACGTCGCGCACGCCCTTCTTCGTCTTCGGCGTCGGGAATATCCAACCCTCCCGCCGAATCCTCACGGCCACCTGGCGGACGCGCACGAGCCCGCGTTCCGTGTCGCCCTCGGTGACAAGTCGCAGGTGTTCGCGGGGTAGGCCGAGGTACTCTTCGGGCCGAAGCCCAGTGAGCAGCGCGAAGGCGAATATCAGATCGTCGAGGTCTTCGAGCGCGGCCTCGACGAAGGCGCGCGCCTCGTCCGGGTTCATGCAGTGCTGCTCGCGACCGTCCGCGCCCTTCGGCGACTTGACGCCGCGGGCCGGATTGTCCCGCAGGTAGCCCCACGCGATTGCGTCCTTGAGCGCGAGGTCGAGCACCGTGCGCGCATAGCGAATCGTCGCCGTGGAGAGTTTTCGGTCTTGGAGGGCGTTGAGCATGTTGCGCACCGCGACGGGCGTCAGCTCCTTCAGTCGCACGTGCGCGACGTAGGGCCGAACGAGCGAGTTCGCGGCGTCCCGGTAGCTGTAGAACGACGCGGGGCGCTTGCCCTCGCGCTTCTTCTGTTCGAGCCACTCGTCGAGCAGTGCGCCGACCGTCAGTGGCGCGGGCCTGAAGAACAGCCCGGCCTCGACCTCGGCGAGCAGCTTGTCTTTGCGCTTCTCCGCCTGAATCTCCGTGCCGAAGAAGGTCTCGTAATGAGTCTGGTGTCTGCCGTTCGGGCCGCGCTCTTTGAGGGGCACCCGTATGCCCCACTCTCGGCACGAGCGGCGGTTTGCGCCGCCGAGCGGAATGACTTGCCCGCGCGGCCGGCGCTTCCTGTCACCAATCATGTGTGTAGCCTCCTTTCCAGTGTTGGGTAGAGAGGCCGCGGACTCTATCACGACTCTTCCTCCGTGAAGCGGCGAATTTCCGAGAGCGGAATCCTGATGGTGTTGGGCGTCGGGTTGATGACTTTAAGCCTGCCCTCGCGGATGAGCTGGCGCACGCGCGACTCATTCATGTCGAGCAACTCGCACGCGGTCTTCACCTTCACCGCGCCCACGTCGCGGGAGCGGGCGACCTGCTCGGCGATGCGGCGCGCTCGCTCGTCGAATGCGGCGAGTACGTCGGGGCTGAACAGTTTTTCGAGCGCGCTCATCGTCGGCCGACTCCTGCCTCCTGTCTGAAATCAGCGGCACGCACTGCCAAGTTTGTGATGACCGGCGTGCAGTAGCAGCACTCGGCTTCTACCTCGTCACAGTCAACCCACATTGGCACATCGGGCTTTGGCACGGCGCGCGTTATCTTGCCCGTGCCGAAGCCTGCCGAACAGTTCGGGCGTGCAGGCTTCTGAGCACGCGCTGCTCGCTCGTGGCCCGAAATCTCGCGCTCCTTGATGCACCGCCACGCACCCAGGAAGTCGCTGACGCTGAGAAGATACTGCCCGTGATGAGCCATCGCCTCGTAGTAGACTTCGTCTATGCGCTCAGTTGGGATTCTGCTGTAGTCGAAGTGCTGAAGGTAATTCGTCACTTCGTCACGCAGCTCGTCGTCGAGCAGCTCGTCTAACTTCTTCTCGTCGCGGTAGCGCAGGACGAGCGCCTTGACCGCCCGGCGGCGCTCATTAGAGCCATAGAAGGCTCGCGTACTACGACTATTAGATCGAGTCGTCATCGTACTGTCGAAGGGAGGTCGCACGTGAGCGTGCGCGTCGTTCCCCGTAGGAAGCTCGCCCTGTTCCAGTTTGTGTAGAATCTCGTCCGAGACTTTTTTTAGGTCGCCCATTGGTTGCACAGTTCCCCTCCTTCTCAGCCCGCGCGCGAGGCGAAGCCGAAGGCCGAGCCTCGCAGGTTGACGGTTCAACTATTGACGGTTCCACCTTATCTACTGATGGATAGGCGGGTGATTTTTCCAGTGGTGTTTTTTTCCGGTAGGGCCGCGCTGTTTTTTTCCGCTGTTGAGCCACCGCGAAAATGACAGTTGACGCCACTGCGATTATGTCAGTAGCCGTGGTTGATTATGCAACCCGTTTCTGAGCACCGTCATTCTTCCCGATGAGTCGAGCAATAGTGGATGCCGTGAAGCGCGTCACCGTCTGATGCTCGTGCTGGACTTCCACGCTCCCGTCTATTTTTTTCTGAAGATCGTCTTTTTGGGTATGATTTT
>JBJMGR010000285.1:0-11196 GCA_045807805.1 Pyrinomonadaceae bacterium | reverse complement strand
CTCGACGAAGCGGTTCACTTCGAGCCGCGGCGTCACGTCGAGCCGCTGGTCGGGGAAGTCCGCCGTGAAGAGTTCGCGCGCGCCCAGAAGCTCCGCGACCTCCTCGGCCTGCCGCTTCTTCAAGGCGACCTTCCCCACGTCGCCCGGAAACTGCACGGACGCGCCCTCAGTCAGTATCGCGATGTATACGGAGTCGCCCGCGGCCGCGTGCGCGGCGATGGTGCCGCCCGCGCCGATGACTTCGTCGTCCGGATGCGCCGCGATTATCAGAACGCTCTTGCCCGCCATCGAAACAGACCTCTTGAGTGAAACCCGCTCTAGCCTTCGTAAGACTCGACGCCGCCAACGCCCGCGCGCGCCGCGCGCTCGTAGCCGGGAAGCTTCCTCTTCAGAAGCTCCTCGTAGAAGCCTCGAAGCCTCTCTATCACCTTCTCAACGTCGAAGCGCTCTTCGGCGAGTGCCCGGCCGCGTGCGCCGAGACGCGCGGCGAGCGCCGCGTCGTCGAGTAGAAGCTTTATCTTCGAGGCCAGCGCCGCCGCGTCTTTCAAGGGCACGAGGTAGCCGTTCTCCCCTTCGACAACCGCCTGCCTGCAACCCGAAACGTCGCTCGCGACCAACGGCTTCGACATCGCCGCCGCCTCCATCAGGCTTCGCGGGAAACCCTCGCGGTAAGAGGGGAGCGCGACCACGTCCATCAGAGCGTAAAGCTCCGGCATGTCGCTCCGAGACTTCAGCACGAAGAACTTCTCCTCGACTCCAAGCTCGCGCAGGACTGAAAAGTCAACCGGGTCGCGCTCGCTCTCAAGCGGCACGCCGACGGTGACGAACGAGACGCGCTCGTCCTCGCGGAGTATGATTCGCGCGGCCTCGAAGAATTCGCGGTATCCCTTCTCCCAGACGTATCGGCCGACCATGCCGACGACTTTGTCCCCGGAGGGTATGCCTAGCTCGCGCCTCTTCGCACGCACCTCTCCGGGCGTGAAGCGTTCGGCGCGCAAGTCCGAGATGTCAATGCCGTTTCCGAGGAAGCCGACCTTGCGGCGCGTGTATATCTTCTCGCGCACGACTGTGGAAACGTCTTCGGCGCTCTGCGAGATGACTTTGTCTGAGAAGAGACCGGCGACGCGCGCCACAGTCCTGAACATGTGCCCTTCGAGCGCGCCCTTCCGGCCGAGGAAGATCAGGCCGTGGTTAGTGTAAAGGATGACGGGCACGCGCGCGAGCCACGCGGCGAGCTGACCGACCAACTCCATCTTCGGCGTGTGCGTGTGGACGACCGCGTAACGCTCGCGCCGCATGATTCGGAAGAGTTGCCGCAGGAGCTTGAGGTCTGCGAAGGGCGTCAGGTCTCGCGTCACCTCGACGCGGTGAACCTTTATGCCTTCGCGCTCGAACGACGCGACGAGCGGCCCGTCCGCGCACGCGGCGTGAACCTCGAAGCCGTCCCGTTGCAGCGCGCGTAGCTGCGGCAAGAGGAAAGAGATTCCGAGGTCTACCGTCGAGACGTGCAGGACTTTGAGCGGCGCGTTCACGATTCAGAAAGGCGAAGGCGAATTAAGACGCGACTTCCGCGACGACGTTCGCGCGGCGCTCGCAGTGCGCGGCGATGTCGGCCATCGTCAACACCTGAAGCAGCCCCTCGTCGCGGCGGCGCGCGGCGTGCGCGACTATCGCTTCGAGCGCGCGGAACATCTCGTCCGTGCGGAAGCAGAAGTTCTCGGTCGGGTGGAACGAGAGATGAAAGATAGACTTCTCTTCGACCGCGCGCTCGATGCCTTTAATCCCCTTCCTGATTCTCGAACCGACGGGGATAAGGCGGCGCGGGCCGTCCAACGATTGCAGGAACATCGAGACGGGCGCGACCCACAGCCCCGACGTAGACTTCACGGGCAGCCCGCAGTCGGGCGTCACCGCGAGCAGGTCGTCAATCACGTGGCCGACGCGGCGCAGCGTCCGACTCCTGAACTTCGCGAACCAGAAGGGCGCGGCACCGCGCGTAACGGTGAAGCCGTGCTCGCGCAGAACGTCCAGATGGCCGAGCTGGTTGCGTGGGAAGACGAACGACTCAAGCCTGAGCCCCATCCCGCGCGCAAGCTCCACGCACTTCCTCACTTCGGCTTCGGCGACCTCGCGCGTGCAGCCCTCGTCGCCGAAGATGACGTGCGAGAAGGAGTGGCTTCCCACGTCGTGCTTCGGCCGTGCGGCGAGAATCCGCTCTACCATGTCGCGGCCGTACCAGAGCGGCTCCGCGCGCAAGTCACTGCAAGGGTCGCAGTCGTACCAGTCGCGCTCGAACCAGCCGTGACGCGGGCGCGGCATGTCCGGGTGCTTGACGCCTCCGCGCGCCTCGCAAGCATCGAGGAAGAGGTGGCCGACGGTCGCCCACGTCACGCTCACGTCGTACTTCCGGAAGAGCGCGAGCAGACGTTCGACAATCTCGCGCGTCGCATGGAAGCCCCCCGCTCCGTCGCGCGCGAGGTGTGAGGCGAACCTGCGGTGCTTCCCCGAGTCGAACGAGCCCCACATCAGCTCGAAGTCGAGCGAGATTGTGAAGACCGCGCCGTCGAAGGGCCGCGCGCACGCGCCGCGCCCCTTGTTTCCGTTGCCGTCGTTTCCGTTCATCCCTTGCGCGCCCAGATCAACTCAGAACATCACGTACATGAATGGCGAAACGTCGTCCGATTGCTGCTCGTCTTCGCGAAGTTCCGAAGCGAGCGACGCGAGACGCGGGGCCATCGCCGCAAGCTCTTCGCGACCCTCGGACGACCAGAGCGCCGCAAGCTCGCGCACGAACGCCTCGATTGATTCGCTCGCGCGCAGCTCGAAGTCTTCGGGCGACATCGCGCGCTTCGTGGGCTCGACGTAGTAACTCTCGGCCACCGCGTCGGGCCGAAGCGCGAAGAACTCTCGGCCCAACGCACGCTCGCTTAGCGCAACGGGGACGAGCACTTCGCGGAAGAAGTCAGCGGCCTTCCGGTCTCTCTCTTCGGCGTGCCTGTCCTTCTCTTCGTCGCGAGCTTCAGTCAAGCTCATACTCTGTTCTCCAATCGCGCGTCTCCTTGAAGGCGGGCTGCTCGCTCTTCCACAGAAGACAGTCCTCCATGACGAGCAAGTCCATCTCAGTCCGCATGAAGCAGCGGTATGCGTCGGCGGGGGCGCACACAATCGGCTCGCCGCGCACGTTGAAGCTGGTGTTGACGAGCACGGGACAATTCGTTAACTCGTAGAACTCTTTTAACAGCTCGTAGAAGTCCGGCTTATCCTGAGGGTGAACGGTCTGCACGCGCGCGCTGTAGTCAACGTGCGTGACGGCGGGAATGTCCGAGCGCGGGCGGTTGATGACTTCGAGCATGTCGTCGGAGTCGCCGCCCTCGAAGCCTTCCCAACTCAACGGCAGACGCCGCTCTTCGCGGACGGGCGCGACGAGGAGCATGTAAGGGCTCTCCGCCTCAAGCTCGAAATATTCAACGGCCTTCTCGGCGAGCACGGCGGGCGCGAAAGGGCGGAACGATTCGCGGTGCTTAATCTTCAAGTTCATCACGGCCTGCGTCTCTTCGCGACGCGGGTCGCCGAGGATCGAGCGCGCGCCGAGAGAGCGCGGCCCGAACTCCATGCGGCCGACCATGTATCCGACTATCTTCCCGTCCGCGATTGCGCGCGCGACTGTGCGCGCACGCTCGCGCGCGTCCGCTGTTGTCTTGTAAGGATAGCCGCGTCGCTCTAAAAAGGCTCGAACCTCCGCGCCGCTGAACGCGGGGCCGAGGTAGCTTCCCTTCTGCGTGTCGCGCCCCGTCGGGTTAAGACGGCGCGGCTCGTCGAAGTATTGATAATTTGCGAGGAGCGCCGCGCCGACCGCGCTTCCCGCGTCGCCCGCCGCGGGCTGAATCCACACGTTCTCGAAAATACGCTCGCTCAAAATCTTCCCGTTCGCCACGCAGTTCAAGGCCACGCCGCCCGCGAGCGCGAGGTTCTTCGAGCCCGTCAGCCGCCGCGCGTTTCGCGCGAGCTTCAACATCACATCTTCCAACACGACCTGCACGGACGCGGCCAAATCCATCTCGCGCCGCGTGATTCTCGACTCAGGGAGACGCGCGGGGCCGCCGAAGAGAGAGTCGAAACGCTCGTTCGTCATCACGTTGCGTTCGAGGAAGCCGAAGTAGTCCGTGTTCAGACGGAACGAGCCGTCCTCCTTAACGTCAATCAGATGCTCCCTTATCGCGTCGGCGTAGGTCGCGCGGCCGTACGGCGCGAGGCCCATCAATTTGTACTCGCCAGAGTTGACCTTGAAGCCGCAGTGGTAGGTCATCGCGCTGTAGAGCAGCCCGAGCGAGTGCGGGTAGCGTATCTCTCTGAGCAGCTCGACTCGGTTCCCCTCCCCGCGCCCGAGCGCCAGAGTCGCCCACTCGCCCACGCCGTCAACGGTCAGCACCGCCGACTCCTCGAACGGCGAAGGGAAGAAGGCCGCGGCCGCGTGCGCCGTGTGATGGTCGCTGAAGAGCAGCCGTACGTCCGACCCTAACGCGCGCCGCACGTGCTCGCGCACGACGGCCTTGACGCCGAGGAACGAGCGCGCCGCCTTCGTCCACTGCTCTTCGCCCGCGGGCGCGACCGTCAGAAGACTCTTCAACAGCCTGTCGAACGTGAGCAGAGGGTTGTCGTAGAAGACTACCGCGTCCAACTCCGACGCCTCGATGAAGGCTTCCTCAAGACAGTAGTTGATCGCACGCGCGGGAAAACGCGGGTCGTGCTTCTTGCGCGAGAACCTCTCCTCCTGCGCGGCCGCAACAATCTCGCCGTCGCGCACGAGCGCCGCCGCCGAGTCGTGATAGAAGGCCGAGATGCCTAAGATAGTCTTGCCCATAAACTTCAACCCGCCGTGTTCGCCCCCCTTGAGATTTCGTCGCCGCGTATGATTCCCTCCATCACCGGCGCGAGCGACGCGGCGAGTGCGGCGTGGCCCGCAGGCGTGAGATGCACGTCTCTGTCGAAGCGGAAGGCGCGGCGCTCAGCCTGAGAGTATTTGTGAAAGTCGGGCAGCGGGTCGTGGAGCGTGCAGCCGGTGGCTTCGGCCAGTTCGCGGAAGCGCGCCTGATAGTGCGCGGGGTCGCTGCTGCCTTCGACGAAGGGGAAGAGCGGGACGGGCATCAGTATGACGGGCGCGCGGCTCGCGGCAATCCACTCTTCGAGTATCGCGCGCATGACGAGCCACTTCGGGTTGTCGGGCGTGCGATAGTCGGGCACGGGCTGGAAGTGCGTGACCTTCTGCGCGAGGTCTCGCAGTCCCAACTGACGCGCGACCTTTCTCAGCCCGGCGAATGGAAGTCCCCAGTCGGTGTGCTTCGACTCTTCCTCGCCTATCTCTGATTTTGGAATTGGTTCTTTCGAGACGGGCACGTTCCGTAGCGCGAGCGCGCCGCCTTCGAGCACATAGTAAGGCTTCGCGTAGACGACGGTCTCGCCGCGCTCGTCCACGTAGGGGCGGAAGCGCGAGGCCACGCGCCCAATGTTCTCGACCGTAACGGCGAGAATGAGCAGGTCGTGCTCTATGTCAGACGCGAACTCCTGATAGGCCAGATACTGCTGGTCGGTTCCCGTGCCGGGGAGGCCGAAGTTGTAGACTTCCAGCCCGTCTATCAACCCTTCGAGCAGGTCGCCGTAACGCTTCCCGTTCGAGACGCCGTCGCCCGCCGTGAACGAGTCGCCGAAGAGAAGCGCGCGCCGCTTTCCTTCACTCTTCTCCGAGACGAACTCGTGGTCGCAACGGAAGCCCTGACCGTTCGCGCGCACGAGATAGGCCGTCTCCTCGTTCGGGAGTTGGACGCGCGCCTTGATGCCGGGGATGAACGTGTAGCCTATCGTCGGGTGGTGCTGTGTAACTGAACGCCACTGTGACATCTTCGACCCCTTGAACTCTTACTGACTTCGGCCCGTCCCTTTAGTCTGCACCGAGAAGCTCCCGGTAGAGCGCGGCCGTCTCTCGAACCATGCGCGCGGTCGTGAAGTTCTCGCGCACGCGCTCCCGAGCGCGTTCGCCCATCGCACGGCGCTCGGCGGGCGACGCTTCGAGCAGCCGCACGATTGCGTCCGCAATCGCACCGGGGTTCGCGGGCGGGACGAGGAGGCCCGTCTCGCCGTCTCGTATCTGCTCGGGCGTGCCCGCGACCGTGGTCGCGACCGTGGGCCTCCCCGTGTACATCGCTTCGAGCACGGTGCGCGGCAACCCCTCGCCGCTGCGAACGTCAACCACGCGGCCGTTCATCTTCAACTGCTCGCGCTCGACCGTCGGGAGGACGACCACATCCGCGAGCTTGTAGAAGGGGAACGGATTCTGCTGCCAGCCGAGGAAGTGAAAGTTGTCGAGCCCGTACTCTACGGCCAGCCCGCGCAGATAGGCCACGTAATCTTTGTCGAACAGGTCTCCGACGCTTATGAAGACCGGCCTTGCCCCGCGCGTGCGCTCGTTCACGATGCGCGCGGCCGCGAGCAGATGGTGGTAGCCCTTGAACGGCGTCACGGCCGCGACGGTCACGACTATGCGCTGCCCCTCCTCGCGCTCGAAGGGGAGCGGCGGCGGCGCGTCGCCATTTGTGCCGTTCGTCTCAGGCACCGCGCGCGCGTCAATGCCGTTGTAAATGACGCGGCACTTGCGCCGTGCCCTCTCGCTCACCTCCGCGCGCAGCGCGCCCGCGACGAGCACGATTGAGGTCGCGATAAGCTCCGCCGTGCGCCGCACAGTGCGGCCGAAGGGCAGGAGTTGACCGCGCACGTGCCACACGACCGGATAGCCCGACAGTCTCGGCACCGTCCCCGCGAACAGGAGCGAGCGGACTGAGTTGCAGTGCAGGATTGACGCGCGCTGCCGACGCATCTCGCGCGCGACTTTGATGCTGTAGGGCAGCATCTCAGTCAGAAAAATTCTGAGCGCCGAGAGACGCGACATGCGCAGAAGATGTTGACCGTAGCGCGTGAGCATCGGCGGCCCCGGCACAATCGTGACGGCTATTCCGGCGCGCCTATAAGCCTCGCTGCAACGCCCCTCGGCGGGGAAGCAGACGACCGTTTCGACCCCCGCCTCCGGCAGCCCGCGCACGAGTTGAAGCAAGCTCTGCTGCCCGCCGCTGATGCGGTCGTACTCCGCAATCATGTAGAGGACTCGCACTTGCTTCTTCTCTTCAAACTCCATCGCGGATTTTGTCCGTCGCGGCGTCGAGCAGTTTGAGCCCTGCGGCCCCGCAATTGAAGAGCAGGTCAACGGCCGAGAGGTTCGGGACGAAGCCCTGCTCCTTCATGAACAGTTGTTCGTAGACCGGGTGCTCGAACTCCTGCGCGACTATCTCAATGCCTTCGCGCCGGAACGCCTCCGCGTCGAGGTACGCGCCGCCCGCCCTGCCCGAGTAGTAGCGGGACGCGCCCACGGCCTTGCAGATGTTAAGAACCAACTCCGACTTCTGCCCGACAGCGCCGAGTGACGAAGAGAAGACGAACCTCTTCTCGAAGCCGAACGCGCGCGCGAGCAGACGTATTGCCTCGACGTTAAGCTCCGAGAGCTTCGACCACGGCCGACGGTAGAACTCCTCGAACTCGCACGCGAACTCGTCGAAGTGCGCGGCGCGGGCGTAGCACGAACGGAGCGTCTTCCAGTGCTTCGAGCGCCACACGCCGCCCGCGACCTCGACCTCGTCAATCCTCTGCCCGAACCGCTGCACGACCGGAACCGTCAACCACTGCGCGCCGCCGCGATTCTTCACGCGGTTGCGGTTCTGAAAGTCGCCCTTCGAGAACTGCACATCGTCGAGCAGGACGAATACGTCCGCGCGCAGCATCTTCTCGAAGAAGCCGAGCCAGGGCATGTGCTCAGGCTGATGAATGGCGACGAGCATTCGCGCACGCTACTCCTTCACGCGTATGTAAGCCTCTTGCAGCGCCTCGACCACGGCCGCCACGTCCTCTTCGGAGACGGCGGCGTGGACGGGCAGGCAGACCTGCCGACGCAGCACTCCTTCGGTCTCGGGGAACATCCCCGCGTGCCAGCCCAACTCACGCTGGAAGACCGGATGCAGGTGGCACGGCGGGTCGTAGATTGAACCCAACTCGACGCCGTACTCTTCGAGCATGATGCTACGCAACCTGCCTTTATCAACTCCCTCTTCGAGCATGACGGGGAATTTGTAGTAGGCGTGGCGGAGGTTCTCCGCGTAGTTCGGAATCTTTACCCACTCGACGCCTTCGAGCGCGCGCCTGTACCAGCCGACGACGCGGTTCCTGTGCGCGACGTTCTCGTCCAAACGCTTTAGCTGGTAGACGCCGAGCGCGGCGCTCAACTCGTCCATGCACCAGTCGTTCCCCATGTTGACGATTGATTCGAGGCTCTCGCCCTGACCGTGATGACGCACAGAGCGCGCGTATGCGGCCAGGCCGTCGTCGTCGGTCGTAATCATCCCGCCCGTGCCCGTCGTCATCACCTTCGTCGGGTAGAAAGAGAAGCACGCCGCGTCGGCGAGCGAGCCCGCGGGCCGCTCGTCAATCGCCGCGCCGTGCGCGTGCGAGGGGTCTTCGATGAGGAAGAGCCCGCGCTCGCGGCAGACTTCGCGCAGGCGATCCATGTCCGGATAGACGAGCCCCGCGATGTGCACGACGAGTATGCCCGCCGTCTTCTCGTTGATGCGGCGCAGAACGTCTTCGGTGTCGAGGCAGAAGGTCTCCGCGTCCATCGCGGCGAGCACGGGCACACCGCCCGCGTACATCACCGCCTTGACGCACGAAGCGAAGGTGTTCGTCGGCACGATGACCTCGCGCCCCTTCGCGCCGTAGAAGCGCATCGCGATCTCCAACGCGGTCGTGCAGGAGTTGACCGTGACGGCGTGGCGCGCGCCGACGTACTCGCGGAAAGACTCTTCAAACTCGCGCGTGTTGTCGCCGAAGATGAGGCGTCCGCCGCGTATGATGTTCTCGATGCGGCCCAACAGTTCCGGCACGTCGTCTTCGTGGAAGAGCGGGCGAGCGCCGCTCACGCGCCTGCGCTCGCCCGTTGCATGTTCACTCATCGTAATTGTTCCTCAAGTCCCGACGCGCCCGGCGCGTCCAGTTTGAAAGCATCTCCCTCATGCCGTCTTCGACCGAGACGCGCGGACGCCAGCCCAACTCGCGCCCGATCCTCTCGATTGAGAGCCAGCGGTCGGGCCAGAGCTTGCCCTCGGGCGCGGGCGCGTACTCGATCTCGGCGCGCGTGCCCGTCAACTCTTCCGCGAGCCGAGCGGCGGTCTCCGCAAGCTCACGGACTGAGACGGGTCGCCCGCCGCCGACGTTGTAGACGAAGCTCTCGCCCTCTGTCGCGTCGAGCGCAAGCTCGTACGCGCGGCACACGTCGTCCACGTGCGCGTAGTCAATCCGCTGCGAGCCGTCGCCGTAAATTCTCAAGGGCTTGCCCTGCGCGATAAGCTCGACGAACTTTCCGGCTACGCCGCTTGAAAGCGAGAAGAGGCCGCTGCCGTAGCCGTATACGTTCGACAGGCGCAGTAGGCGGAAGCGCCCCGAGTCAATAAATGCGCGCTCGGCCGTGCGTTTGAGTGCGCCGTAGAACTCGTCGGGCTGAGCAATCATCTCTTCCGTCAGAGGCATCGCGCGCTCTCGGTAGGTGCCGTAGACGGCGATGGTCGAGGTGAAGACGACGCGCGCGACGTTCGCCTTCAAAGCTTCGCGCGCGAGCAGTTGAGCACCGTAGACGTGCGCGAGCAGCGAGCGCGTCGGGTCTGCGAGACAGTCGGCCTCGCCGCCCGTCCCCGCCGCGTAGACGGCCGCGTCCGCGCCGCGCAGTGCTTCGCACACGGCCGCCTCGTCCGTCACGTCGCCCTCCACGTACTCGACCGCGCCGAAGACCTTCTCTCGCAACTCCGCGAATCGGCCCGCGTGCCCGAAGCAGACGCACTCGTGACGCGCGGACAGATGTTTGACGAGCGCGCTCCCGATGAAGCCTCCGCCTCCGATGATGAGAATTTTCATTCTCAGTAGAGTCTCGTCTTCAGTCTGCGTATGACTTCGTCGGCGCGGCGCGGCTCGTCATCTTCGAGTTGCACGCGCTTGACGCGCAGCGTGCCGTCGCCCGTTAAGACATTCACGCCTTCGCCCGGAATTATGCGCTCGACCTTGCCGGGATTGCGGCCGACGTAAGCCCGAGGCTCGCGCTCCATCTCCGCAGACCAGATGATTAGCTTGCGCCCTTCGAGCAGAGAGTATGCGCCGGGGTACGGGCTCGTCAGGCCGCGAATCAGGTTGAAGACCTCGCGCGTCGGCAGACTCCA
The DNA here is from genome assembly GCA_045807805.1 of Pyrinomonadaceae bacterium. Classification (GTDB taxonomy): domain Bacteria; phylum Acidobacteriota; class Blastocatellia; order Pyrinomonadales; family Pyrinomonadaceae; genus QHXN01. Next base: position 898 of record JBJMGR010000285.1, on the reverse strand, counting down.
ATCTACGCGGCCGTCTTCGGGGTCGCGCCAGATGGCATAGGTCGCCTGCGAGTTGTCCTGCGGTGTTCTCGGCGCTGTCCCGTCGGCGAGTCGCGGCAGGTTCTCTTCGAGCATCCTCTCGACCGTCTCGTTGAGCCACGCGTCGAGCGTGCCCGCATCGTCTTCATTCGTGATTGCGCGCGAGCGCTGCTCGATGATGTCGCCCGCGTCCATCTCTTCGGCGGCGTAGAACATCGTCACGCCCGTCTCGCGCTCGCCGTTGATGAGCGGCCAGTTGACGGGGGCGAAGCCGCGATACTTCGGGAGCAGGGACGCGTGGAAGACTATGAGCCCGCCGCGCGCCGCCTCGACTATGCTCCGCGGAATCAACGTGCGCCACTTGACCGCGATGAGGTGGTCCAGGTCTAGACCTTCCAGCGCGGCGCGCAACTGCTCGTGCCCGCCGCGTGAAGCGTCGTGCGCGGGCACGCCCTCCGCGCGCGCAAGCTCAAGAATCTTTTCGAGGTACTGCCCTTGCGGCGGCTCGACGCGGTAGCTGAAGACCGCCGCGAGGCGTGCCGCGCGCGACTCGATTACGCGCCGAAGGCAGCGGTAGCCAATCTCACCCGCGCACAGGAGCGCAACGTTGATGCGCCCATCCTCGCTCATTCGCCGTGCGTCCGCCCTTCGCCGCTCGCGCCGGGAGCTTGCGTCTGCACGCCGTCCTTCAACATCCGCGCGCGGCGGTGAAAAGTATCCTTCAACTGCTCGTAGATGAAGCGCGCCATCGCGCGATTGCCCTCCTTCGTGTAGTGAAGGTAGTCGATGAAGAGGGTCTCGCGGTTGGTCTTCAGAACGTCGAGCGGGTTGAGGAAGGTCACGCCGCGCTCGTCGCAGAACTGCGCGAGCCGGTCGCGCG
>JBJMGR010000284.1:0-8414 GCA_045807805.1 Pyrinomonadaceae bacterium | reverse complement strand
TCGACGATGAGGTTCGCGAAGTAGAACGGACGCCAGATCATGTTCTGGCTTCGGTCGAGCATGGCCCAAGTCTGCCCACCGTCATCCGAACGATAGAGCGCGTCTCGCGGCGCGACGGCCTGTATGAATGCGTAGACTACGTTCGGCTTCGACGGCGCGACCGTAACGGCCACACGGCCCCAGGGCTTCGGAGGCAGGCCCTTCGCGCTCTGCTCCGTCAATTCAGTCCATGTCGCGCCGCCGTCGATAGACTTGTAGAGTGCCGAAGCCGACGGCGCGTTTTCGGTCTCGCCGCCGGAGCGGAACGTCCAGCCCTTGCGCCTGAAGTCCCACATGCCTGCATAGATCGTCCTCGGGTTCGACGCGTCCATCGAGAGCATCGAGCAGCCCGTCGAGCCGTTCGCGCCCTTCAGGACCTTCGCCCAAGTCTTGCCGCCGTCGGTCGTCTTGTAGACGCCGCGCTCGTCCGAGTCGCTCCAGAGCTTGCCCGTAGCGCAGACGTAGGCCGTCTCCGTGTTCGAGGGGTCAACGAGAATCTTCGAGATGCGCTCGGACTCTTTGAGCCCGACGTTCGTCCAGTTGTCGCCGCCGTCCGTGGACTTATAGACGCCGTCGCCGACGGAGACGGAGTTGCGCGTCCAAGCCTCGCCCGTGCCGACCCAGACCGTCTTCGGGCTCTTCGGGTCAATCGTTATCGCGCCGATTGACTGGACGGGCTGCTTATCGAAGACGGGCTTGTAGGTCGTGCCGCCGTTGACGCTCTTCCAGACGCCGCCCGAGGCCGAGCCGATGTAGACGGTCAGGCGCTGCCCCTCGCGCACGGCGTCGATGGCGGCGATGCGCCCGCTCATCTGGGCGGAGCCGATGTTGCGCGCGCCGAGGCCGGAGATGGTCTCGGAGTCAACCTTGACGGGGCCGTTGCTCTGAGGGTTCGCGGGCTGAGGCGTCTGCGCGAGCGCCGCGAAGCCCGCCGAGAGCGCGAGGGCTAAGAACGACGATGAGAGCCAGCGTGAAAGAGTTGTGTTCATGACGGGGAATCCTTCTCTTGTGTTCAACTGTTGCGATACCGCGCGCGAACAGAGCCGCGAGCAGCAGCGGCGGGTCGGCCCTGCCCCATGCGCCAGCACGGCGTCACGCGCACCCGCTCACTACCGTTCGCGGTTCTGTTGTGGCGGCTTGTTGCCTTCGGGCTTGGCCGCCTCCGGCTTCTTCGGCTCGACGTTCGACGCGTCGGGCGCGCCCGAGACCGTTGACTTCGCGGCGGGCGGGTGGAAGCGCGCCGAGTCGAGGGTAACGTTCGGCTCGATCTTGTCGTAAGTGACCTTCGCCTTGAACTGGCTGCCCTTCGGGCCGCTCTCGACTGAGAAGGGGAGGTACCAGCCGCCGACCTCTTTGTAGTCGCCGAGGATGGTCTCGTACTCGCGCTCGGCGCCGCGTATGATGCGCTTCACTTCAATCTTGATGGGCACGTAGTAGTCGGTGTCCATGTAGAAGTAGCGCACGTCGCCGTTGGCGAGAGTGACCTTGAGCTTATACGCGTCTGTGCCCTCGACCTGATCCATGCCGACGTACTCGACCTTGTTCCCCTTCGCGCGATAGTTGACGAGCGGGCCGTCGAGGTCTGAGTCTTCGAGGATGCCCTTCAACTCCTCCTCGCCCAGAGGCTCGGCGTCCTTCTTGCCGTTCCAAGGCTCAATCTTCCAGCCGGTCTTGCCGTCATAGGCCGTCACGCCCGTCATGCCCTGAATGATGAACTCCTGGCGGACGAGGTTAGGGCGCTCGTTCTCTTCGACGATGACGGCCTCGAAGCCGCCGCCGCCGTTGTAGCGCCCCGTACGGCGGATGGATTTGACGGCCTGAATCTTCTCCATGCCGCCGACCGTCTTGACGAACTTCTCGACTATCTCGTCGGCGGTCTGCGCCGACGCGTGCGCCGCCCCGAAGGCGAGCACGGCCAGCGATAGTAGTAGTCTACGCATGGTCATCTCCTAAGAAGTGTTGGAACGAAGTGGGAACAGCAAACGGGTGAACCGAGGCCCTTTCGAGAGCAAGGCCAATGCTAGAAGAAGCCGGTTTGAATGTCGAGAGCTTTGAGCGGGCGCGCGCGGCCCGTAAGAAGATTACTTCCGTTTCGTCACGCTTTGGGGCCGACTCGTAACAGCGCGCGAACAGAACCGCGAACGGTAGTGAGCGGGTCGGCCTTACTCACTGCGCCCGCACGGCGTCACACATACCCGCTCACTACCGTTCGCGGTTCTGTTGAGGAGGCGCGCGTCAGGCTTCGTGGCCGCGCGCGTCGTTCGAGGGGATGTGGCCCTGCTCCCGGTAGAGGCGCAGCTTGTTGTGGAGAGTCTTGAGGCTTATCTGCAAAAGCTCGGCGGCGCGCGTCTTGTTGTTCTCGGTCTTCTGAAGCGTGCGAAGTATCATGCGCCGCTCGACCTCCTCGATGGGCGTGCCGACGGGGAGCAGCACCGTGTCTTCGCTGCGCACCTGCTTGCGCTGCTCCAACGGATACGGCGCGAGGTGATGGCGCTCTATCGTCTCGGCGGAGCAGATGATGACGGCGCGCTCGATGACGTTGCGAAGCTCGCGGACGTTGCCGGGCCACGTGTGCGACTGCAAAGCCTCGACCGCCTCCGCGCTCAGGAATCGTGCGGGGCGCGCGTGGCGCTCGGCGAGCTGCGCGACGAGATGCTGCGAGAGCAGAGGGATGTCGTCCTTGCGTTGGCGAAGCGGCGGAAGGTCTATCGAGATGACGTTGAGGCGGTAGAGCAGGTCTTCGCGGAAGAAGCCTTCGTTGACCGCCTCGCCGGGGTCGCGGTTCGTCGCCGCCAGCACGCGAACGTCAACGGGGACTTCGTGCGTCGCGCCGAGTCGGCGAATCTTTCGGTCTTCGAGCACGCGCAGGAGCTTCGCCTGCAAAGAGACGGGCATCTCCGCAATCTCGTCGAGGAAGAGCGTGCCGCCGTTCGCAATCTCGAAGCAGCCCAAGCGGCGCGTCGCCGCGCCCGTGAAGGCTCCGCGCTCGTGCCCGAACAGCTCCGACTCCATTAACGTCTCCGGAATCGCCGAGCAGTTTATCGCGACGAAGCCCGAGTTCTTGCGCGGGCTCAGATTATGAATCGTGCGCGCGACGAGTTCCTTGCCCGTGCCCGACTCGCCCGTGATGAGCACCGAAGCAGAGGACGGCGCGACCTGTTCGATGAGCGCGTAAATCTGCCGCATGGGGTCGCTCGTCCCCACCAACTCGCCGAACGCGCCGCGGTCGCGTAGCTGCCTTCGCAGCGCGACGTTCTCTCTGCGCGCGCTTGCGAACTCGACCGCACGCTCGACGACGAGTCGAAGCTTCGAGAAGTCGATAGGCTTCTCGAAGTAGTAGAACGCGCCCTCCTCCTGTATCGCGCGCAGCGCCATCTCGACCGTGCCCTGTCCGGTCAAGAGTATGACGGCCGTCTCCGGGTGCAGGTCGCGCACGCCGCGCAGCAGCCCGAAGCCGTCGAGGTTCGGCATGTACACGTCGGAGACGACGACCGAAGGGTAGAACTCTTCGACGGCCGCGAGCCCCTCCCGGCCGTCACGCGCGATGGCGGTCTCGTAGCCCCACCCCTCAAGTATCTCGCTCAGGGTGTCGGCCACGATTGCTTCGTCGTCTACGATGAGGATTCGACCTTTCGGCATAACTCAAGAGTGTAGCACAGGCCGCGCGCGGGCCATGTTAAGTCGGGAGAAGGGCTGTTTACGCGCGCCCGTAGTATTCGACGATTGCGTGCGCGAGCGCACGCGTCGTGGCTTCCGTGGGGAGCACGTCCGTCGGCAGGCCGTACTCGGCCGCGGTCTGAGAAGTGACTTCGCCGATACACGCGACGCGCACACCCGAGAGTAGCGGGCGAAGGTCGCGCGTGTCGAAGAGCTGCGCGAAGTTGTGTACGGTCGAAGAACTCGTGAACGTCACGCAGTCAACGCCGCCGCCGACCAGCAGCGCCTCGACGCGCGCGCGGTCGGTCGTCTCGGGCCGGACGGTTCTGTATGCCGTGACGCAGTCGGCGCGCGCGCCCGCGACTTCCAGCGCGCGGGGCAGGAAGTCGCGCGCGGACGCGGCGCGCGGCAGAAGGAAGTTGAGCCCCGCAATCTGCTCGCGCCCGCCGAGGAAGTTTTCAAAGGACGCGAAGACGCCCTCGGCCTGAAACTTCTGCGGCACGAGATCTACGTGCACGCGCTCGTCCGCGAGCCGTTCGGCCGTCGCGTCGCCGACGGCGCAGACGCGAAGCTCGTCGAGTTCCGATGCGTCCCTGCCCGACGCCTTTAACCGACGCATAAAATATTCGACCGCGTTCGCGCTCGTGAAGACGAGCCAGTCGTAGCCGAAGAGGTTCTCGATGGCTTCGTCCAACTCCGCGTAGCTTTCGGGCGGCGCTATCTCAATCGTCGGGCACGAGACGACGCGCGCGCCGTAACTTTCGAGCGCCGAGGCGAACTCCGCGGCCTGCGCGCGCGCGCGCGTTATCATCACCGTGCGCCCCGCGAGCGGCCGAGCGGCCGCGTCGTCGGAGGGCTTCGCTTCATCATCCGTCCGGGCCGTCATCACGAACGGCTTCCTTCAGCCTTAACGTCCGAAGCCGTCTCCGACAGAAGCTCGCCCGCGCCCCGTTCGAGAAGCCGCGCCGCCAGAACGTCGCCCGCCTGCTCAGCCTCCGTCGAGGCGGCCAGCGTCGTGTCGCGTATCACGCGCGAGCCGTCGAGCGCGGCGACGAGCCCGTCCAAACGAAGCTCAAGGCCCGAGACGAACGCGTGCGCGGCGATTGGAACCTGGCAGCCGCCGCCGAGCTTGCGAAGCAGCGCCCGCTCCGCGACGACGGCCGCGCGCGTCTCGGGGTGGTCGAGTCGAGAGACGAGCGCGTTCGTTTCCGGGTCGTCCACGCGCGTCTGCACGCCGAGCGAGCCCTGACTGACGGCGGGCAGCATCACGTCCGTCTCTATCGCCGCGCTGATGCGTCGGCTGAAACCAAGTCTTCGGAGACCGGCGGACGCGAGTATCACGGCGTCGTACTCGCCCGCGTCGAGCTTCCGTAGTCGCGTGTCAACGTTCCCGCGCAGGTCTTTCACACGAACGTCGGGCCGGAGGTGTTTGAGCTGTGCGATGCGTCGCAGGCTCGAAGTGCCTACGACCGAAGCTGCGGGAAGAGTCTCGATGGAAGCGCCGTCGGCGTCGGCGTCCGAGCGGAGCACGAGCGCGTCGCGTGCGTCCTCGCGCTCGGGCGTGGCCGTTATCGAGAGCCCTTCGGGGTTGACGGTCGGGAGGTCTTTGAGCGAGTGGACGGCAACGTCTATTCGTCCGTCGAGCAGCGCGATTTCAAGCTCCTTCGTGAACGCGCCCTGCCCGCCGATGGTAGAGAGCGGCACGTCGCGCATCACGTCGCCCGTGGTCTTGAAAATCTCTATGCGCACGCTCGCGCCCAACTCTTCGAGTCGCGCCTTGACCCATTCCGACTGCCAGAGCGCCAGCTTCGAGCCCCTTGAGCCTATGACTATCTCTCTCTTCATCTGATTCACGGACGACTCTTTGATAAAGATGCTTCGTTAACGCGACACGCCGAGGCCTTACTCTTCGCCGAGGCCGAAGCTGTCGCGCCAAGCCTTAACTTCCGCGTCCTCGCCCGAGTCGTATGAACGGCGCATGCGGTGAATGACCGGGTGCGAAATCTTGTTTACCGCCGACATGAGCATCGCCTCGATGGCCTGCTCCTGCTCGGGCGTCAACTCGCCGAGACGGCCGCGTTGCCGCTGAAACTCCTCGCGCGCGATGCCGCGCAGCTTCTCCTTGAGCGCGCCCACCGTCGGGCCTATGTCGAGGTTGCGAAGCGCCTGTTGGAACTGCATCACCTCCGACTCGACTATCAACTCGGCGCGCTCCGCCTCGCGCTCGCGCTCGCGTATGTTCGAGGCGACGACGGCTTCGAGGTCGTCGATGTCGAAGACGAAGAGGTTGCCGAGCTTCGCGACGGCCGGGTCTATGTTGCGCGGGACGCTTATATCTATGAAGAATGCGGGGCGGTTGCGGCGCGACTGTCGCGCGCGCTCGGCCATCTCGCGCGTGATGACGTAGCTTTGCGCGCCCGTCGAGCAGATGACTATGTCAGCCGACGCGAGGTGCTCTTCGAGCGTGTCGAACTCTACGGCCTCGCCGCCGAACTTGACCGCCAACTGCTGCGCCGTCTGGTACGTGCGATTGGCGACGAGCACGCGCGTCGCGCCCGCCGACGCGAGATGCCGGGCGGCCAACTCCGCCATCTCGCCCGCGCCGACGAGCAGTACGGTCGCGCCTTTCAGCGAGCCGAAAATCTTTCGCCCCAACTCCACGGCCGTATAGCTTATCGAGACCGCGGATGCCGCAATGCCCGTCTCGTTGCGCACGCGCTTGGCGACGTGCAGCGCTTGATGTATGAGCTTGTGAAGTACCTTCCCCGCCGTTCCCGCCTCGACGGCGAGCGAATACGCGTGGCGCACCTGTCCGAGAACCTGCGGCTCGCCCACGACGAGCGAGTCGAGCGACGCCGCGACGCGGAAGACGTGGCGGACGGCGGCATCGTCCGCGTGCGTGTAGAGGTGGCCGCTGAACGCCTCGAAGGGGATGCTTCGGACGTTACCGAGGAAGCGGCTCAAACGCTCGGCGGCATCGGCCCCGTGATGTCCCGTGGCGGAGGCGAGGACTTCCACGCGATTGCACGTCGAGACAATCAACCCCTCTCGCACGACCTCGCCGTCAACTAGCGCGCGCAGAGAGTCTCCGCACGCCTCGTCCGTGAAGGCGAGCCGCTCGCGCACCTCGACGGGTGCGGTCTTGTGGTTGAGTCCGACGAGAACTATCGCCATAAACTAACGCCCGCCGCTAATGGCCGTCGCGTTCCTCCCCCACTATCTTGATCAGCGCGTCGAGCCTTCGATCCGACTGCGCCTGCGCATCTGCAAGTCGCACCAGCGCCTCCTCTACGCGCGCCTGTCTGGCTGCCGTGGAGTCGTTAGTCAGAGTTTGAGACTCGATGAATCTGATCATCACGCGCATCATTTCCGTCTGTGTGTCGGCGAACGAGCCCAACTGTCCGGCGAGTTGGTTAAGTTGTTCGCTGGTCTGCTCGATGCGCGCCTCGCTGTTTGCCTGGCTCTTGAGCAGGAAGTCAATTGCCCGTTCTACTTCTTCGTTGGTCATTCATGTTCTCCTTTCCGAAAGAAAAAACGGGCGGCGACTTGAGGGCAAGGTCATAAGTCTTTAACGGAAGACGTGGAAGCCGCCGAGCGCGACGGCCCCGACGAAGGTACAGAGTACGAGCGTGAAGCCCGCGACGCCGAGCCACGCCGCGCGACGGCCGCGCCACTGCACTCGGTAGTGGAGCATCGTGAGGTAGAGCACCCACGTCAGCAGCGCGAACATCTCTGTCCAGTCGTTGTGAAACATTCGGCCCGTGCGCGCTTGCGACCAGATGACGCCCGTGACTATGCCGAGCGTGAGCAGCGTGAATCCGACGCTCGCGGCCGTCGAGCCCACGTCGTCAACGGTATTCAGAGAGGGCAGGCGGTGGAAGATCGCGCTGAACTTCTTCAGGCGAAGCTCGCGCTCCTGCCAGAGATACATCACGCTCGCCGAGAATGCCACGAAGAAGGAGGCATAGCCGAAGAGCAGGAGCGTCGTATGGACGGGGAAGAGCCACGCCGCGCCGCCGTCGGTCACGCGGCTCGCGGCGAGCGTCGCGCTCCCGCGCACGACCTGCGAGACGAAGACGAGCACGGAGACCACCGGGAGCAGGAGCGCCCCGAGCGCGCGCAAGGGGTATTTGTAAGTGACGAGCCAGTAGGCGAGGACGAGCGTCCAGGCCAGAAAGGAGAGCGCCTCCGGCGTGCTGAAGAGCGGGTAGTGGCCGTCGCTCACCCAGTCAACGACGAGCGCGCCCGTGTGTGCCGCGAACCCCACGACGACCGAGTAGAAGGCTATGCGTTCGGCGGAGCGGCGCTTGTTGACGAAGGCCAGTACGGCGTGGATGGCGGCGATGACGTAGCCCGTCAATGCCACGTACAGAAAAGGTTTCATCTCGGAAAACGGCGGCGTGAGTGGCGCACGCGCCATTGTAATTGAAGGGTGAGGGTGCGGCAAGCAACGCGCTCGGCGCGCTCGCTGTTGAAAGCCCGCCGCGCGCCGTGAGAAACTGAAGCGGCAAGGTTTTAAGAATCGCGAAGGTCTTGGGAGGCGCGCCGACAGATGCCGACTCGTGAGGAAGCGTGGGAGTTGCTCTGCGAGTACACGAAGGGGAAGAGCCTTCGCCAGCACGCGCTCGCGGTCGAGGCCGCGATGCGCGCCGCTGCCGCGCGCTACGGCGGCCCCGAAGAGGACGTGGACGAGTGGGGCATGACGGGCATGCTCCACG
>JBJMGR010000283.1:0-7358 GCA_045807805.1 Pyrinomonadaceae bacterium | reverse complement strand
TCTTCACTTCGCGTTGACGCTCATCACTTCCGCGGGGATCGTCGCGCTGCTACTGCCCGACGCGTCGGGCGGCAGCACGGTCCTCGTCTTCTTCTTAAGCATGATCCCGACGGCGCTCGTCTGGCGCGCGATAACGCCGTACAAGAGGCCGCCGGAGCCCGACTGGCGCAACTCGCGCGGGGCGGAGATAGTCGCAGACCTATGCCTTTTCGCGTATATGCTCGTCAACCTCGCCGTCTGGAACACCGTGACCTCTGGGTCGAACGTGCGCGCGTCGGGCGTGGGCGATCTGTTATCGCGCGCCCTCGGCTTCGTCCTCCTCAGCCCCGTCATACTCCTCTTCTACCTCCCGCCGCGCCTTCTCTTCCTCGTCGAAGATTACAAGTACCCCATGACGTGGATAAGCATGACGCTCGCCGTCGCGCCCGTCGCATACCGCATCATCATAGGCTCGCCTTTGAATACGGATTGGTGAGGGCGCGCGGTCTTCGGCCCGGTCTCTTCCTTAGACGCGCGTGTCAGTCGCGCGTTCGCGCGCGGGGCGGGCGGACGCCCGTGCGTTCGTAGAAGCGTCGGCCCTTCCACGTGAGACCGCGTCCCGTCAGGACTCCGTAGGCGGAGGCGACGAGGACGGCGCAGCTAAGGAGCCAGCCGAGCGGCGCGGTCAGGGCGTAGAGCGCGTGTACGCCGAAGCGTCGGTTGACGAGCGCGAGAAGTGAGATGAAGAGCGCCCACGTCAAAGCGTTCGTGAGAAGCAGTCGCGGCCAGAGTTCGTTCGCGGAGCCGAGGGCGAGCGCGAGCGCCGACACGGAGGCGAGCACGGGCGGGATTACGGCCAGCGTGAACATCCACGCGAGCGTCGCGAGAGTGAACAGGACGGAGAAGCGAAGGATGGAGAACATGTTCTTCGCGGAGCTTTCCCAAAGCTCCGCGAAGTTTGAATACATGCGCGTCGAGACGAGGCCGGGCGCGTACTGGAAGTGCATGCGCGCGCCCGTTCGCTTCAGCGCTTCGGCCATGCGCATGTCCTCCAAGACCTCGGAACGGACGGCCTCGAAGCCGCCCACGCGTTCGAGCGCCGCGCGACGCATGAGGAAGAAGCCGCCGATCCCGATGCCGAAGCGCGACCCGTCGCGGTTCAAAAGCTCCGGCGGAAAGAGTATCAGCGCGCCCCACTGCCACGTGGGAACGAAGACGCGCTCCCAGAACGAGAGCGCGTCGAAGCGAGGTATGAGCGTGAGCGCGTCGCAGTTCTTCTCAAGGGCGTACTCGACGGCCGTGCGAAGCGCCGACGCTTGAAAGAGCATGTCCGCGTCGGTCGCAAGCACCCACTCGCCCTCGGAGGCTTCGAGCGCCTGACGCAGCGCGTGCGGCTTGCCGAGCCAGCCTTCAGGCGTCTCCGTGCCGTCGAGTACGCGCAGCCTCCGGTCGCCTTCCGCGAGCGAGCGCAAGATAGCAAGAGTCGAGTCGGTCGAACGGTCGTTGACCGCCACGACCTCGAAGTCAGCGTAGTCCTGCGCGAGTATCGAGCTTAAGGATGCGCGAAGGATTCTGTGTGCTTCGTTGCGCGCGGGAACGAGGATGGAGACGCGCGGGACTACGCGCGTGCTCTCATTCGTGGACGGGCCGAGGAGTCTGTGGCGCGCGAGGCTCAGGAGCGTCAGCGCGCCCCCGAGCAGCCAGAGGCAGAAGATGACCCACGAGAGTGAGACTAGAAGCAGCCGCAAGCTCAAAGTTCCAGGTTGCAGGTTCAAAGTCTGAAGGCGCGTGTTCTTAACTTTGAACCTGCAACCTGGAACTTTGAACTTATCTATCGACCGGCAGCGTCACCCTAAAGGTCGCGCCCCTGCCTTCGCCCTCGCTGTCGGCGCGGACTGTGCATCCGTGCAGTTCAACTAGATTTTAGCGCGAGCCGGGGTTGGGAACGTCGAGCATGTCGTGGCGCGTGATGATGCCGGTGATGCGTCCGAACTCTTCGACGAGGACTGCGGGATTGCGTCGCAGAAGGCGCGTCACTTCCGAAGAGCTTGCGTCAACGTCTATGACGGGGAAGCTCGCCTCCATCAACTCGGAGATCGTCGTCGTGAGCAGGTCGCGGTCGCCGAGCACCTTCGCGAGCAGGCGGTTCTCGCGCACTGAGCCGACGGGCTTCCCTTCCTCTATCACGGGCATCTGCGTCACGCCGTACTTGTCCATCTGCGCGAGCGCCTCCGCGACCGTGACCTGCGGCGCGACGGAGAGGATGCGTGGACGCTCGCCCGCGCCCTTCGTCGTGCTGATGAGCCCGGCCGTCATCCTCTGAGGTTCGAGCAGGCGCTTCTCCTTCAGCCACTCGTCCGAGTGATGCTTCGTGAGGTAGTGCTCGCCCGTGTCGCAGACGATGAAGACGACTATCCCCGACTCGTCGAGCGTGCGCGCGACCTTGAGCGCGGCGGCGAGGTTCGTGCCCGTCGAGCCGCCGCAGAAGATGCCCTCCTTGCGACCGAGCATACGCGACAGATCGAACGACTCGCGGTCGGTGACGTTGATTATCTCGTCCACGTACTTCATGTGGACGTTCGCGGGCACGACCTCTTGGCCGATACCTTCGACGAGATACGGCGTCGCCTCGTGCGTGCGTCCCGTCTCCTTGTATGTCTTGAAGACCGAGCCGTAAGGGTCTGCGCCGACGACGCGCACCTCGGGGTTCTTCTCCTTGAGGAAGCGCGCGGTGCCGGAGATAGTGCCGCCCGTACCGAGGCCCGAGACGAAGTGCGTGATACGCCCATCAGTCTGCTCCCAGAGTTCGGGGCCGGTCGTGCGGTAGTGGGCCTCGGGGTTGTTCGGGTTCGAGTATTGGTCGGGGTAGAAGCTGTTCGGAGTCTCGCGAGCGATGCGGCGCGCGGTCTCTACGTAGTGGTCGGGCGTGCCGGGCTTGGCGGAGGCGGGGACGACCACCACGTCAGCGCCGAGAGCTTTTAAGTATCGAACCTTCTCGACCGAAGCCTTCTCGGTCATGACGAAGATGCAGCGATAACCCTTGACGGCCGCCGCGAGCGCGAGGCCAATACCCGTGTTGCCGGAAGTTGCCTCGACAATCGTGCCGCCGGGCTTGAGTGTGCCCTCGCGCTCCGCGGCCTCGACCATCGAGATGCCTATGCGGTCTTTGACGGAGTAGCCGGGGTTTAGGCTCTCCATCTTCGCGAGCACGGTCGCGCGTATCCCTTCGGTCATGCGGTTGAGCTTGACGAGCGGCGTGCGGCCTATGAGATGGAGGACGTTCTCGGAGTAGTTCATGTGTGCTGTTGGGTGTTAACTTTCGGCTTTTTTCTTACTGCTCATTTATACAACGGAACCCGCGCGCCCCGCTAACGCGAACCTGTGGATTGCGCAACAGCCTCACTGACAGTCTAGGGCCGGGGGAGTGCAGGGCTTGCGTCAACGAAAGTGTCGTGTGAATTCGTCAGCGCAATTTAGTACAAATCCGTCCACCATCGTACAGACTCGGATAGACGTGGGCGATAAGATTTTCGGCACGATCACAAGGGGGAAGGCTCGGGGGTGTTGATGGCCGCAAGGCACAATGGCCCCCGAGCCACGTGCCCTCAATAAAAAGTGTCAAACACGCAGGCCCGCGACTGTGGAGCTTCCAGAATGCAGTCACCTTTCACGTCACAGAACTTGACGCCCCCCGTAGAGGGGCGCGTCTCCGACCGAGAGATGCGCGCGACGGCGCGCGAGGGCGGCGCGCGAGGGGTTCTCCTGGCGGAGGACGACGAGGACGTGCGACTGATGATGAGCACGCTGCTCAAGATGAGGGGCTACCGCGTCTTCGAGGCGCGCGACGGGCAGGAGACTTTGCAAGTCGCGAAGGAGGTGCGGCCCGACATAGTCCTCATGGACTTGCAGCTCCCGCGCCTGAACGGCTTCGCAGTCACACGATTCCTACGCCAGACGGACGCGCTCCGCCACGTGCCCATCATCGTCGTCTCCGCGCACGACCCTGCGAAGCACCGCAACCTCGCCCTCGCCGCGGGCTGCAACGCCTACGTCCAGAAGCCCATCGACTTCGACCGACTTAGCGAGCTGATGCTGAGCCTCCTGCCGGAATGATGAACGCGGAAGGATGAACTGAAAGCCTCCTGCCTTCAGTTAATCGTTCCGCGTTCGGCGTTCATCATTTCATCTCTTGTCGTACGCCCGCAGCGCCGCGACGCTGTGAAGCTCGCCCGTCTCTACGACATAGGCCGTGAGGCGTTGGCCGTAGACGCAGCCCGTGTCTAAGCCCAGTGCGTGCGGCCCTCTGCGCGGCTGCGCGCCGGGCCAGTGGCCGAAGAGCGCGAACTTCTCCCCGTCATAAACTTCATACCAGGGCGTTCCCTCGCGGCTCGCGGGGTCAGGCCCGAGCGTGCGCAGCTCCGTCAGGTCTTCGATTGACTGCTCCGCGAGCGCGACTCCGGGCCGAAGGCCAGCGTGGACGACGACGTGCGAGCCGAGGTCTACGTACGGTGGAAGCGTTTCGAGGAAGGCCGCGTAACGCTCGCGCCCGTCCTTCAACTCCTTCGCGCACTTGCGCTGCGCGGATTTGAGCTTCTTCTTCTTGCGCTCGCCGCGCCAGTATGCGAGCAGCGCGCGGTCGTGGTTGCCGAGCACGGACGCGAAACGCGCGTCCGCCATGAAAAGCTCCAGAACCTCCCGGCTCTTCGAGCCCTTCGTCACGAGGTCGCCGACGCACACGACGCGGTCTTCAGCGCCGAACTTCGCCGCGTCCAGCAAAGCCATAAGCTCGTCGTAGCAGCCGTGCAGGTCGCCGACGACCAGAGTGCGCCCCAAACTTCCTCCCTCCGAATCTCTCTTATCTTATATTTCGATTACAACACGCCGCGCGCGCGCGCGACAAACGGACGGGCGTTTGCCGCGCGCCGCATCTGTGATAAAAGACTCCGGCGCGCGCGCGTCGGCGCGAACTCTTATGCTCAGCATAGACGGCTCATACGGCGAGGGCGGCGGGCAGATTCTACGAACCTCACTCGCGCTCTCGCTCATCACGGGCAGACCCTTCCGCGTCTTCAACGTGAGGGCGCGGCGCGAGAAGCCCGGCCTGCAACGCCAACACCTCACGGCCGTCACCGCCACCGCCGCAATCGGCACGGCGCGCGTAGAGGGCGCGCACATAGGCTCCAAAGAGTTCACCTTCGAGCCCGGCGCGATAACGCCCGGCGAGTACAAGTTCAGCATAGGGACGGCGGGCAGCACGATGCTCGTCTTGCAGGCCGTGCTCCCGCCGCTTCTGCTCGCGGACGCGCCGAGCCTCCTGCTCTTCGAGGGCGGCACGCACAACATCATGGCCCCGCCCTTCGAGTTCATACGGAAGTCCTTCCTCCCGCTCGTCAACCGAACCGGCCCGACCGTCACGGTCGAGCTTCAGCGCTACGGCTTCTACCCGCCCGGCGGCGGACGCTTCAACGTCTACGTCGAGCCCGCCCCGGAGCTTCGACGTTTAGACCTGCTGGAGCGCGGCGCGATTCTCTCGGAGCGTGCGCGCGCGCTCTGCGTCAACCTCCCCGCGCACGTCGGCGAGCGCGAACTCGCGGTCGCGAGCGAGCAACTGGGCTGGACGCCCGACCAGCTTCAACTCGAAACCTCCACGAACGCGATAAGCCCCGGCAACGTCTTCACCGTCGAGATTGCGTCCGAGACTCTTACCGAAGTCTTCACAGGGATAGGCGAGCGCGGCGTGCCCGCCGAACGAATCGCCTCGCGCGCAATTCACGAAGCCAGGCGCTACCTGGACGCGGGCGCGCCCGTAGGCTGTCACCTTGCAGACCAACTCCTCATCCCCTTGGCACTCGCGCGCGGCGGCTCCTACGTCACACAGACGCCCACGCCCCACACCACGACCAACATCGAAGTCATCAAAAAGTTCCTCCCCGTCGAGATAACCACGACGCAATTGTCCGAGGACGTTTGGAAAGTCGAAGTCTTCGGCTAAGTCAAAGGATGAAGGCGGAAGGATGAAGGATGAAAGGAAGGCTTATCTTCATCCTTCATCCTTCCGCCTTCATCCGTTCGTTAAGCCGTCGGCCGCGAGCGCGACGAGTGCGGGGTCGAGGTTGCGTTTGAAGACGATTGTGTTCGGCGGGACGTTCGTCATCGGGTCGCGCGTGCCGCGCAGGTCGTCCCACGCGGCGAGTATGAAGTTCTTGAGCCCCGCGTGGTCGAACTCCAGCAGGCGGTCGCGCAGGTACTCGGGCGTCCAGAAGCCCAGAACTTCGAGGAAGACGCGCGCGCCGGTCTCCGCGTTACTCAGGACGAAGTCGGGTATGAAGGCGCTGTCGCCGAGGTCTATCACTTCGCCGCTCCGTTCGAGCGACCAGACGCCCGCCGCGCGCGTCCAGACCGAAGCGAGACGTTCGATGACGGGGTTCTCATAACCCCCGGCGCTGTCGTAGTGAGAGCGGAGGCGAGTCTGCTTGCTCGTCAACTCGAAGAAGGCGACGCCGCGCTTCGTCTGAATCTCCGCGCGCATGCGCCAGCCCGTTCGGAGCAGGAGCGCGGGGAGGAAGACGGCCATCTGTATGCCGTACTTCTGTGAGCGCTGAAAGATGGAGGCGGGGCCGTCGAGACGTACCTCGTAGCCGTCGCGCGAGTTGCCGCGAACGGTGTGGATGAGCCTGTAGGCTTTTATCGCGCCGAAGATTTCGCGGTAGCCTTCCGCGGCCTGCGGCTCAAGCCAGAGACGCATCTCGACGGAGCGGTAGAGTAGCGCCTGCGCCTGCGCGACGTTGTAGAGGTCTAGAAGCTCTGCGGGCGTTATCGTCTCGAACGAGGTGAGCGTCTGGTTCTCCGGCAAGTCCGCGTAGAGCGCCGCGTCGAGCGCGCCCGCATCGCACGCAAGCTCTCGCGCCGACTCCGCGAAAACGCGCGCGCGCGACTCCTCGTCAATCACCGGATGATGAAGGCGAGCCTTCATGAATATCGCCCGCCGAATCTCCGTCGGCTCGACGGGCGAAGAGGTCTCGAACTCGCAGCGGTCTGTTAGGAGCTTTATCAGCCCGCGCATAATCCTGTAGTCCGTGCCCGTGCCGACGTACTCCTGCAAAGACTCTTCGAGCGACGCGCGCGTCCCACCCTCGTGCGACTCGAAGAGCGCGACGAGGTCTTCGCCCGCACGCACGTACTCTTCGTCCGGCTCGACGTAATGCGGTCTTATCTGTTCGCCGCGCTGCCAACTGAGCGCGAGGTCTGCGGTCAACATCTCTTCAAATCAGTCTTCAAATCAGCGAGGGCTCTTCGGGCTTTCGAGGCTGCGCGTGGAACTGTTCGCCCGCGCCGCGTCGTCGGCTGATGTGCTCTTCGGTCGTGTCCTGCGTGACGAC
>JBJMGR010000282.1:0-2628 GCA_045807805.1 Pyrinomonadaceae bacterium | reverse complement strand
GCCCGCCAGCGATGCCCTGACAGTCCTCCATGATGAAGCGCTCCATGTCGGCGTAGCCCATCGGCAGCTCGTAGACGCCGGGGCGGTTGACGTGACCCGACACGCTCCAAACCTTCGTCCCGCCGCTCTTCTCCGTCCCGAGCTTCTGCCACGCCTCGCCGCCCATCTTGATGATGTCGGGCACGGCCGTTAAGGTCTCGACGTTATTGACGACCGTGGGGCAGCCATAGAGTCCCGCGACCGCGGGGAAGGGAGGCTTCATGCGCGGGTGGCCGCGGAGTCCTTCGAGAGAATTTAAGAGCGCGGTCTCTTCGCCGCAGATGTACGCGCCCGCGCCCGTGTGCGTGTAGATTTCGCAGTTAAAGTCTGTGCCGAGAATCTTCTCGCCGAGGAGTCCCGCGGCGCGCGCTTCGTCTAAGGCCCTGTCCATTATCTCTATGAGGTATCGGTACTCGCCGCGCGTGTAGATGTAGTTCGTGCGCGCGCCGAGCGCGTAGGCCGCTATCAACATGCCCTCGACGAGCATGTGCGGGTCGCGCTCCATAAGGTAGCGGTCTTTGAACGTACCGGGCTCGGACTCGTCCGCGTTGCAGACGACGTACTTCGGCTTAGGCGAGTCCTTCGGGACGAAGCCCCACTTCATGCCGGTGGGGAAGCCCGCGCCGCCGCGCCCGCGAAGTGCACTCTTCTTGACCTCGCCGATAACTTCGTCCGGCGACATGCCGTCGAGAACTTTCTTCAGCGCCTCGTAGCCGCCGTTCGCGCGGTAGACTTCGAGCGACGCGGAGTTCTCAAGAAGAACGCGTTTCAGTTGTAATGGCTCGCAACCAATCGCACCGATAAACATAATCATTCGTCAGCGGACGCCGTTCGACAGCTCGCCGCTCCGGCACTTGTCTATGATCTCGTCAACCTTCTCCGTGGTCAGGTTCTCGTAGTAGTCGAAGCCTATCTGCATCATCGGCGCGGTGCCGCAGGAGCCGAGGCATTCGACTTCGGAGAGCGAGAACTGACCGTCCTTTGTCGTCTCGCCCGGCTTGATGCCGAGACGCTTCGTGCACTGCTCAGTGACCCGGTTCGCGCCGAGAATCCTGCATGAGAGCGTCTTGCAGACCTGCAGGTGATAGCGGCCGACCGGCTCGGTGTTGATCATCGAGTAGAAGGTCGCGACCTCCCAGATGTCCGTGATGCGCACGCCGAGCCTGTCGGCCAGGTACGCCACGCCCGGCGGGTCGAGCCAGCCGCCGCGCTCGCGCTGCACGATGAACATCAGAGGCAGAATCGCGGAGCGCTTCAAGGGATACTTCGCGAGGTGGCGGTCAATCTCCGCCTCGACCTCCGCCGAGAAGACGGCCATCTCCTCCGGAACCTTCGCCTCCTGCGGCAGAGGATTGTTCGGTGTGAACTGCTGACTCATTTGTAAGCTCTCAGCATTCGGCGGTCAGCTTTCAGCTTTCGGAATCGTCAGCGTCCGGGTCTTCTTTCAACCTCTAAAGGTTGACGACGGGTTTGGCTGACTGCTGAAAGCTGAATGCCGACAGCTACCTATCTATCTCCCCGAGCACGATGTCTATCGAGCCGATGACTGCGACCACGTCCGCGACCATCTCGCCCTTGACCATGTCCGGAAGGGCGGAGAGGTTCACGAATGAAGGGCCGCGCACGTGTACGCGCGCGGGCTTCGGGCCACCGTCGGATTTGACGTAGACGCCGAGTTCGCCCTTCGAGCCCTCGATGGGCTGGTAGACCTCGCCTTCGGGGACGTTGAAGCCCTCGGCGACGATTAAGAAATGGTGGATGAGCGCGTCCATGTGCGTCTTCATCGCTTCGCGCTCGGGCAGCACGACCTTCGGCGCGTCGGCCTTGATGGAGCCGGGGCGTATGCGGTCGAGAGTCTGCCGGATTATCTTGTTCGACTCGACCATCTCGCGCATGCGCACGAGATAGCGAGACCAAACGTCGCCGCCCTGCTCGATGGGAACGTCGAAGTCGTAGGTCTCATAGCCCGAATATGGGTTGGCGCGTCGAATGTCCACGGCGACGCCGCTCCCGCGCAAGCTAGGCCCCGTCAGGCCCCAGTCAATCGCGTCCTCGGCCGAGATAACACCGACGCCCTTCGTGCGATTCTGGAAGATGCGGTTGCCCGTCAAAAGGTCGTGGAACTCTTCGACGGCTTTGGGGAAGTCGTCTGTGAACTGACGCATGCGCCGCTCGAAGCCAGCGGGCAAGTCCATCATCAGCCCGCCGATGCGGAAGTAGCTCGGCGTCATGCGCTCGCCCGACGCGGCCTCGATGAGGTTCATCACCTTCTCGCGCTGCCGGAAGCAGTAGAAGAAGACCGTCATCGCGCCGATGTCTAAGGCGTGCGTCCCGAGCCACACGAGGTGCGAGCCGATGCGCTGAAGCTCGCACATCATCACGCGTATGACCTGAGCGCGCTCGGGGATTTCGAGACCCAAAAGCTTCTCGACCGCTAAGCAGTATGCGAGGTTGTTGCCGAGCGGGTTGAGGTAGTCCATGCGGTCGGTGATGACGATGCCCTGCTGATACTTCTTGTACTCGAAGAGCTTCTCCATCCCGGTGTGCAGGTAGCCTATGTCGGGCACGCACTTGACGACCATCTCGCCG
>JBJMGR010000281.1:0-3467 GCA_045807805.1 Pyrinomonadaceae bacterium | reverse complement strand
GGAGCATCTCGACGAACTGCGACAGCCCGCCCTCGTGCCACTTGCGACGGTTGGCCGCGCCTTCGGCCGGGAGGTACGCGCGCGTCGCCGCGTGCGCGACGAACTGCACGCCGGGGAAGCTCTCGGCGTAGACCTGATTCCCTATGACGTGGTCGTCGTGCCAGTGCGTGTTGACGACGACGCGTACGGGCTTGTCCGTGAGCGTGCGAAGCGCCGCGAGCGTCTCGCGCGTCGTCGCGGCGTTCGACTGCGCGTCCACGACTATCACGCCGTCGTCGCCGATGACGAAGAGGCTGTTCGACTCGACCGCGAAGCCCGGCGGGTCTCTGCGCACGACCGCGTAGATGCCCTCGGCGAGCTTCACCACGTCGAACTTCGCGGGCTGTGGCTTCGCGGCCCGCGAACGCGCCGCGTGCGGCCGCGGCGTTAAGAGCGCGAAGAGGCACAGCAGCAGCAGCAGTAGCGCGAGCGACTTTCTCATCCGTCCATCCTCTGCTTCTAAAAATTCGTGCGGGCCGAGTCTATACGCCGCGCGCGTCGTCGGAGTTTGACGGTCTTGAGATAAATTCGCGCGGACGAGTGTCAACGCATGAAAAAGGCGGCCCGCGTCGTACATTCGTCTAACGTTTCGTACGGCGCGACTGCCGCGCACGAAAAAAGGCCGCGCTCAATTAAGGGCGCGGCCCCGTGCTTCCCGGCGGAGAGAGATTCTCGCCTCTATTCCACGACCCACATGTCGCCGCTGTGTATGAGCTTCTGTAGCTGGCCTCGGCCCGTGCGCGCGATGGCGTCCTCTATCTGGTGCGCCATCATGTCTTCGTAGGTCTCGCGGTGCACGTCGCGGAAGATGCCGACGGGCTGCGGGAAGTCGGGCTGCTCCATGCGCCCGAGCATGAAGGCGACCGAGGGGTCTTCGATGTTAGCGTCGTGGACGAGACAGTCGTTCTCGCTGAGGCCGGTCTCGCTTCCGAGCTGAATGACTTCGGGGCGCGTGCCGTTCATGCGTATGCCACGGTCGCGATTCTTGCCGAAGACCATCGGCTTGCCGTGCTCAAGGTATAGCACGCGGTCGGAGCGAACCTGTCTGTCCGTGAAGTGGTCGAACGCGCCGTCGTTGAAGATGTTGCAGTTCTGGTAGACCTCTATGAAGCTCACGCCCTTGTGCTTCGCGGCGGCCTCGACCATTGAAGAGAGGTGCTTCACGTCGATGTCTATGGCGCGCGCGACGAACGTAGCCTCCGACGCTATCGCCAAAGAGAGCGGCGTGACGGGGTAGTCTATGACGCCCATCGGCGTTGACTTCGTCTTCTTGCCGAACTCACTGGTCGGAGAGTATTGCCCCTTCGTCAGACCATAGATGCGGTTGTTGAAGAGGATTATGTTGAGGTCCAGGTTGCGGCGTATGGCGTGCATAAAGTGGTTGCCGCCGATGGAGAGCCCGTCGCCGTCGCCCGTCACCACCCACACGCTCAAGTCCGGGTTGGAAGCCTTAATGCCCGTCGCGAGCGCGGGCGCGCGCCCGTGTATCGTGTGGAAGCCGTAGGTGTTCATGTAGTAGGGGAAGCGCGACGAGCATCCAATGCCGGAGACGAAGACTATCTTCTCGCGCGGAATGCCGAGGTCGGGCATCACCTTCTGTATGCTGTTGAGGATCGCGTAGTCGCCGCAGCCCGGACACCAGCGCACCTCCTGGTCAGAGGAGAAGTCAGCCTTCGTCATCTTTCCCGGCGGCGGCGCGGGCTTGCCCGCCGTGACAGACCCCGGCTCGCTCTCGGGGCTCGGCCCGCCGCCCGAGACGTTCCCGCCGATGCTCTCCACGCTCGTTTCGTCCGCGCCCTTCCGCACGGCGTCGTTGCCGTTGTTACCATGCCCGTTGCTGCTCATCTTTGATTCCTCTCGAATGACTGCGTGACTGTTAAATTAAACTCTCTACTCTTTGGCGTCCCTTCGACGGCTGCGCTCGACGCCCTCCCACAGAC
This sequence comes from Pyrinomonadaceae bacterium, assembly GCA_045807805.1. GTDB lineage: Bacteria > Acidobacteriota > Blastocatellia > Pyrinomonadales > Pyrinomonadaceae > QHXN01. Next base: position 1,488 of record JBJMGR010000281.1, on the reverse strand, counting down.
GCGCGTACTGCTCGCGCACGTAAGGATTCAACCCCTCGGCGAAGTCTGCATCGAGGCCGCGCGCCTTTATCAACTCCTGCACGTCCGCGAGGTCTTTGAGCCGGTCGGGCGCGGTCATCCCTGAAGCCAGCTTCAGCTCGATTAGCCTTTCGAGCGTGACGACGCGCACGCCGTCTATCTCGATTGAGGCCGACGCGGGGTCTGGAAAGCTGACGGGCTTCGGCAGCCCGTCGCCCGGATACTCGCCCGCCACTATCACCTCGACTGGCACGCCGCCGCGCGTTGCGCGCAGGCGCTTGCGCGCGCCCTCGAACGCGGGCACATAGCCGAGACCGATTAGCTCGCGGTGGAAGGCTTCGAGCCCCTCGCGCGTCATAACGAGGTCTATGTCTTCAGTGAAGCGCGGGTAGCCGTGCGCCATCAGCGCGACCGCGCCGATGACCATGTAGTCAATCCCGTGCGCGTCGAGGTCTTCGCAGAGCTGCGCGAGCGCGTTGTTGAGACTCCCCTCACCCATAAGGTAGCGCAGGCCCTCCGCGTAGAGTTCGCGGACGTTGCTGTGTTCGGGCGTGGCGGCGCCGGACTTCATCGCTCTCCTCGTGCGTTTAGAGGTACTCTTCGACCTTCTTGACTATCTCGCGAATCTGGAAGGGGCGGCCCTTGACCTTCGAGAAGGCGACGGCATCCACCAGATACTTGGCGCGTATCATCGTCGAGAGCTGGCCGAGGTTCATCTCGGGGACGATGACGCGCTCGAAGCCGCGCAAGACTTCGCCGAGGTTCGAGGGGAAGGGGTTGAGGTGGCGCAGGTGCGCGCTTGATACCGACTTGCCTTCGGCCTGTAGCTTCTCGACGGCCGACGTGATGGAGCCGTAGGTCGAGCCCCAGCCGAGGACGAGCACCTTGCCCGTCTTCTCTCCGAAGATTTCAACTTCGGGTATGTCCTGCGCGGCGCGGTCAACTTTGGCCTGACGCATCAAGACCATGAAGTGGTGGTTCTCGGGGTCATAGTTGACGTTACCCGTTAGATGCTGCTTCTCTATGCCGCCGATGCGGTGTTCGAGTCCGGGCGTGCCGGGAATCGCGTGGGGGCGCGCGAGCGTCTCCTCGTCGCGCGCGTACGGCATGAAGGTCGCGGGGTCGGACGCGAACTTGACCTCTATCTTCGGGAGGTCTTCTACCTCGGGCACGAGCCAGGGCTCGGCGCCGTTGGCGAGGTAGCCGTCCGAAAGATAGAAGACCGGCGACATGTAGCGGTAGGCGAGGCGCACGGCCTCAATCGCCATCGTGAAGCACTCGGCCGGGGTGGCGGGCGCGATGACTATCGCCGGACACTCGCCGTTGCGGCCCCACACGGCCTGAAAGAGGTCTGCCTGTTCGGTCTTCGTCGGAAGGCCGGTCGAAGGGCCGCCGCGCTGCACGTTGACGATGACGAGCGGAAGCTCGGTCATCACCGCGAGTCCAATCGCCTCCTGCTTCAAAGCGACG
>JBJMGR010000280.1:0-5625 GCA_045807805.1 Pyrinomonadaceae bacterium | reverse complement strand
GGTGTCAAAGAGCTTGAGCGAGCGAATCTTTATTCCGATGGCAGCGAGCGTGGCGTGCGGCGTGTAGTGCTGCGTCGTCTCCTGAGAGCGCGTCATGATGTTCCTCCTGAAAATGAGGAACACTATAAATCTCTCGCTTGCTCAGCTACTTATGGCAGTAGGCCGTCGCTATTTTGCGCAAAACTTAGGTATGTATCTGAGGTTGCGCGGAATGAAAGCGGATTGGTAGGTCACTTCCTAAAGCCTCAATCCGTTCCTGGGTGTTATCGGACTCAGGCGATGTTCCTCTCCGTGAAAGCGGTTTTTCCGCCCGCTCCTGACAGAGCCGACGATAGAGCGCACGTCGCTCTACGCCGTGGCGGGAGTCTCTCCTTTTTCGCCTCTCCACATACGTTAAACGGGCGTTTGACCAACGCCGTCCAGCTAAGTAGACTTCTCATTTCCGGGCGAAGTCGGTGTGGCAAGATTCTCGGGGCCTTCTAAACAACGGCGACTTCATTCAGGCGGAGATGGTCAAGGCGTTCCTCTCGTCCGACGAGTACAGGAATAGGTTCGGTCAGTAAACAGGAGCACGCATGAAGACGAAGGGCCGCCCGAGGTTAAGCTTACCCGTGCGGCCCTTCTCCTTCTCTACTCCCCGAAAACATAGCGGCCGTTACGACTTCATAATAAAAACGGAGTGAGGATTGGCCGCTCTTCATGCCTCACTTCTTCAAGTCGCCGCCGCCCTGGGGTGAAGGCGATGACGAACATCGAGTGGAGGAGAGTCTAATACGTGTTGATTCTGGAGACCGACAGGTTACGTCTGCGAACTCTTACGCCCGGCGACGCGGAGTTCATGCTCGGGCTGCTCAACGAGCCCTCCTTCATACGGAACATCGGCGACAGGGGCGTGCGCACTGTGGAGGACGCGCGCTCGTATATTTTGAACGGCCCCGTCGCGAGTTATGAGAAACACGGCTTCGGCCTGTGGCTGGTCGAGGTGAAGAAGTCGGGCGCACCCATTGGCATCTGCGGCCTTTTGAAGCGAGACGCGATGGACGACACGGAGCTTGGCTACGCACTCACGCCGCAGTATTGGTCTAAGGGCTATGCACTCGAATCGGCGTCGGCCGTAATGGCTTACGCGCGCGAAGAACTCGGGCTCAAGCGTGTGGTCGCCATAACGGACACGGGGAATGAAGGCTCTATAAGATTGTTGGAGAAGATCGGTTTCAAGTACGAGAAGTTGATTAGATTGTCGGACGACTCTCCCGAGCTTAAGCTCTTCGCCTCCGAGTTATGACGACGACACGGCCTCGGCCCGTAGACCTTCCGACGCCGCCTTCGTCCCGCGCTCGCGAGCCTTCACGGACGCGAACCAATCGAGCACGAAGTCCGCGGCGCTGAAGCCGAGCGCGGCGTCGAGTGTGAAGAGTTGGCGTGAAAGTTCCCTTCGGACGGCGGCGCGGAAGGAGCGCTCTATCTGCCGCGTCGCCTCTTCAAGTCCTTCGACGAGCGTCACGGCCGTGTCCTGCCCGTCGCGCGCACGCCGCCATGTGAACTCGTAGAGCCGCAGCCTTCCCTCATCTTCGACCGACCCCGTGACGACGACGACAAGGTGCGCCGCATCAGTCTCCTCGACGACCGCGGCCACGCGGCGACTGAACGCGGGCGTCAGGTCTCCGTCGCGCGTGACGAAGATGAACGACGCGCCGCACACGTCAGCGGCAAGGTACGACTCGCCGTCGGGCGACGCAGGCCCCGTCGCTATCTCGCTGTCGGGGACGCCGAGCGAGCGGACTATCGAGTGTACGCGGTTCAAGAGCCATCCGCCGTCTTCGAGCAGTGCCACGGCGAGCCGCGTCGGGCTGAACGTCTCCTCGATGACCTCGTCCGCAACGGGCGACGCACACTGGCTGCACTTCGCCCTGCTTATCGTCACCGCCGCGAGCGAGTCGGGCGAAGGCAGGTCGAACAGTGCGTGACCGGACTTGCGGCAACTGACCCTAAGCTCTCGCTCAAGCAGTCCGGCCTCCGTCAGTTCTCCGACCGTGACGCCGAGCGCATCGGCCTCCGCGATAAGGCGGCGCGGCGAATAGCCCTCGCGGCGCAACTCCTGCACGCGACGAAGGAACATGCGCACCGAACGCGCCTCCATCAACTCTGAAGCGCGCCTCAACTCGCGACCCCCTCGGAGCGCGGCGGCGCGTACGAAGCCCGCCGGTTGGCTCGCAATGAAACGTGCGAGGCCCCGCGGCAGACTCCTTCCAACGGAAGGCTTCCAAACAGAGAGGTCTGTGGGACTCTCTTCGGACGGCTGCCCCACGACCTCGGCCGCCGCGTCGAGTACGTCACCGCAGAAACGTTCGAGCCTGCTCAAAGGCTTGGCCGTGTGAACGTCGTAGATCACCACGGCCTTCACGCCGCCTTCGGGGCTCGCCCCGAACACGAGCGACATCACGCAGTCGTCCGCGCGGAAGAGTTCGCCCGGCGTGTAGGCCGCGCCGCCGTCCGCCTCCTGCCGCGCGGCGCATCCGCTCTCCAACTCCTCGGGTGAAGGGCCGCCCTTCGGCGCGAGCAGTTGAAAGAACCTGCGCCGCGCGGAGTGTATGAGCGGCGTCAAGCCTCTCGACGCGAGCGCGTCGAGGAGGCGTATGCGCTCGACCGCGTTCGGCGAGAGAGCGAGACTGTTGCTTTGAATGAGCAGCATACAACTCCGTCGGCGCTAAGGCTTCACTCTTATCCTAACCCTTTCGCCCCCCGTGAAGCTCGCCGGGTAGCGACGCTCTCTCGCCATCTTCACCGCGACCGATTCGTACGCGGCCGCACCGGCCCTCGGGTTCCACACGCGCGCGTCCGTGACCACGCCGTTCTTCACTTCGACCAAGACTTCGACGACGTACTCGCGACGCGACGCGGGTGCGCCGTCAACTCTTCTCGACCCTATGACAGCGGCGGCGGCGGGCACGGGCGCTTGCAGGCTCGCACTCTCTTCAGGACTCTGCTTCGTAGCGTCGCCGCCCGTCTCCTTCAGGCCCGTCGCGGCGGGCGACGGCGCGGCATTCAACACGGTCTGCCGGGACGCGGGCGTCTCGGCGGTCGCGACCGTAGCAGGCCTGCGGAAGAAGGGGCCGTAGAGCGCGTCGAGCGTCGTGATCAAACTCAGCCCGACGAGGAAGCCTATGACGACGGCGTAGACGAGTCGCTCGCGCGAGAAGCGGGTCGAGGCGGTGACGATGGCTCCCTCTACAGCCGTCAGACGCTCTTCGAGCGGCGCGGTCAACTCGGCGGCCGACGGCAGAAGGCGCGCGGGATTCTGTTGTGGGTTCTGTTGAAGATGAAGTGACGGAGGCGACGCTTCGAGCCCTCGGCCCTCGGCCCTTATCTCCGCGAGACCCTCGCGCCTCGGCGCGTCGGCGAGGTCTTCGATGAACCGGCGACCCTGCTCGTCAATGCTACGCTCGGGCGGCCTGACGAGCGGGTTGAAGTTGAAGGACGCGCCTTCGAGCGCGAGAGCGGCGTAGAGGGCTTCGACCCCGCGCAAGCTTCCCATCTGCGCGTCAACCATCTGCCCTTCGTCGAAGAAGAAGGCGGCGGGGCCGTCCGCGTATTCGACCTGAAGCCGCCCAGTCTTTCTCTGCACGCGCAGACGCCGTATGAGTTCGGGCAGAGGCTGGTCGTCTATGTGGCCGGTCAATACCACGAACTGGGTTCGCTCTATGTTCTCCACTCGATTGTTCCTGACAAAGAAGAGGTCGGCCGGGCGAATGCAATTTACATCATACGGAAGAAATCTAGTAGCCCTTAAAAGTGACGGCGCGCTGAGCGCTCCCCTTCCCGCTTGAGTCTACGCGATTCCGCGTCGAGCACGAGCGACGCGGCGTGCTTCGTGGACAACGACGAGTCGCTGAAATATAATCCGTGGCACCGTCCGAGTTGGCGTAAGCGACGCTCTCCCGCTGAGCTTCTTCCACCCCTTTAGCTCATTAACTTCGTTCCCCGTTCGAGAGACCTGTTCGAGAGACCTGTTCGAGAAACCTCGCGCCTCGATGTGCCGGACGTGTGTTGGGCCGACGCACGGCTTACACTGTCGAGGCGGTGATAGGAGATGACCTGACATGAAGAGATTATTACTCCTCACCTTCGTCTTATGCTTCAGCGGCGCTGCCTTCGCGCAGAGCAATACCTACCGCGCGGATGTCTATTACCGTGACGGCGCGAGGTTCACGCTCGAAGGGCGTCTGACGGAGGCGGCGAGCGCCTTCGAGCGGGCCGTGGCTCTCGACCCGTCGAACGGCAACGCATACTACAGCCTCGGCAACGTCTACGCGGAGTTGGGGCGTTGGGCCGACGCCTCTAACGCTTTTCACAGGGCTTTGAGTCTTAACAAAGACGACGTGGAAGCCTACAACAACCTGGGGCTCGCGCTCGGCGCGCGCGGAGAGTATGCGCAGGCCGAGGCCGCGTTCGAGAAGGCCGTTAAGATATACCCGAAGTGGGCCGAGCCTTACTACCACCTGAGCAAGGTGCGGCATGAGTTACGCGACGAGGATGGAGCGCGCGAAGCATACGGGCGGGCGCTACGCCTTCGCCCCGACTATGCCACCAACCCGCCCGTCAGATTCCGCACGGCTTCGGCGGCGAAGAACCCGGCGCCGAAGAATGAAGCCCCGATGCGTGGCGGCGGCGGCGGCGTGCTCAAGGCGATGAATGCGCTTAACCTCGGCAACGCTCCGAACGAAGACGCGAGCGCGACCAATCCGACTACGACTAACACGAGCACAACTAACACGAGCGCGACTGACGCTAAAGTGACTAACGCTAACGTAACTCCGGTCGCCGTCAACACTCACACAGCCGCGCCGACGCCTGCCGCAAGCGCCCCTGCCACGCCCGCGCCGACGGACGCGCGCGGCTTCTACGAACTCGGCGTGCGCGAGGAGCGCGCGGGCCGTCACAAGGAGGCGGTCGCGGCCCTGCGCGAGGCCGTGCTGCTCGACAGGAACAACGCGGCCACATATCTCGCGTTGGGAGACGCCTACGCGGCCACGGAGAGTTGGCCCGAGTCGGTTGACGCTTACGAGCAGGCGGCGCGCCTCAGCCCTGACGACGCGGAAACGTATCAGAAGCTCGGTCGTTCGTTCGCGAAGTTACACGGAGCCAGAGAGTCGAAGGTCGCGGCGAGCGATGCCGCATCGGGAGTCGGCGTGTCCGCGTCCGAGGCCGCGGCAGGGGCGACAGCGGCGACCGCCCCGGTCGTGGACGACCCCGACCCGACCGCAGTCTACAGAGTCGGCCCCGGCGACGTGCTCGACATACGCCTTCTCAAACGGGGCGCGCGCCCCACGTCTAACGCTTACGAGGTCACGCCCACGGGCCTGCTCTCCTACCCGTCGCTCTCCGAGCCTTTGAAGGCGGCGGGGCTGACCACCGGCCAGATAGCGACGCGATTGGGCGCACAGTTGAAGCTGAGGGCCGTCGGCGCAGACCCCGAGATAGCCGTCGGCGTGCGCGACTACGCGAGCCACGCGATCATCGTGAGCGGCATGGTGAAGGAGGCGGGCACGAAGGTCTTGCAGCGCGAAGGCGTGCCGCTCTACGTCATCATCGCGTACGCGCAACCGCTTCCCGGCGCGGGGCAGG
>JBJMGR010000279.1:0-11216 GCA_045807805.1 Pyrinomonadaceae bacterium | reverse complement strand
GCTTTATGCAGTCGCGCCTGACTTCGGCGTTCCCGCCCGAGCTGGCGACGTAGACGCGCGAGTGGGGCAGGTGGCTCTTGACGAAGTCGAGTATGCGAAGGCCCGTGTCGGGCGCGTCGAGCGTCGGCGGCAGGTGCAGGTCGAGAATCGCCACCTCGGGCTCGTAGATGGTCGCGCGGCGTATGGCCGAGGAGAGGTTGTTCGCGGTCATCACCTCGAACTCGTCGCAGAGCGTCCAGAAGAGTTGCTGCGTGATAGCCACATCGTCGTCAATGATTAGGACTTTCGGCTTCGTCATTTTCGTCTTCCCCGTCACCTACCAAGATCGAACCGGCGGATTCTTCAAACCTCATCTACGTCAGCTACCCTTCCGGCGGATGCCAGGGTTCTAAGAGCTACCACGCGTGCAAACAGTCGCAACACGCGTGCCAACACGCGCGCGCACAAGGGAATACGAAATTACCAGTAAAACCTCGCGCGCTTGTTCCGTGCGCGGGCGCGCGTGTTCACACGAGTGGACACGGCGGCGCTCCCGCGTGTGCACAAGTGTGAACAAAAAGGTGACCGTGCGGGGCTTCCGCTTAAACGTCCGTGATGGAGAGTTCGGTGATGAGGCGATGTATGTAGGAGCGGCTTATTTGGAGTCGGCGGGCGGCCGCGCCGCGGTTTCCGCCCTCCGCCTTCAGGGCCTCTACGACCATGCGGCGGCGCAGCGCGATGGTCGCGCCTTCGAGCGTCGTCTCGTCCTCGGCGGAGGCGGACGCGCCCGCCTCCGGGCGCACGTGGAGCATCTTCTCGGGCAGGAACTCGACGCCGAGCCGCGCCTTCTTCGTCAGCACGACGAGCCGCTCGATCATGTTCTCAAGCTCGCGCACGTTGCCGGGCCAGTCGTACTCCTGTAGGGCCTCGACGAGCGCGGGGTCGAGTTCGGGCACGGAGCGGTTGTGCTTGTCCGCGGCCTTCGCGGCGAAGTGCGTCGCGAGGAGCGGGATGTCTTCGCGTCGGTCGCGAAGGGGCGGCAGGCGCAGGGGCACGACGTTGAGTCGGTAGAAGAGGTCTTCGCGGAAGCGCTTCTCGGCGACTTCGAGGTCGAGGTCGCGGTTCGTGGCCGTGAGCAGTCGTATGTCAACCTTCAACGTCTGGTTGCTGCCGACGCGCTCTATCTCGTGGCGCTCTATGACGCGCAGGAGCTTGACCTGCACGGCCGCTGAAAGCTCGCCAATCTCGTCGAGGAAGAGCGTGCCGCCCGAGGCGACCTCGAAGCGGCCCGCGCGGTCGCTGCGCGCGTCGGTGAAGGCGCCCTTGACGTGGCCGAACAGCTCCGACTCGATTAGCTGCTCGGGGAGCGCCGCGCAACTGACGGCGACGAACGGGCCGTCGCGCCGCGCGCTCTCCTCGTGTACGGCCCGCGCGAGAACCTCCTTGCCCGTGCCGTTCTCGCCCGTGATGAGGACTGTCGCGTTCGTGTCGGCGACGGCGCGCGCCTGCTTGAGTATGCTTTCGAGCGCGGCACTCGTGCCGACGAAGCGGCCGAAGCCGCTGTAGAGTTGAAGCTCGGAGCGCAGGCGCAGGACTTCGGCTTCGAGCCGTCGCAGGCGCGCGGCCTGCGTGACGATGTGCGAGACCTCCTCTTCATCGAAAGGCTTCTCGAAGAAGCCGTACGCGCCTCGTCGAACGGCCTCCAGAGCGGCCTGCTTGTTGTCGCTCCCGGTGATGACGACGACGGGCACGGCCGGGCGCTCGCTGCGCGCGGCCTCGACGACGGCCAAGCCTTCCTCTATGCCGTCAAGGTCGGGCGGCAGGTGCAGGTCGCTTATCACCACGTCAACGCGCTCGCGCCGGAGGATGTCAACGGCCTCAATGCGCGTCTCGGCTTCGAGCACGCGGTGTCGCTCGACCAGAGCCCAATGTAGCTGACGGCGCAGCAGCCGGTCGTCGTCAACGACCAGCACCGTCGTCTTCTGTTCCGCCTGTTCAGTCATGGGGAGTGTCTGAATCAGAACCGCGAACGGTAGTGAGCGGGTATGGTTACGTCAGGCGGGCTCTCGTCGGAGCGCACACCCGCTCGCTACCGTTCGCGGTTCTGTTATGTCTGTACGGAAGAGCTGAAAGGATTCACTCGGACGCGGACGGCCCCGACTTACTCGCGGAGGCCGTCACCTTCTCCGGCCGCCTGTGCCGCTCGCCCGACTTGAACAGGCTGGATGGTAGCACGACGCGGAAGCGCGTGCCACTGTTAGGAATCGAATTGACCTCCAGACGCCCGCCGTGAGTCTCGACTATCTCGCGGCACGTGAAGAGCCCGAGCCCAATGCCCCTGCTCTTCGTCGTCGAGAAGGGTCGGAACAGGCGCGTCTTTATGAACTCCTCGCTCATGCCGACGCCCGTGTCCTCGACGCTGAAGAAGACGAGGTCGCCCGGCATCGTCCCGGCCTCGACCGTGAGGCGGCCGCCGCCCTTTGAAGCCATCGCTTCGAGCGCGTTGATGACGAGGTTCTCGACGACGTTCTCGATGCGCTCGGGCTCGACGGTCGCGATGAGCTTGTCGGGCAGGTGGACATCTATGTCGTAGAGCGGGCGCGTGGGCTCGGCGTTTATGTCGAGCACGCGGCGTATGACGACGGCGAGGTCTGTGGGGCGCGCGGCGATGCGATACTCGCCGCTCAGGGACTTCGCGGGCTCGCTCAGACGCGCGACCGTACGCTTGAGCTTCTCGGTCGCCTCGCGCAGAGACTCTATCGCGTCGGCGCGAAACTCCTCGCGGTGGAACTGCTTCTCCATGTTCGTCACGAGCATCGAGAGTCCGGCGATGGCGTTCTTGAGGTCGTGCGAGATCATCGCGGAGATTCGTAGGAACGACTGGAACTGGCGCGACTCGGCCTCGCGCGCGATCAAGTCCCTCAACTGATCGCTCATCGCGTTGAAGGACTCGGCCAGCTCGCGCGTCTCGCCGCTGCGGCTGACGGTTATGCGCTGGTCGAGGTTGCCCGCGGCGATTGCCGACGCGCCGCGCGCCACCTGCTCGATGCCGTGCGTCTCGCGCCGCGCGATGAAGAGGAGGAGCGCGAGCCCCGCGAGCCCCGCGACAAGCGCGACGGCCGCGCCGAGCAGTCCGGCGCGCCTCACGGGCCCCGCGGCCGTCGAGTAGTCTTCGGCTGCGGCGAGCGAGACTCCAAGGTCTTCCACCTGCCCGAAGGCCGCGAGGCGTCGGCCGCCGTCCTGCTCTTCGTAGAAGTCTAAGCCCTCGCTGCCCGACCTCATGCGCGAGGCGACGGGCGCGAAGTAGGGCATCGCGCTTGTGGCGTTCATGTGGTTGTACGCGCCGTTGGTGTGGTAGACGACATCGTCGGTCGCGTTATCAATCGCGACGAGCGAGCGGCGCTGGCCTTGCGCGTCACGCGTGGGCGCGGTGGCGGCCGTCTCTTCCGGCGGGTCGGCCTCGTCGGCCTCCCTCACCACGTCGCCGAGCCTGAGTTCAGTCACGACCGCGCCTATCGCGCGCGCCTCGCCGCCGTCGCCCGACGCCTGAAGGACGGGCGCGGTGACGAGAAGCGAAGCACCGTAGGACGCGTTCTTGACGGGCAAGTGCAGGGCCTTCGGCGACTTCAGGTTCCATACGCCGGGGTTGTGCGCGGGCTTGGCCGCCGCGAAGTCTTTCGAGTCCTTCAGATGAAATTTTACGTCGTTGTTCTCCCAGTCGGCGCGGAAGACGGTGTTGCCCGAGCCGTCGAGGCACGTGACCTCTTGCAGGTAGTCGCGGTTGTTTCTGAAGAACGCGGTGAAGTGCGCGCTCACCTCGGCGGGCATGTTCGGCTGCGCGGGGTCGGGCGCGTGCTCTTGAGAGTCGCGCACGTATGCGGCGAGCGATTCGCTCTGCGATAGTTTGATGAGGCGCGCGTCCTGCTCTTTGAGTATGCGCACGACCTTGCGCCCGACGCGCGAGACGCGCTCCGAGGCGCGCTCGCGCAGAGCGGTCTCGACCGCGCCGACGCCGCTGCGATAGTTGACCGCGCTCAAAGCGAGCAGCGGCGCGAGCCCGAAGGCCGCGAAGATGAGTGCGATCTTTGCTCCGAGTGTCACGGCGTTAACGGCGTTAAAGGTTTAAGAAGGGCGTCGGGTGAGACCCGGCGCGGCGCTGACGGCTTCCGAGTCGCGCCAAGTATAGGAAGGCAAAAGTAAAAAGGCAAAAGGAGAAAGTAAGGATAAGAATCAGCGCGGCCTTCATCAATCAACGATGAAGGCCGCGCTGTCTTCGATGAACAAGGAGGAGAGTAAGCCTTACTCTCCTCCTCGTTTTTAACTTTTGCCTTTTTACTTTTGCCTTACCCTTCGAGCTTCGCGTCCATCGTTATCTCGGCGTTGAGGAGGCGCGAGACGGGGCAGCCCGCCTTCGCGTTGTTGGTCGCGGTCTCGAAGGCCGACTGGTCGCCGCCCGGTATGCGTGCGGTCACGTCGAGGTGGACTTTCGTGATGGTGAAGCCCGCGTCGGTCTTCTCAAGAGTGACGGCCGCGTTGGTGTCGATGCTCTCGGCCTTCATCCCCGCGTCTTCGAGCTGCTTCGAGAGCGCCATCGAGAAGCAGCCCGCGTGCGCCGCCGCGATAAGCTCCTCGGGGTTCGTCCCCTTGCCGTCCTCGAAGCGCGTCGAGAAAGAGTATTGCGCCTGCGCGAGCACGCCGCTCTCTGTAGAGACCGTGCCGCGCCCGTCCCTGATTCCGCCTTCCCAATGCGCCGAACCTTTTCGCTTCATCTTCTATCTTCTCCTTCGTCGTTGAATGAAATGCCTGACTTAAGACTGCACGCTTGAGACTCTCTCGCGCCCCCACTCGTCGAGCAGCGGGCGCAGGCGCTCGATGACGCGCGCGTGCGCCGCGCCGTTCGAGGCGACGAGGCCGTTGCGGTTGAGTACATCGGGCGTGTTGTACGCAAGCGGCCCGCCCCACAAATCCGTCATGCGCCCGCCCGCCTCCGCGAGCACGACCTCCGGCGCGCACGTGTCCCACTGCTTCGTCTTCGGCGACATGTGTATGTATAGCTCCGCCTGACGCTCGACGAGCAGGCCGACCTTGATGCCGACCGAATGGCTCCGAACTTCGGCCCTCACGCCCAAAGCGCGCACGACCGAGTCCATCTTAGGCCCACGATGCGAGCGGCTCTCCGCGAGTCGCATGCGCGTGAGGTCGCCCTCGTCGGAGACGCGCAGGCGCTCGGGACGCGGCGCGCCTTCCGCCTCCGATGTCGGCCGCAAGACCCAGGAGCCGTGCCCGCGCGCGGCCCAGTAGAGCACGTCGGTCGCGGGCGCGTAGAGCACGCCGAGGCTTGCGCGCCCTTCGACGGCGAGACCTATCTGCACGGCGAAGTCGCCCGTGCCCGCGATGAAGCCCTTCGTCCCGTCAACGGGGTCGATCATCCACACACGCGCGCGACTCAAACGCTCGGCCGTGTCCGCCGACTCTTCCGCGAGCACGCCGTCTTCGGGGAACGACTCGCGCAGGTGGCGGACGATAAGCTCGTTGACCGCGCGGTCTGCCTGCGTCACGGGCTCGTCGAACTCGCCCTTGTGCTCGACGCGTATGGGCTTCCCGTAGAACGCCAGCGCCGTCTCGCCCGCGCGCCGCGCAAGCTCGACCGACACGCGCAGCTCCCGCTCGAACTCGCCCTCAATTACCAATGCAGTTGACCCGTTGTTCATATAAGACAAGTTCCAGATTGCAAGTTCAAAGTTCAAAGTTAAGGGCAAGTGTCTTCAACTTTGAACTTGCAACCTGGAACCTTGAACTTACTCCGCGTTAATTCTTCCCTTCGATTGCGGCGCGGCGTACGGCTTCGAGCGTCAGGTCTATGTCGCGGCGCGTCGTGCGGAAGTTCGTGACCGAGGCTCGGAGCGCGAAGCGACCGCGAAGCAACGCGTTCGAGAGATATGCCTCGCCGCCCCGCTGCACGCGCCGCATAACGCGCGCGTTAAGCTCGTTGAGCCGCGCGTTCAAGCCTTCGCGCAGGTCGTCGCCGTCCGACTCTTCGAGTTCACGTCTAAGAGTCGCGGGCACGTATCGGAAACAGCAGATGCCGAGCGTGACGGGCGCGAGCAGTTGGAAATCTTCCGAAGCCTCGACGCGTTCGGCCATGTACTCCGCGAGCGCGCAGTCTTCGGCAATCGAAGCGCTGACGCGGCGCGCGCCGTAGTAACTCAGAATCGCCCAGACCTTCAGCGCGCGGAACGGGCGCGACAACTCGACGCCGTAGTCCCAGAAGGCGTGCGCCTCATCCTCCGTCTGCTCGAAGACCTTTATGTAGCCCTCTTCTGTTCCGGCGAACGCCTCGCGCGCGCGTCGCGGCTCGCGGTAGATGAGGCAGCCGCAGTCGAGCGGCGCGTAGAGCCACTTGTGCGGGTCGAGCGAGACGGAGTCGGCCTCATCCAACCCGCCGAAGAGCGCGCGCTTCGTTTCGGTCGAGGCCGCAAGCGCGCCGTACGCGCCGTCAACATGAAACCAGAGCGACCGTTCGCGCGCGACCCGCGCAAGCTCCGAGAGCGGGTCAACCGCGCCCGTCGAGACCGTGCCCGCGCTCGCGACGACGCAGAAGGGGCGTAAGCCTCGGGCCGCGTCCGCGTCAATCATCTCGCGCAGCGCGCGCACGTCAATTTTAAAGTTGGAGTCCGAAGGCACGACGCGCAGATGGTCGCGCCCGAGCCCGAGCACGTCCGCAGCCTTCGGGATTGAGAGGTGAACCTGGTCTGACGCGTACAACGTCATCGGCGCGCCCGCGTCCCAGAGACCCGTGCGCGAAGGGTCGCGCGCGCTTTCGTGAGCGCCTTCATGCTTCGCGTACTCGCGCACCTTCGAGCGGTGCGCGACGAAGAGCGCGTTCAAGTTCGCCATCGAGCCGCCGCTCGTCAGAAGCCCGCCGCAAGCGTCGTTCACGCCGCGCGACGCGTAACCTATCATCTCCGCGAGCCAGCGCACGACCGTCTTCTCAAGCGCGGTCGCCGAAGGCGCGGAGCGCCAGGAGGTGACGTTCGAGTTGAGCGCGGAGGCGAGGAGCGTCGCGTACGCTCCGGCGGGCGCGGCGGGCGAAGCGACGTAGCCGAACATGCGCGGGTGCCCGTTCTGACGGCTGTGTCTTAAGACTTCGCCGCACGCGCGCGCGAGAGCTTCGATTCCGACGGGCTCGCGGGGCAACTCGCGCGAGAAGAGTTCCGCGACGCGCTCGGCCGACGTGTCCGGAAAGACCGGGTGCGCTTCGGGCTGGCCGATGTAGTTGGTCGTGAGGTCGTTGAAGAGTCGCGAAAGCTCTCGAAGCTCTTCGGCCGACACGTCGAGCGTCACAGCGCGCGCGTCGTCGCCCGCGCTGGAAGTCTCTCCGCCCTCGTTCACTGCGATGCTCATCGGTTTGCACAAGACCCTAACACACGCCTCGCGCATAGTCGAAGCGCCTCTCGCCCGCGCGGCTGTGTTAGACTCGCGCGCGAAATACACAGAGGGGGTTTCAAAGGGATGAGTATCGAAGGCTACGCGACCGCGGAGGGGACGGAGCGTTACCGCGAGCGTTTCGCGGGGACGGCGGCGGGCGGGCACTTTCGCTCGGAGCAGGGCCTTTGGCTCTCGTCCATAGGCATCGGCACGTATCTCGGCGGGTGGGACGAGGAGACCGACCGCTCTTACGCCGACGCGGTCGTGCGCGCGGTCGAGCTAGGCTCGAACGTGATGGACACGGCGGCCAACTACCGCTTCCAGCGCAGCGAGCGCGCTATCGGCGAAGCCTTGCGGCGTCTGACCTCGAATGATTTCGCGCGCGAAGAGCTTGTAGTCTGCACGAAGGGTGGATATCTGCCGTTCGACTCGCAGCCGCCCGCAGGGCAGGCGGGCGTGCGCGCCTACGTCGAGGAGACTTTCGTCAAGACGGGCGTCGCCGAACTCTCGGACATAGTCGCCGGAAGTCACTGCATGACGCCGCGCTACCTCGCGCACCAGCTCGCGCAGTCTCTACGCAACATGAACCTTGAGACCGTGGACGTTTACTACGTCCACAACCCCGAGACGCAGTTGCAGGTCGTCTCGCGCGAGGAGTTCGACCGGAGGCTTCGCGCGGCCTTCGAGCAGTTGGAGCGCGAGCGCGCCGAGGGGCGTCTGCGATTCTACGGCGCGGCGACGTGGAACGGCTTCCGCGTTCAGGCGGGGGCGCGCGGACACCACCCCGTCGAGCGCATGTTCCAGCTCGCGCGCGAGGTCGGCGGAGACGCGCACGGCTTCCGCTTCGTGCAGCTTCCGTTCAACCTCGCGATGCCCGAGGCGCTCGTCGCCGAGAATCAGCCCTACGAGGGCGCGCAGGTCTCTCTGCTCGAAGCGGCGAAGGCGCTCGGCGTGACCGTAGTCGCGAGCGCCTCCATCCTTCAGGGCAAGGTCGCGAAGGATTTGCCCGACCACATACGCGAACCGCTCGGCTCGCTCGCGACGGACGCGCAGACCGCGATACAGTTCACGCGCTCGACGCCCGGCGTCACCACCGCCCTCGTAGGCATGAGCCGACGCGAGCACGTCGAAGAGAACCTTCAACTCGCGCGCGTCCCGCCCGCGTCGGCCGACGAATACAGTCGTCTCTTCACGCCGGGCGAGTGAGGGGGCGGCGTGTGCCGCCTTAAGGCTTCGGCTAAAGTTACGGCTTCGGATTGCCGCCCTTCTCCCCTTCGACGTTCTTCGTGTCGCTCTTCTGGCGTAGAAGGTTCTTGAGGCCGAATAGCGATTCAAGAGTGTCCTGCCAGAACGGCGCACCCGCGCTGAGCAGCATAATCATGATGAACCAGCCGAAGAACGTCCCGCTCACGTCGTGGGCGGTGTACTTACCCGTAAAGAAGTTGGAGAACTGCTGCCTCGTGAGCGGCGTGATGCCGAACGACTTATAGGTATCGGCCAAGCTCGCGGCCTCCTGCGCCTGCTTTTTCAGATCGGCGATTGTCGTCGAGCCGTCGGCGGGCGGAGCCTGCGTGGGGGCCGCGTTCGCGCTCGTGTTTGCGTTCGCGGGTGGGGTTGTCGTCGTGCCACCCTGAGCGGCCTTCGCCGCCTGAGACCGATTATAGATGTCCTCGACGTTCTGGGCCGCCGTGGGGCTCTTCATCGCCTGATAGATGGAGAAGAAGTTAGCGTTCAGCACTATCACGACGACGATTGAGATGAGAATCGCGACCGTCCTCATGTGGCGAGCGTAGCGCTCCTCGAAGCCCTGCATGACCGTGTCGTACCAGACCTCTGCCTGCTGAAGCCGCTCGCGCAGAGGGGCGAAGGCCGCGTCGAAAGCCCGGCCGAGCGCGTTGAGTTGTTCGGCGATTCTCCGCAAGCCTTTGGAGACGCCCTCCGCTCCCGCGAGCCGACCCTTCGATGCATTCGCGCCCGCCTCGGCCGCTGTGAGCTGCGCCGGGTCTTTAGCCTGCTTGGCGTCCGCGAGTCTCTTCTGCGCCGCTTCGTCGGCGGCGCGTGCCGTCGAGAGGTCTTCGCCGACCTTCTGCTGAATCTGGCCCAGAATTTCGAGCACCTCCGCCGCCTTGATCTGCCGCAGGTTATAGAGGTCTCCGAGCAGCACCTTGGGGTTGATTTTGCCGCTGCCGTCGGCGAGCGCCTCGATGTCGTTAACGAGGGGCATGACCGCTGCCTGCATGGCGACGAACTTGGCGCTCGCGTCGCCTTCGAGCAGTTTCACATCAATGGCCTCCAACTCGGCCTTCAGCTCGCTTATGGTGCCGAGGACGGTCTGGAACTTGTCCACCGCCCCCGGAAGAAGATTATCCGCCCCTACCCGCGTCAGCACCTTGAGCAGGTCGCCTTTAGCCAGCGAGTCGAGCATGGGCCTGCCTATCAGAGTCTCGCGCCCCATCTTTTTGAGCCGGTCGGTCACCTGTTCGACGAGTTCTTTCGCGCCTTTGTTGTCGAGCCCGCCGGACGCGTTCGCCCCGGCGGGCTTCGTCGCGATGGTCTCGAAGAGGTCTACGAGGGAGTTGCGAATCGTGATCGATTTGAGCTTGAAGAACTTCTTGACGAGCGTCTGCAACGACTGCACTATGAGACTCAGGACGAGTATCACGATGACCATCGCGATCAAGGTGTTCAAGATGCTGAGGTCTGGCATGGTTTCTCCTTATCGGTTGTGGCCGACCCGTGACGGATTGGACGGCGTTGGGGCCGGGGGCTCTTGACCTGACAGCCTTCCGTTGAAAGGGCTGACGACGGTTGGCGGGGCGGCGGCGCGCGACCGCGTCACGAATCAGGTATGACAAACCACGTCACGAATCAGGTATGACTAAAGGAAGTCTTAGCTTGCGCTGCCGTGGCCGCGAAGGATGAATTCTCCGGCGGGGTTTTGGTGGCGCGTGGTCTTGACCAGGCAGCCCGCGGAGCCTATTGCAAGCGTTGGGCGTTGTCAAGAGATTTTACCGGCGGTCTGTTGCCCGCGCGAAAGTGTCGGTGCTAATCTGCCGAACTGATAAAGGCCGCCGTCATTTAATGAGCGGTGAGGGAGAAAGATAACGGCCTCCGCCGCTCTTCCGCGCCGCACGCCGCACGCCGCTTTCGGAGAGACGCATGGCTGAGACCGCGATGAAGTCGTTCGGAGAGTTCTGGCCCTTCTACGTGCGCGAGCACAGCCGCCCCGCGACGCGCGCCCTGCACGCGGCGGGCACCATCACGGCCACGACGCTCTTCATCGCGCTCGCGGCGACGGGCCGGTGGGCGTGGCTCCCCCTGGCGCTCGTACCCGGCTACGCGGCCGCGTGGGTCGGCCACTTCTTCGTAGAGCACAATCGCCCCGCGACCTTCAAGCACCCGCTCTGGTCTTTCATGGGCGACTACAAGATGGTCGCCCTCATGCTCACGGGCCGCATGAACGAAGAGGTCGCGCGCGCGCAACGTTCAGACTAAACTCTTATGTAGTTGGGACACGGCGCACGGCCAAACCTTCATCCCGCGCGCGCGGTAAACATTAACTGTCGCCCTAAAGCTCTCTACGCTTCTTCCGGTCGCCTCATTCTCGCCGTCGGAGGTTCGGTATGCTTCTCGCCGAGTTTCTCATCATCACGCTCGGAGCCTCTATCGGGAAGGCCCTCGCCAAGTCGCTGCTCGGCGAAGGGTTCGCCAGCGAGGTTGTGCCCGAACTGGTCGGCCCGCTTGAAGGTTGGGTTAAGGATAAGACGACCCGGCGGGACGCGGCGAAGCAACTCGAAAGGCTTGGTCAG
>JBJMGR010000278.1:0-4328 GCA_045807805.1 Pyrinomonadaceae bacterium | reverse complement strand
TTCGTCACGCCCGCCGCGTCGTAGATGGAGGAGATTTTTCCGACGGCCACAACGTCGAGCCCCGCGTTCGACAGGACGGGCAGTAGCATGTCGCGCGGCGGGGGCACCGCGTAGTCGTGCCGGTTCTCGGTGCGTTTGAAGGCGCCGGGCTCGCCCAGAAACGGGCGCGCGATGACGCGGCCGACCTCGTGCTCGCCGCGAAGGATGTTTCGCGCGGACTCGCAAATCTCGTAGAGCCGCGCGACGGGCACGACCTCCTCGTGCGCGGCTATCTGGAAGACCGAGTCGGCCGAGGTATAGACGATGGGCTTGCCCGTACGCACGTGCTCCTCGCCAAGCTCCTTGATTATCTCCGTGCCCGAAGCGGGATAGTTGCCGAGTATGCCGGGCACGCCCGTCTCCGTGACGAAGCGGTCAATCACGTCCGCGGGGAAGCCCTTAGGGTAGGTCGGGAAGGCTTTCTCCAAGATGATGCCCGCCATCTCCCAGTGGCCCGTCGTCGTGTCCTTGCCGTTAGAGCGAAGCGCGCAACGGCCGTAAGAGCCGCGCGGCTGCGCGACGGGCTCCACGCCCGCGAGCGCGCGCACGTTGCCCAAGCCCCACGCGCGAAGGTTCGGAAGACGAACCTCGCGCGACTCGCAGATGTGCCCGAGCGTGTCCGCGCCCGCGTCGCCCCACGCGGCCGCGTCCGGCATCTCGCCCATGCCGAGGCTGTCCAACACAATCAGCGCGACGCGCCGAAACGCGCGTCCTTCGTTCGTCATCCTGTCACAACCCTTCCACGAAAATTTAAACTCAAAAATCTTTAGAGCCCTCGACCTTTAACTCCTCGGCGCTTGATAGCCTTCGCGCGCGCGAACCTGCGCGTCTTTGATGCCGCGCACCTGAACCTTGATGGTGCGGAAGCCTCCGTCGCGCGCGGTGTTGGTTGAGTAGTAGCCGAGGCTGTACTGCGTGCCGATGTCGGCGGCCACCTGGCGGAAGGCTCGCTGCGCGTCGCGCAGGTCTGTGGCGGGGAAGGTCTTCCCGCCCGACTCCTGCGCGAGCGAGTTCATCTCTCGACGCGCGAGTTGGTAGAGCGTGCGGCTCGCGTGCAGGCGCTCGAACTGTCCCATCTGGCAGAAGTTCGAGAAGTCTTCGGCGTCCGCGCCCGGCGCGATGAGTCGGCGGTAGCGCTGCATCTGCGTGCTCGAAAGCCGGAGCGCGCCGCCGTCCTGACAGTCCTGCATCAGACGATCTTCGACGTAGTCCTCCGTGTTGACCTGCACGAAGTAGGCGACGAGGCCCGCGCGCTTGAGTAGCTGGCGCGACTCCTCGAACGTGGACTGGCTCGTCGAGTCAACGCCGTCGGTGAGCGCGACGAGCGCGCGGCGTCCGCGCATCTTCTCCTCCGGCTTGTCGCGGAAGACTTCGCGCGCGACCTTCTGAAGGCTGTCGTAGAAGGGCGTACCGTTCGACGCGCCGATTGATTCGACCGCCGCCTGCAACTCTTCGGGGTCGTCCGTGAGCGGCGTCTTCAACTCGACTGTGGCGAGCTTCTCATTGCCCTCCTCCTTCGTGTTGAAGGCGAGCAGGGCGACACGGTCGCCGGGGCGCAGAGCCTTTATGAAGGCGAGCGCCGCGCTGCGTATCAGGCCCACCTCTTCGCGCGTCGAGCCCGAAGTGTCTAAGAGCAGCGCGACCTCAAACGGCGCTTCGGTCGTGGCGAAGTTCGCGATCTTCTGCGGGCGGCCGTCCTCGAAGACCTGAAAGTTCTCGGCGCGAAGATTGGTTAGAGGTCGCCCCGTCGTGTCCGTGACGATTGCCGGGACTGAGACGAGCTGCGTCTCTATCTTCACCACCTCGTCCTCGTCAACCTCTTCAGCGCCGCCGCCCCCCGCCGCGGGCTTGCGGTTCCGCGCGGGCGAGGGAGTGGCCGTGGGCGAGGCTTGCGGGGTGCCTACGCGGCGCGGACGCTGCTGCTGCTGCGCGCCGTCCTGCGCGAGTCCGCCGCGCGCGGCCGAGCCGAGCGCGAAGATTATTGCGAAAGATATGAGTGCGGCGCGGGCCGCGCCCGTTGTGCTTGCGATAGACTTCGGCACAGTCTTAAACTCTCTTGCGTAAAACTTCCCGGCGGTGGAATGATAGCCGCAAACGCATCGGTACGGAAAGGGGCGGCGATGCCGGTCATAGGCAGACTCGACGGACAGGTAGACGAAGTAATCATCAGGCCCATCTCGAAGGGGCGTCGCGACGAAGAACCGCCCGACGAAGAGAAGTCTGAACGGGCCCCTTCCCCCAAAACTCACACGCCCACACCCAATCAGAGTTCCAACGAACGCGACGAGTTGCCCGTCTGGCTCTTGTGAAAGGCGGAAGGCGGAAGGATGAAGGATGAATCGGAGGCTTGCTTTCATCCTTCCGCCTTCCGCCTTCCGCCTTACTTCCAGATTCCCGCCGCGCGCCACTGTTCGCCGACCTTCGTCTCGTCGGCCATGCGTTTGACCTCTTCGGCGTTGAGCCGACGGCCGAAGCGCGTGGGGCCGTCGGCGATAGCGTAGGCGGTCGCGGCGAGCGTGGCGACGGCCGAGGCGTAGTCGCGCGGGTCTATTTTGTCGGGCGTGTCGGCGATTGTATGGTGGACGGGGAAGTAGGGCGTCTCGTCCTGCAAGAGTATGAGGTTCGGCACGCCCTCCGCCATGAAGGGCGCGTTGTCCGTGGCGGCGAACGCGGCGTGCTCTATCGCGAAATCTCCGAACTGCGAGAGCGGGGCCGACAGCGCGCGTACGCTCGCGTCGAGGTCTGTGCGACCCATCGAGAACCACCCCGCGGGTCGGCCCGCGCCTATGTCCATGACGAGCGCCGCGACAGTCCTGTCCATCTCTTCGCGATGGCGCTCGACGTAAGCGATAGAGCCGACCATCCCCTCCTCCTCGCCCGTGAAGAGCACGAAGCGAATCGTCCGGCGCGGCCGAAGCCCGAGAGCCTTTACGGCGCGCGCCGTCTCAAGCACCGCCGCCGAACCCGCGGCGTTGTCGAGCGCGCCGGGGCCGAGATCGTTCGAGTCGAGGTGCGCGCCGACGACGACAATCTCGTTCGGCGTCTCGCCGCCCTCTATCTCGCCGACGACGTTCGTGCTCTCGAACGCGCCGCCGACGCGGTTCGCAACGTCGAGACGCATGCGCGGCACTTTGTTTTGAGAGAGCAGGCGGCGCAGCAGCAGCACGTCCTCGCGCGCGAGCGAGAGTGTTGGGAGCGCGGCGAGCCTGCCCGTCGCGCTGAACTCGACGGGCGCTGTGTAGAGAATCGAGTGCGGCTTGTCGGCCGCGATGAGCACCGCGAGCGCGCCCGCGTCCTTCAACTCGCGCACGAGTCCGGGCGCGCGGTAGAAGTTATATATGACCGAGTCGAGGTCTGCGCCCTCGGGCACGACGAGGGCCACGCGGCCTCTCAACTGCGAGGCGACGCGCCGAACGTCTTCGGGCTTGCCCGCACCCACGTCAACGACCTCGCCCTCGACGGCACCGTTAGTGCCCGGAGTCCATGTGTAAGAGGCCACGGCGAGCGGGCGTCTCGTTCCGTCCAGAAGCAGCGAAGCTGAAGCCTGCCCGCGCTCCCAAGACGCGCCCATCCTGTAAGGCTCGCGCCGAATGTTCGAGAGGCCGAGCCTCTTCATCTCACCCTCGGCCCACTCCTCCGCGCGCCGCGCGCCGGCGGAGCCCGTCAGGCGGCTGCCTATCTCGTCGCTCAAGTTCGAGACGTAGGCCAACTGCCGCCCGTTCGCGAAGACCTCGCCGATGATGCGCGGCGCGGCGTCCGACGCCGATGCCGTCTGCGCGGGCGCGGGCGGACGTAGGAGAAGCATTAAGGAAAGGAGCGAGAGCGCGGCCGTGAGCCCTCTTTTCATATGGGGAGACCTCCTGTTGCTCTGTAGACTCGGTGTCGCAAGAACTCTGTTCGTCGGACGGGAGATAGCACACGAACCATTACGGCGCAAACGCCTCGGTAGGATTTTTTTAGTCGGCGAGGCGTGGGCGAATGATGCGCGAGACGGGGCGAAGCGGTCGTTCGGTTGCAGCCGACATCCGAGACGCCGCTCCGCTTGACACGGCGCTTGAGTTCTCTTAAATTGTGACTTCGGTTGAGGCGGTTATTTGAAGGCACGTATGTCAACGGTAGACGGCCACCCTTACAAGGTGGAGGTTGGGGGTTCGAATCCCTCCGTGCCTACCAAGTACGCGCCCGATTGAAAATTCAAGGTTCGCTTGCGGAGTCGTAGTTCAGTTGGTTAGAACGCCGGCCTGTCACGTCGGAGGTCGCGGGTTCGAGTCCCGTCGGCTCCGCCACTA
>JBJMGR010000277.1:0-5807 GCA_045807805.1 Pyrinomonadaceae bacterium | reverse complement strand
CGGTCGAACTCCGCCTTCCAGGCGTGGTCGGGCTGCACTCCGTACTCGCGCCGGTAGACCTCGCCGCGCTCGGGCATCGAGACGTTGAAGTTGTTCGCGCTTCCGAAGACGATGACCACGTCCGGCTGCCAGTGTGCGTACTCCGCCAGATAGCCGCCCGAAATCTCGACGATGCGGTTGAAGTTGACGGCCGCGTTGATGACTTCGACGTTCACACCTTCGAGCGCGGGGTCTGCGCGAAGCTCCTGTTCGAGGAACTGCGCGGCCGTCGCGTCGCTGTCAACGCGCTCCGCGCCCGCGACGTGCGTGCTCGCGATGCCGGAGTAGAGCGTCGAGCCGCCGAGCATGATGACGCGCAGCGTGTTCGGCGGCTTCTGTTGCGCGAAGTCGCGTAGGTTTCGGAAGCCGTTACGGTTGTGGTGAAAGCCGGGCAGCGTCAAATCGGGGTTGTTGCGCACGAGGCCGTAGGGCGACCAAGTCTGCTTGTGGAAAGAGCGGAAGCGCTCGCCCGCCCACGCGTAGACGTAGATTTGACTCGCCGCCTCGATGACGAGCAGAGATATTAAGAGAAGCCCGAACACGCGGCCCCAACGGATTTGTGCTTGCGGCGCTGACTCCGTCATCAGAATCTTCCGTAGATGAACTTCTCGGCCGGGAACTCGACGGCGATGCTCGTGAAGACGAGCAGCAGCGCCATGACGACTATCGCGACGAGCTTGAAGAAGACGCGCCACTCCCTCGCCGTCAGAAGCCCCTTCAATCTTCGACGGAAGATGAAGGCGGCCGTGGCGAGGCCGACGAACAGCACGGCCGCGAGCGCGAGCGACTGCAAGTCCCTCGAAGTGATTACCTGTAATGCGAACGCCGTCACGTTAAATGTGTGCTCTACCTATCGCCTGAAGATCGTCCCCGCGGGCAGGACGAAGAAGACCCAGCCGAGCGACACGAAGCAGAACGTGAGCGCGGTGGAGGCCGCGCGCCCGAGCGGCTCGGCGTACGGGAAGAGCGGCTTTCCTCTTCTCTTCAGTCGTCGCTTCGTCGCTCCCTGGCGATACAGGTCGTAAACGATTAGCCCCGCGCCGTGGTAGAGACCCCAGAAGAGGAAGTTGAGCGTCGGCCCGTGCCAGTAGCCGCAGAAGAGGAACGTCGCGAGGTAGGACGCGACCATCACCGTGCGCCTTCGCCCGCCGAGAGCGGCGTTCAGCTTTCGCGAGACGGGGACGAAGACGTACGAGGTCAAGACGCGGCTGAAGGTCATGTGCCAGCGCTGCCAGAAGTCTCGAATGTTCGCGGCGGCGTACGGGTAGTTGAAGTTCTCCGGCGTCCTGATTCCGACGACGCGCGACGTGGCGATTGCGAGGTCGCTGTAGCCTGAGAAGTCTGCCCAGATGACGACTGAGTAGGCGAAGCTCCCGACGAAGAGCCCTCGAAGCGTGAGCGCCCCCGAAGCCTTCAATGCATCGAGGCTCAAGGGCGTGAAGAGCGCGGCCACGAGTTTTAGCTTCACGAAGCCGAGGAGCACGCGGAAGAGCACGTCCACCCATGCCTCGCCGTCTAGCGTCGAAGGCTCGCGAAGCGTCGCCTCGAACTCGCCGTAGAGGTGCATCGGCCCCGCGATGTAGGCGGGGAAGAAGAGGAAGTATGCGAGCACGACGAACGTGTCCGGACGCTCGACGCGGCCGTCGTGGCAGTCCTTTATTAACGTCCAAGCCTTTATCAGGTAGAAGGAGAAGCCTACGAAGTATAGAAAGTCGAGCGGCTTCCACCCTAGCGCCGCCGACTGCTTCCCCAGAACCCACGGCGCGACGACGGGCAGGAAGACGAGAAACGACGCGAGGTACGGACGCGTCTCGCCAAGTCGGCGCGTCAAACGAAGCCCGAAGAGAATCCACAGCGACGCCGCGACGAGGTAAAGGACTAGGAGGGGGTTGAGCCCGACGACGAAGAGGAGCGCGACTATTCCCGCGACCGCGAGCGACGCGGCGCGCACGCGCACGCGTTCAATACCTGCGACGCGGAAGAGGGCGGCCGAGACGAGCAGCAGCGCCCAGAAGAGCGGGGTCTCAAACATAGGCCGGGCTTCCGCCGCTCACCTTGACGAAATTTTCCAAATACTTGCTCCTGTTGTCCGCGCGCGCTATCTTCCCCGCCGTTGACTTGACGAGCCAGCGCGGCGCGACGACGCGCACGTCCCGAGGCGTGCAGTCGAGTTCCTGCGCGACGGCGTTGCGAATCTTAAGCGCGAGCCTGCGCGCCGCGTCGCCCTCGAACTCTTCCGACTCGGCGAGCACAATCAACCCTTCCGTGCCCGTCCTCTCGTCGGGCATGCCGAAGACGACGACGCGGCCCGCCGTCACGCCCTCGACCGAGGCCACGACCCGCTCCACGTCGGCCGGGTAGAAGTTGCGCCCCTGCACGATGATTAAATCTTTCTTCCTGCCCGTGACGTAGACCTCGCCTCCGCGCACGAAGCCGAGGTCGCCGGTCTTGTACCAGCCTTCGACGGTCAGAGCCTCGCGCGTCAAGTCTTCGCGCCGGAAGTAGCCTGAGAAGAGATAGTCGCCGCGTACGCCAAGCTCTCCGACGCGGCCCTCGGGCATCGGACGTTCCGACTCGTCGAGTACCGCGACCTCCGTTCCTTCGACCGGAGTTCCGTTAGAGACGAACGCGAGCGCCGCGTCGCTTTCGTCCAACTCGACGCGATGCTCGTCCGTGAAGAGGCGGCGGTTGACGCGGAGCACACGGTACTCGCCCGCGCGAGACTGCGTGACGGCGAAGACGTTCTCGGCCATCGCGTAGCTCGCCGTCAGTTGCTCTTCGCGCGCGCCGTACTCGCGGAAGCGTTCGAGGAAGGCGCGGTGCGCCGCGTGCTGCACGGGCTCGGAGCAGTTGACCCACGCGCGCACGGAGGCGAGGCTCAGGCCCTCCGGGATTTGCGTGGGGCGCACGGAGTCTGCCATGAACTGGAAGGCGAAGTTCGGCATCCAGCAGAGCGTCGCGCGGTGTCCGTGAATCTGCTCGAAGAGCGAGAGGGGCCGGAGCACCCAGTCGAAGGGCGAAAGCTCTACGAAGGGCACGCGCGCCAGCATCGGGAGCAGGAAGCACGCGACAAATCCCATGTCGTGATAGAGCGGGAGCCACGAGACGATAACGTCCTCGCGCCTGAGCTTCATTCTCGACGCGTAGGCGCGGTTATGGCGTAGTACGGCGCGGTGCGAGAGCGCGACTCCCTTCTGCAAGCCCGTCGTGCCCGACGAATGCTGCAAGAGCGCGACCTCGTCCGCGTCGCCCTCCCCCGACTTGAAGGTCTCGAAGGTCTCGAAGCTCGCACCGTCGCCGCGAACCACGCCCGCGTCAATCAACTCCGAGCCCGGAAACTCTCGCAGCGCGAGCGCGTCGAGCTTCTCAAGCGCCGCACTGTCCGCGACGACGTATGAAGGGCGTATGTGCCCGAGCATGCGGCAGAACGAGTCCGTGTACTTCGCCGCCTCCATGCGCGGCGACGGCGGCGCAATCATCGTCGGGATGTGGCCCGCGAGTATCGCGCCGACGAAGGCCGCGTGCAGGTCGAGTCCGTGATAGAGACAGACCGCGACAATCTTTCGCACGCCCTCGGCCCGGCCATACGCCGCGGCGAACCCGGCGGCGCGCTCCATCAACTCGCGCACGGTGACGCGCGCCGACTCGCCGTCGCTCCCTACAAGCCAGCACGCGACCGCGTCGGGCTCCTCCTCTAACCGACGAAGAAGAACGCGGCCGAGCGTCAGCCCTTCGTCCGATAGCCCGGAGTCCGATGCCGTGACTTTATGATGCCCGCTTCGATTCGACATTATCTAACGGCCGAAGCCGCGCGCTTTCTTTCGACGTAGTCGAGTATCGCGGCAATCGAGCCGAAGTTCTCGCGCGTCACGTCCTGGTCGGGTATGCGCAAGGAGGGGACGCGCGCCTCCAGCTCGGCGACAATCTGCACGAGGCCGAGCGAATCGCAAATCCCCTCTTCGAGGAGCCGCGTGTCGGCGTCAACGGGAAACTCCGTGTCTCCGCCGAGGAACTTGTCGCAGATGATCTCTCTCAACTCTCTCTCGTCCACTTGAAACCCTCTCCGTCCATGAAAAATTTATTAGAGCCTTATGCCGTTTCTTCGCGCCCAGCGGCGCAGCACGAAGAGAATCCAGAGCTTCTCCGAGTGGTCGCGACGGTTCTGGCAGTGCTCGGAGTAGAGCCGCTCGATCAGCGCGTCGTTGAGCACGCCCCCGCCCGCGGGCGGCGCGACGGTGTCGAGGAACGTCTCGCGCAACTCTCGCTTGAGCCACTCGCTGATGGGAATCTCGAAGCCCTTCTTCGGCAGCGACAGGAGGTGTCGCGGCAGCACGTTCTTGAAGGTCTCGCGCAGAAGATGTTTCTTGCGGAACCAGTTTATCTTGAGCCTGCCCGGTATGCGGAACGCCGCCTCTACGACGCGATAGTCGAGGAACGGCGAGCGCACTTCGAGCCCGACCTTCATGCTCATCAGGTCAACTTTGGTGAGGATGTGGTCGGCCAGCTTTATCTTCGAGTCAACGTAGAGCATCGAGTTTATGAGGTCGCCGCCTAAGCGTGACTCCTCGTAGTAGCCGCGAAGCGCCTGCTCGGCCAGTTCGAGCGAGAGCGTGCGGAACGCGGGGTCGTAGACGCTCCCGGCGGGCACGTCGTAGAACTTGTTCGTCAGACGGAAGAAGCGCTCCGACGGCACGCGGTCGAGCGCGCGTACGAAGCGCTGCGTGCGGCGTATGTTTCGCGCGAGCGGAGTGGCGTCCGACGCGTGCAGGCCGAGCACGGCGGGCTCCAACAATCCCTTCCTCAAGAGTCGCGGCACGCGCATGTAGACATCCGCCAGCGGCTCAAGCAGGTAAGCGCGATAGCCCGCGAAGATTTCGTCCGGCCCGTCGCCCGAAAGAGCCACGGTGACGCTCTCGCGCGCGAGCTTCGAGACGAGGAAGGTCGGGATGACGGAGGACGTGGCGAAGGGCTCGTCGCAGTGGTCGAGCGCTTCGGGGATGGTGTCGCGCACAAGCTCGGCGGTCGCGAGAAGCTCGTGGTGCTCGCTCCCCAGATACTCCGCCGTGCGGCGCGCGCTCTCCGACTCGTCGTAGCCTTGCAGCGCGCCCTTCGCGCCGAGGAAGCCGAGCGTGAAGGTCTTTATGCGCGCGCCCGTCTGCCGCGCCATTAGCCCCGCGACGACGCTCGAATCGATCCCGCCGCTCAGCATCACGCCTAAGGGTACGTCGCTCACGAGCCGCATACGCACCGCGTCTTCGACCAACTCGAACAGCTCGCGCTTTATCTCCGCGACGCTCGCGCTGCCTTTGCGGCGCGCGTGTCCGTTTCCGCCGTGGCCGTTCGCCTCGGTTCCCTTCGCGCCGCTCGCGCGGCCGAACACGTCCCAGTAGGCGCACTCGCGTAGCCGCCCCTCCTTCCAGACGAGGTAGTGGCCGGGCGCGAGCTTACGCACCGCCTTGAAGATGGTGTAAGGATGCGGGATGACCCGGAAGGTCAGGTAGAGGTCGAGCGCGTCCCAGTCAATATCTCGCGGAAGCGACGCGTCTTCCATGAGCGCCTTCATCTCCGAGGCGAAGGCGAAGCGACCGCCCCACTCCGCGTAGTGAAGCGGTTTGACGCCGAGCCGGTCGCGCGCGACGAACAGCTCACGCTCGCGCGCGTCCCAGACGGCGAAGGCGAACATGCCGTCGAGGTGCTCGACGCAGTCGGGCCCGAACTCCTCGTAGAGGTGGACGATCGCCTCGGTGTCGGAGCGGGACCGGAGCCGG
>JBJMGR010000276.1:0-3581 GCA_045807805.1 Pyrinomonadaceae bacterium | reverse complement strand
GCGTCGTGCGCCCCAAGCTCGGCATATACCCGCGCGCCGTCTCAGACCTGCGCGGCATACGCCTGCCCGTCGGCGAGGGGCTTCTGATTTTGCAGGTCGACGCGAGCGGCTCGGCCGCGTCGGCGGGCCTGCGCGGGCTCTCCGAGACTCCGGACGGCGACCTCGTCGTCGGCGACATCATCACCGCGATTGACGGCGAGAAGATGGAGAGCCAGAACGACCTCGACAAGGCCCTCGACAAGCACCAGTTCAACGACGTGGTGCAGGTCGAAGTCGTGCGCGGCGCGGACGGCCAGCGCACGACCGTTCCCGTAAAGCTTCTACCCGAACAGGCGCGACGCGGTACAACGCGTCGTCAGGACTAGCGTGCGGCTCTAAATCGCTGACCCGAAACGCTTGGGCCGGTGGTCGCGTTTGACTTACGCGACCACCGGCCCATAGCCTTTTACGCGTGCGAGAGATGGAGCGCTTCATAAACGAAGGGTGCGGGTGGGAGTGCAAACTCTGCCGCGCGGATGACACGTCGGCGCTCAGCGATGGTATTGATGAAGGCGTGCCTTCAACGCACACGCTCGCGCGCTTCTTCCGCGAGGGCGAGGCCGAAGAGCGCGAGCCGCGTCTCTCTTCAAAGGCTCTCGCGCGCTGGAAGGACTCGTCGCGCCGCGCGCTCGTCTGCACGCGCTGCGGCGCGGAGGAGAGTTTGCCGGAATGAAGAGACTCGAACGCGCGGAGCTTTTCTTCGGGTGCCTCGTCTTCTTCGCGGGTCTCTTCTACCTCACGCGCGAGGCGAAGACAGACGCGCAATGGTACTTCCGCGTCGTCTCCTTCTTCGTGGGCGCGTCGGGTTGGGCCGTCGTACAGTTCCTCAAGCGCCGCCGCTGACTTTACTCCGACTCCGAAAGCATTCGCCCCAACTCGTCAACGCGCGACTCGGGCGCGCCGTAGAGCGCGCGGTAGTCCTCGATGCTGCGGCTTATCGTTTCGAGCGCGGCCGAGCGGTCGTACACGTCCGCGATCTCTACGCGGCGCGGGCTCTCCTGCGGAAGCTGCTTGTACGTGAGGAAGTAGTGCTGCAATCGCTCGACCAGTCCGCTCGGTGCCTGACTGAGGTCTTCGATGTAGCCGTAGGCCACGTCGTTCTCCAGCACGGCGATTATCTTGTCGTCGGCCTCGTCGCCATCAATCATGCGCAGGCCGCCGACGGGCTTCGCGCGTACGAGGAAGTTCGCGTGCGCGGCCGGGCGCTCGGTGAGCACGCATATGTCCATCGGGTCGCCGTCGCCGCGTATGGCCGCCACGCCTTCGACGCCCTTGCGGCGGCAGAGCTGGGCGACGCGCTCGCCGCAGAAGGTCTGCGGGACGAAGCCGTAGAGCGTGGGCGGGAACGAGGAGAAGCGCTGCGGGCGGTCAACGCGCAGGTGGCCCGATGCCTTGTCGAGTTCGTACTTGACCGCGTCGGTCGGCACGATCTCTATGTAAGCGTTGACGACTCCGGGTGCGTCTTCGCCGGGCGGTATGCCGTGCCAGGGGTGCGCCTGAAACATCAGCCCGAGCAGACGCCCGAGCCCCTTCTCGTCCTTCAACATCGGTCGAAATCCTCCGCGACTTGAAGCTCAAGCGAACTGCACGAGCGCGCCCGCGCGTCTCGCGTCCGGCCTATGATAAAATCTCGCGCGCCGCCGGGGCCGTTCGGGTCTTCCGAATTATGTGCGCGCGGGCGCGCCTCTGTCCACGCTCGGGCACGCGGGCGCGGCTGTACTAAGTCTCAAACTTTTATGTCGGCCACGACACAAGCGACGACGACGATAGCGACGGCCGGGAGCCGCGCCGTCACGATGCGTTGGATTATCAGCGCGCGCGAAGACCTCGTATGGTTTATCGGCTCCGTCGCGTCGAGCTACGCGCTCTATGCGCTCTACGTCGGCCGTATAGTGCCGCTCGTGCCGATGGTCATCGCGTGGGCCGTACTCATCGACGCGCCGCACGTCTTCGCAACCTTCTCGCGCACGTACTTCGACCGGGAGGAGCGACGCTCGCGCGGGCGTCTTTTGTGGTGGTCGCTTCTCTTCTTCGCGGCGGGGCCTCTGTTCGTGCTCGCGGGCGTAGGCTTCGCGTTCTTCTTCGTCGCGGCGCTGTGGGCCTACTACCATCTCGTCAAACAGCACTACGGCTTCATGGTGCTCTACAAGAAGAAGAACGCAGACCTCGACGCCACGGACAACCTTCTCGACCGCGCGTTTCTGCTCGCGGCCTTCACGTATCCCTTCATCCGCTTCGTCGCGCGCGACCCCGAAGCACTGAAGCGCGTGCCCGCGTTGATGCACGCGTGGCTCGGCGCGTTGGAATCGGCGCTGCTCGTCGTGACCGTGCTGGCGGCCGTCGCGTGGGTCGCGCGGCAGGGTCAGCGCGCACTGTCGGGCCTGCCTTTAGACGTTCCGAAGTACCTCCTGCTCGCGGCGGCGATACCGATGCATTGGGTCGTGCTCTTGACGCCGATGGAGCACAAGCCGGTCGCAATCGTCGCGATACTGACCGTCTATCACAACCTCCAATACCACCGTCTCGTATGGTTTCACAACCGCAAGTACACGCGAGACGGTGCGTGCCGCGAGCGCCACGGCGCGGCAGAGTTCCTGAGCCGTAGACTCCTGCACTACGCCGTGGCGGGCGTCCTCTTCGGCGTCTGGTATCAGGTGCCGCGCCAGTACGTGAACCACTCGGCAGAGCCCGAGGCTCTCCTTACACAACTGGCCTCGGGCTTCCTCTGGGGCTACGCGCTGCTTCACTACTACCTCGACTCGAAAATCTGGCGCGTGCGCCGCGACCCCTCGGTCGGCGCGGCGTTGAAGATGGGTTGAAGTAGGCCGGGACTTAACGGGATGAAACGCAAGAAGCCGCGCGGACTCGTTTTGAGTCTCGCGCGGCTTCTCGGTGTGTGAAGGTTGCCCGGACGGCGGCCTTAGCTGTTCTTGTTCTGCTTGTTCGTGTCGGCGACGGACTTGAGCGCCTGGAACGTGGGCGGCCAGAGGCCGACGAATATCGCCGCGGACTTCTTGCCCGCGAAGAAGAGCGCGAGCGAGCCGCCGATGGAGGCCAGCGTCAGTATGTGGAACAGGCTGACGCCGGTCGAACCCTTCGTCGCCTCGTCAACCGTGCGGAGCGTTGACTCGACTACGTCGGTGTTGCCGCCCGTCGTCGTCATGCTTTGATTGCCCGTAGTCTCAGTATTTTCGCGTGACATCTGCGAAGCTGCTGTTGCCATTTACATCTCTCCCTTGTGTTCGTCTGTAGGTTAATCGAGTTCACCGCCGGAGTCCGCGCGCGCCTTGAGCGCCGCCACCCCGAAGAGGACGGCCAGCGACAGACCGGCGATGAGCCAGCCGCGCACCCTTTGCGTTCTGTTTCGGTTCGCGGAATCAGACATGTACAGGTTAGTTGCTACTCGCGTGCCACTCGCTCGCACCACTCGCGCGTCGCCTCGTGTCTGTAGTCGAAGAGGCGGCGCAGGCGCGGCCCGATAAGGAAGGGCGAGGCCAATCTTCCGAGGGCTCTGAGCGGCGGCTCATATTCGATCTCGTCGC
>JBJMGR010000275.1:0-9115 GCA_045807805.1 Pyrinomonadaceae bacterium | reverse complement strand
CGCATAGACATGGCGCTCTACGAGGGGCTGACCGAGTACCACCCGAAGACGATGGAGCCTATCCCCGCGCTCGCCGAGCGTTGGGTGACGAACCACAACGCGTCCGAGTTCGTCTTCTACATGCGACACGACGGGAAGTTTTCGGACGGCAACCCGATAAAGGCGCAGGACTTCGTCTACTCCGTGCGTCGCGGCCTGCGGCCCGAGTTGGCTTCGCGCGTCGCGTATCTTGCCTGGGACATCAAGTACGCCGAAGCCTTCAACAGCGGCGGCGCGTTCGTGCGCGACCCGAAGACAGGGCGCTTCCTGCTCGTCTCCGACACGCCGAAGGAGGGCGGCGCGCAGGCGGAGAATGCCCCCGCGCCTGCGCCCGACGCCGACGCGAAGAACGTGCTCGCGCTTCAGGGCGAGGACGCCGCGCCCGACACGGAGTTCCATAAGTTCATGCACTCGCCCGAGCGTCTCGTCGTCCCCGCCGACGAGAAGGAGAGACAGAAGGCGCTCAAGGATAACGCGAAGCTTCAGGAGCTTATCGCGGGCAAGGAGCTTGTGCCCGTCAAGCAGGAGGACGTAGGTCTTGAGGCGGTTGACGATTACACCGTGCGCATAACGATGCGACAGCCCGCCCCATACTTTCTAGGGCTCGTCCCGCACCAGTTCTTCCGCGTCGTCGAGAGCAAGGTCGTCGAGCAGTGGGGCGTCAACTGGACGAAGCCCGAGCACATCGTCACCAGCGGCGCTTTCATGGTCGCCGAGCACAAGCAGTACAACCAACTCGTCGCCGTCAAGAACCCGAACTACTGGGACGCCGCGAAGGTGCGGCTCGAAAAGATAATCTTCTATCCCCTCGACGACCAGACGACGATGATGAACCTCTACAAGGCGGGCGAGGTTGACGCGACGTATAACCACACCGTGCCCGCCTCCTGGCTCAAGGCTGGCGTGCGTTACGTCAAGGACTACATGGACGCGCCGGAGAACGCGTCGCAGTACTGGCAGATCAACGTCACGAAGCCGCCGATGAACGACGCGCGCGTGCGTAGGGCGTTCGCGTTGGCGATTGACCGCAATGCGCTCGAAAATTTCCGCGTGGTCTCGAAGGCCAACAGCGCGTTTGTCCCGACCGGGATACTCCGCGGCTACCCGAGCCCGCCGGGCTTCGCGTTCGACGTTGACGAGGCGAAGCGTCTGCTCGCGTCGGCGGGCTTCAAGGACGCGTCTGGCAAGTTCGACCCGAAGAAGTTCCCCATAGACCAGATCGAGATTACCTATAACACGGCCGAGTCGAACCGGCAGGTGGGCGAGTTCATACAGGCGCAGTGGAAGCAGAACCTCGGTCTCACCGTCCCGCTCCATAACGTCGAGTGGAAGACCTTCCTGGGCATGCGTGCGAAGCTCGAATACAAGGGCTTCGCGGGCGGCGCGGGCTGGACGGGCGACTATATGGACCCGTACACGTACCTCGGCCTCTTCGCGACCGAGGGCGGCGACAACGGGACGGGATGGTTCGACCCGAAGTTCGTCAAGATGCTCAACGAGGCGAACACCGAGCCCGACCAGACGAAGCGCTTCGAGATGCTCTCGAAGGCCGAGGCTTATCTGCTCGACGCCGCGCCCGTCATCCCGCTCCTAAAGCCCGCGACGAGTTGGATGAAGAAGCCTTACGTGAAGGGCATGTATCCTAACCCCGGCACACTCCACCCCTGGAAGTTCGTCTATATCGAGTACGAGCAGGCGAAGTGGGATAAGGGGATGCCCGACATGACGAACACGGAGCTTGCGGAGTAAGCGGGCCGCCGAAGGGTTAGAAGGAGCAGCCGAAGAGATGTTTCGCTTCATCGTCCGCCGACTGTTAGTCACCGTGCCGATGGTGCTCATCGTCATCACGCTGACGTGGGCGCTCATACGCCTCGCGCCCGGCAACTTCTACGCGAGCGAGCGCAAGCTTCCGCCCGCCATCGAGAAGAACATCAAGGCCAAGTACGGCCTCGACCAGCCGTGGTACGTGCAGTACGGCCGTGTGATGTCGAACATCCTTCGGCTCGACTTCGGCAACTCGCTCCGCTACGAGAACGAGACGGTCAACGAGGTGCTGAGGCGCACCGTTCCGGTCTCGGCCGCGATAGGCGCGTGCGCATACCTGCTTGCGCTCGTCGTCGGCATAACGCTCGGGACGATAGCGGCGCTGAAGCAGAACTCGAAGCTCGACTACGGCGCGATGACTTTGACGATGCTCGGCATATCTTTCCCGAACTTCGTGCTCGGGCCGATACTCGTCCTCGTCTTCGCGCTCTCGCTCTACTGGCTGCCGCCCGCGCGCTGGAACGGCTTCCCGAGTCGCAACCTGATACTCCCCGTGCTCACGCTCTCGGCCATCTACATGGCCTACATCGCGCGACTGACGCGCGCGGGGATGCTCGAAGTCCTGCGCGCGGACTACATCAGAACCGCGCGCGCGAAGGGCTTGACGGAGACGCAGGTCGTCTTGCGTCACGCGATGCGAGGCGGCCTGTTGCCTGTCGTCTCGTTCACAGGGCCCGCGCTGGCGCTACTGATCTCCGGCACGGTCGTGGTCGAGCGCATATTCGCGATGCCGGGCCTTGGCAACTACTTCATCAACGCGAATCTTAACCGCGACGAGCCGCTGATACTCGGCATCGTCGCTTTCACGTCCATGGCCGTGCTCATTTTCAACCTGCTGGTGGACGTGGCGTACGCCTTCATTGACCCGCGCATACGGTACTGAAGAGATGAGCGAAGACAGGACGCCGAAGGTTCCGACCGAAGAGGGGCGAGCGCCGCGTTCGCCGTGGGACGAGGGCGCGCCCGCGCTCACGCCCGAGGGCACGCCGCCGGGCGCACCCGTGCGCGCCCGGCGCGGCGCGGAGATTCACGCCTTCCCCGAGACGGCCGTGGGCGAGGGCGACATTCGCACCGTAGACGAGTCGGCCGAGCCCACGCGCGGCACCTCGCTCTGGCGCGACGCGTGGCGGCGACTTCTGAAGAACAAGCTCGCGGTCTTCGGCCTCGTCATCGTCTGCTTCATAGTCGTCGCCGTGCTCATAGGCCCGCCGCTCATCAGAATCACGACCGGTTACACGTACGACTTCATCCCGCCCGACTCGACTCTCGTTCAATCGTTCCCGCCCTTCTCGACGCCGAACGGCGGCTTCTCCTGGACGCACCCGATGGGCACGGACAGCGCGGGCCGGGACATGTTTGCGCGCGTACTTCAAGGCGGGCGAATCTCTCTGATGGTCGGCATCATCTCGACCTTCGTCTCGCTCATCATAGGCATCACCTGGGGCGCGACCGCTGGCTACCTGGGCGGGAAGACCGACGACCTGTTGATGCGCATCGTGGACGTGCTCTACGCGATTCCGTATATGATGATTGTCATCGTGCTGCTCGCGTTCTTCGGCGGGCAGTCGCCGCTGAAACAGATATTCCTCCTCTTCGCGGCGATAGGTGCCGTGTCGTGGCTGACGATGGCGCGCATCGTGCGCGGGCAGATCATCTCGCTCAAGAATCAGGAGTTCGTCATCGCCGCACGCGCGACGGGCGTATCAACGCCCAAGATAATCTTCCGCCACCTCGTGCCGAACGCGCTCGGCCCCGTCATCGTCTACGCGACGCTGACTATCCCGTCGGTCATGCTTCAGGAGGCGTTCCTGTCGTTCCTCGGACTCGGCGTGCAAGCGCCTTACGCCTCTTGGGGAAGTCTCGCGCAGGAGGGCATACAGAACATCGCCGTCTTCCCGTGGCAGCTCATCTTCCCCGGCGTGACGATGGCGCTGACGCTCTTCTCCCTCAACTTCCTCGGCGACGGCCTGCGCGACGCTCTCGACCCGCAGATGAGAAAGTTTTAGGAGTGATAAGTGATGAGTGATAAGTGATGAGAAGGGAAGGCGCACGCGCTGTCTTCTCTTCTCACTTATAACTCATCACTTATCACTCAAAAACATATGAGTAGCGACAACGGCACTCTTCTATCGGTCAAAGACCTCCGTACGTACTTCGAGACGGAGGACGGGACAGTCAAGGCCGTGGACGGCATCAGCTTCGACCTGCATCGCGGCGAAACGCTCGGCATCGTCGGCGAGTCCGGGTCGGGGAAGTCCGTCACGAACCTATCCATCATACGTCTCATACAGAGCCCGCCCGGCCGTATAGTCTCGGGCGAAGTCCTCTTCCGCGGTCAGGACATCCTGAGCCTATCAGCCGAGGAGGTGCGAGGGATTCGGGGCAAGCGCATCAGCATGATCTTTCAAGACCCGATGACCTCGCTCAACCCCTTCATGCGCATCTCGAAGCAGTTGATGGAGCTGACTCAACTCCACCTCGGCCACACGAAGCAGCAGGCTTACGAGCACGCCATCAAGATGCTCGACACGGTCGGCATACCCGAGGCGAGAGCGCGCGTGGACAGCTACCCGCACGAGTTCTCGGGCGGCATGCGCCAGCGCGTGATGATTGCGATGGCGCTCTCGTGCGAGCCCGAGTTGTTGATTGCCGACGAGCCGACGACGGCGCTCGACGTGACGATTCAGGCGCAGATACTCGAACTCATCAAGAAGCTCAAGGTAGACACTGGCACAAGCGTCATCCTCATCACGCACGACCTCGGCGTCGTCGCGGGGATGACCGACCACATCATAGTCATGTACGCGGGCAAGGTCTTTGAGCAGGCCCCGACGCACGAGCTTTTTGAAGCGCCCGGCAACCCTTACACGAAGGGACTCCTGAAGTCCGTGCCCGACCCCTTGCACGCCGAAGGGACGGAGCTTTACCAGATTCCGGGCCTTCCGCCCGACGTTGCGCACTTGCCGCCGGGCTGCCCCTTCGCGCCGCGCTGCTACCGCGCCGAAGAGTTGTGCCGACGCGAGTATCCGCCCTTCGTCAAACTCAACGCGGAGCATCTCTCGCTCTGCCACTTCGCCGAAGAGGTCTACTCGGACTCGCGCGCGGGCCGCACCGACCGCACGGGCGACGAAGCGGCCGCGCCTCCGCCGCCGACGCAGGTTGACCCTTCCGAGCAGCCGCTCGGCCTCGACGATTCAGCGCGAGCACCCGGCGTTGACCATTCCGAGAGTCCTAAGAAAGGGGGTGCGGGACGATGACTATGGAAGGCGTGCGGGCGGGCGCACACGGCGGCGTGAAGCCCGTCATGGCGGGCGCGTCCGAGCAGCGCGAGCCTCTGATAGCGATACGCGGACTCAAGGTTCACTTCGACCTCGGGGGCGGCAGCGCGCTGGACAAGCTCATCGGCGGCTCGCCCGTGCGCCGAGTCGTGAAGGCCGTTGACGGCGTGACGATAGACATCTTCCCCGGCGAGACCCTCGGGCTCGTAGGCGAGTCGGGCTGCGGCAAGTCAACTCTGGGGCGCGCGCTCCTGCGTCTGACTGAGCCGACCGGCGGGCAGGTGCTCTTCCGCGATAAAGACCTCGCGCGGCTCTCGAAGGGGCAGATGCGCGGCCAGCGCCGGCACCTTCAGATGATATTCCAAGACCCGTACGCCTCTCTCAATCCGCGCATGACGGTCTCGCAGATAATCTCCGAGCCTTTGGAGACCTTCGGGCTGGCGCGCGGGCGCGAGCGCGAACCGCGCGTCCGCGAGTTGATGGAGACCGTGGGCCTCAGCCCGCGCTTCCTCAAGCGATACCCGCACGAGTTCTCGGGCGGGCAGCGCCAGCGCATAGGCATCGCGCGCGCGCTCGCCGCAGACCCCGACTTCATCGTCGCGGACGAGCCCATCTCCGCGCTCGACGTGTCCATACAGGCGCAGATAATGAACCTGATGGAGCGCCTGCAACGCGAGCGCAACCTGACCTACCTCTTCATCTCGCACGACCTGCGCGCCATACGTCACGTCTCCGACCGCGTGGCCGTGATGTACCTCGGCCGACTCGTAGAGATAGCGGACGCCAAGGTCATATATCGCGACCCCCTGATGCCATACACGAAGGCGCTCATCTCGGCCGTGCCCGTGCCCGACCCCGTTGTAGAGGCGACCCGTCGCCGGATAGTCTTACAGGGCGACGTGCCCTCTCCAATCAACCCTCCCTCGGGCTGCCCGTTCCACACGCGCTGCCCCTGGGCGATAGAGAAGTGCAGAGAGGTCGTGCCGCCGCTCGCCGAAATTAAGCCGAACCACTTCGCGGCGTGCATACGCATTAGCCCGGACGAGCCGGAGATCGAAAGGGTCGCGCCGGGAGACGCGCCGGGACTGCGCAATCCGGGCCGCGTTATCGCACAGTGAAATCCCCCTTTTATTAGTCGTTTACCACAGTGGAAGAAGGGTGCGTGCCCCGGCTCTGTGTGCCGGAACGGGGCTCGGAAGACCGTAAATCTCTTGTTTGTTCACGTGCGGACGCCATATACTGCTGGCGGGGGATGGA
The DNA here is from genome assembly GCA_045807805.1 of Pyrinomonadaceae bacterium. Classification (GTDB taxonomy): domain Bacteria; phylum Acidobacteriota; class Blastocatellia; order Pyrinomonadales; family Pyrinomonadaceae; genus QHXN01. Next base: position 2,717 of record JBJMGR010000275.1, on the reverse strand, counting down.
CGCGCCCGTGTAGGGCCGGCCTCCTCTGAAAGAGGATTAGACTTGCTCCCGACGAACGCCGCCTGTTCGCTCACGAGTCTTTAAAACCCCTCCGCCCGCATTTTCGAGTCCGAACGACTGTGCCGCGACAGCTAATGGACAACACCGTTCCGGCCCCAGAGCGTGCTGCCCGTAAGACGCCTTCTGCCGACCTCCCTTCGGGATGGGTCGAAGTGCATGAAGGGCTCGCGGCCGCCTCTGGCCTCGCGCTGCTCACGGTCGAAGGGCGACAGCCGCCTTCGCTCGCCGTCTCGAATAATAACTCCATCTGCCAGGCGTTCCAGTCTTCCCAAACGCACGCGCACCTCTGCCAGCCCGACTGCGGCGAGGCATACTTCCGCGCCACGGAAGCGGGCGAAGCCGTACAGTACCGTTGCCATGCGGGACTACAGTGTTTTACCGCGCCGATTCAGCTCGGGGGTAAGAAGACGCGCGCGGTAATAGGCGGCCGCTGCTTCCTGCGCGTGGCCGACTACCGCGCGCTGGCAGAGCGAATACGCGCGGGCGACCTCTCAGACCTCCTCTCCGCAGACCTCTTCGCCAACGTAATCTTCGCGTCACGCCAAGACCTCGAAGACCTCGCCGCACGCGTCGAAGAGTCCGCGCGCTCGTTCGCCGCACCCGCATCGAAGGCGAAGGAGCCTGAAGGAGAGGCTGCCGCATCGAAGGCGCGGGCCGCGTCATCCAGCAACGGCCTGCACAGGGTCGAGGCTAACGGGACGGCGGCCGTCAAAGAGGAGACGACGGGCGAAGCGTCGCACGTGAGCGCGAAAGCCGCTGCCAAAGGCAAAGCGCCGGAGGCAGACGCGGACGCGGGCGAAGAGTTGACGGACGAAGTCGCGTTAACGAACGAAGTCGCGTTGACGGACGAAGTCACGTTGACGGACGAGTCTTTGAAGACCGAAGCGCCTTCGCGCTCTCAAGCGCCTTCGCGCGCGGGTGCGCCGCAGGCCACCTCGCTCGACGAGACGTGCCGCAGGGCCGTGAGCACGCTCACACAGGATCACCGTATAGAGTCGCTCGCGCTCCTCCTGCGCGCCGACGACAGCTTCTACGCGACATGCGTCACGGGCCTCTTCGAGCGCCGCGCGCCGCGCGTCTCGCTCAAGCCGAAGGAGATAAAGCTTCTGCTCGCCGCGACGGGTGGCGACTCCATCGCCGTGCCCGCTGGCGGTCGCACTTCGTCAAAGCACGAGGAGGCGGTCGAGCTTTTCCCCCTGCTCGTCGGCGAAGAGATAAAGGGCGCGCTGCTCGTCGGCGACGCGGAGCTGGAAGACGAACAGCGACGCGCAATCGCAGCCTTCTGCCGCGACATCTCGATGCCGCTCGAACTGCTGCGCCTGCGCGAAGAGCTTGAACGCCGCGCGCGCGCCGCGTCGCAACTGCGGGCCTTCACAGAAGTCATCAACTCCGCGCAGCCCGACGACGCGTACACGACCATACTCCGACACTCCGCCGAACTCCTTCACGCGGAGCGCGGCTCGCTGCTTCTATTTGACGAGCGCGCGGGCGAGCTTTCGGTCAAGGCCGCGGTCGGCCCGCGCGCGGACATTGCGCGCGACGCGCGCGTTCGCATCGGCGAGGGCGTCGCGGGCACGGTCATGCGCGAGGGAAGGCCCGCGGTCGTGCGCGACGTGTCGAAGGTGGCGGGCCTCAGGCCCGCGCCCGACGAGCGCCGCTACAAGACGCGCTCCTTCATCAGCTACCCAATCGTCATCGCGGGCCGAAAGGTCGGCGTCCTGAACATGACGGACAAGGCCGACGGCGGCGACTACGACGAGGCAGACCTCGGGCTCTTAGACCTCATCGCGCCGCAGATGGCACTCGCCTTAGACCGCGTCGAGTGGCACAGCAAGGCGACGCAGTTTCAACTGCTCTCGATAACAGACCCGCTCACGGGGCTCGTCAACCGCCGCTATCTTGAGGAGCGTTTGCAGGAAGAACTCGAACGCTCGAAGCGCCACCGCTTCGCGATGAGCTTCATGATGGTGGACATCGACGACTTCAAGAACTACAACGACCAGCACGGCCATCAGGCGGGCGACCTCGCGCTTGAGATGACCGCGACCTGCCTGAAGACCGCGCTGCGTTCGGCCGACGTTGCCGCGCGCTACGGCGGCGAAGAGTTCAGCATACTTCTCCCGCAGACAGGGCTCTCCGAGGCGCGCGTCATCGCCGAGCGCATACGACGCCGCATCGAGCGCACGCAGTTTCCGCACGGAAAGAACCAGCCGCTCGGTGCCGTCACCGTCAGCATCGGCATCTCCTCGTTCGGCCCCGAGTTGGACACGCCCACGAGCATCATCTATGCCGCAGACCGCGCGCTCTACGCCGCGAAGAGCCGCGGCAAGAACTGCTGCGAGGCGGTCGAGCCGAAGAGGGTTGCGGTTGAAGAGGCCGATGAGAAGGAGAAGGGTAAAGACTGACTTAACGCATGCCCCCGAAGAGCCTCAGGCAGAGACGTATCATCGCGCACGCGGCACCCGAATCGTTCGTCGGGCGCGCGGAACAACTGCGCGAGATAACGGGCCTCGCCTCCGCGAAGGCGGGCCGTCAGGGAGTCATGCTCCTCGCCGCGCCGCGCTCGGGCGCTTCGGAGCTTCTGCGCCAAGCCTTCGACGAACTCTTCCGACAGCGCGGCGGAGCCACCCCGGTCTACTTCGCCTTCTCTCGCTCGG
>JBJMGR010000274.1:0-15358 GCA_045807805.1 Pyrinomonadaceae bacterium | reverse complement strand
GTCCGAGCCGCACCCTTTTGAAAGTCCGCTGCCCCGCTCCGAGTCGCTGCCGACTTTCATGTCCTTGACCATGAGGAAGACCGCCGACCTGCGCTATGGCGAGAACCCGCACCAGCACGCCGCGCTCTACTCGACCGGCGAGGGCGGTATCACGCGCGCCGAAGTGCTCGGCGGCAAGGAGATGTCTTTCAACAACTACGTGGACGCCGACGCCGCCTGGCAGCTCGTCTGCGATTTTGAGGAGACGGCGTGCGCAATCATCAAGCACATGAACCCGGCGGGCGTAGGCACGGCCGCGACGACGCTTGAGGCTTACCGACGCGCGCTCGAAACAGACCCGGTCTCGGCCTTCGGCGGCATCGTCGCCTTCAACCGCACGGTTGACGAGGCGGCGGCACGCGCCGTCAGCGAAATCTTCACGGAGGTAGTCGTCGCGCCCGACTTCGATGCGGCGGCCGTCGAGGTTCTGAAGTCGAAGAAGAACCTTCGCGTGCTTCGCGCGGGCGACGTGGGCGCGGCCGAGGGGCTGGACTTCAAGCGCATCACGGGCGGCCTGCTCGTCCAGACGCGCGACACACGCCGATTGAAGCGAGAAGACCTGAAGGTCGTAACGAAACGTGCGCCGACGGATGAAGAGCTTGAAGCTCTCATGTTCGCTTGGACGGTCTGCAAGCACACGAAGTCGAACGCGATTGTCTACGCGCGCGCGGGCCAGACCGTCGGCGTCGGCGCGGGGCAGATGTCGCGCGTTGACTCCGTACGCCTCGGAGCGACGCGCGCGCGCATACCCGTCGAGGGCTCCGTGCTCGCGTCCGACGCCTTCTTTCCCTTCCGCGACGGGCTCGACGAGGCCGCGAAGCACGGCATCACGGCCGTCATACAGCCCGGCGGCTCAGTACGCGACGCGGAGATAATCGAGGCCGCGGACGAACATAATCTCGCGATGGTCTTCACGGGCGTCCGGCATTTCAGGCATTGAAGCGGTCAGCACTCAGCTTTCAGCCAAACCTTCTCAGCGCTTTTTGCGACTACTCGGCGTTCTCTGCGTTTGGAGGGGCGGGCTTAAACGCAAAGAACGCCGAGTAAGCGCAAAGTTCGTAAAGGCTCGAAAGCTGAAGGCTGAGTGCTGACCGCTGATCGCTTTCACACTTGCTCTCGCGCCGCGCAATCGTTAATACTTGCGCCACCGGAACAGGCACACCCGTACGAAGTCTTCCCGGCGGCCTGTCATGCTCGTTTTCTGAAGGGGAATCAAGATGGCTGATTTGGAACCTACGTCGTTCACGGGCGGTGGCGATACAGTTCGCTGCCGCTATTGCGGTCAACTCAACCGCGCGCGCACAGACGGTGGGCAGGCGCGCTGCGGGCGCTGCCGACTCCTGCTCTCGAACGAGCCGCACGTCAAGTTCGCAGACCTCGACAAGCACTCGTACGTCCATCCGCTCGACAGCCGCTCGCTGGCCGCCTTGCGCGCCATCCCCGGCTTAGACAAGGCCGTCACGAAGCTCCTGAACCTGACGGGCGAGCCGGCCCTTAGCGTCATCATGATGGCGAGCGCCGTGCGCGTCACCCCCTTGCAGTGCCCAGACCTCTACGCGAAGCTACAGGTCGCATGCACTACGCTCGGCGTAGACATGCCCGAGCTTTACGTGATGCAGTCGCCCATCGTCAACGCCTTCACCTACGGCGTTGACCGCACGCTCATAGTCCTCTTCTCCGGCCTGCTCGAACGGCTCACCGACGAAGAGGTGCTCGCCGTCATCGCGCACGAGGTCGGCCACATACACGCGGAGCACGTGCTCTACCTGACGGCCGCGAACCTCATCATGGCAATCGCGAGTGGTGCGATAAAGGCATCGCCCATCAGCAACCTCGTCACGCAGATAATCTCCGCGGCGATGGAGTCCGCGCTCAAGGCTTGGATGCGTCGCGCCGAACTCTCGTGCGACCGCGCGGCCCTGCTCGTCACGCAAGACCCGGACATTATCGGGCGCACGATGATGAAGCTGAGCGGCGGCACCTACGCGTCGCGGCTCGACTACGGACAGTTTTTGCAGCAGGCGCGCGACTTCCAGAAGAACTACGACGATAAGGCACTCGACCGCTTCTGGGCCGACATCGTCACGGCGGGCCTGACGCACCCGTTCCCCATCTGGCGCGTCTCGGAGATTCTTGCATGGGTGGAGAGCGGCGAGTATGCGCGCGTCCTCAACGGCGGCGAGGCCGAGAGCGCCGCGGCCTGAACTCTTTCGAGTTAAATTCTCCTGAGGTCTTAGATGAAGAGAACTATCTCGTGCGCTCTGCTCGTCGCGCTCTGCGCCGCCGTCGCCGTGGCCTTCGGCGCGGCGGCGCAGAAGCAGCGGCAGACGCAGCCCTGCGAGGGCAGTGGTTCGCAGGCCGAGGCGAGCGCGTGCGCACATGAGAAGTACAAGGCCGCCGACGCGGAGTTGAATCACGTCTACAATCAACTGGCGGGCGTCCTCGACGCGGAGGACAAGGCGGCGTTGAAGGAGTCGGAACTCGCCTGGATAAAGTACCGCGACACGACCTGCGTCTTCGAGTCGTCGCAGTACAAGGGAGGCACGATGCGACCGATGATCGAGTCCTTCTGCCTTGAGCGCGTGACGAGAGCGCGCGCGGCCGAGTTGAAGGATCAGTTCGAGCTTCGCCGTTAAGATTTACTTACGTACGTACGTTCTGGCAGACTCTGCGCGAGGTCTTCTCTCCGATGCTTCTTGAGAACAAATTCGGCGTCGTCTTCGGCGTGGCGAACAAGCGCTCCATCGCGTGGGCGACGGCGCAGGCGTGTCTGGACGCGGGCGCGCAACTGGCCTTCTCGTACCAGAACGAGCGGCTGAGAGAGAACGTCGAGGGGCTCACGTCGGGCACGGACTCGCCGCTCGTGCAGTGCGACGTGTCTAACCCCGAAGAGGTAGAGGCCGCCTTCAACGCCGTGCGCGAGAAGTTCGGACGCTTGGACTTCCTCGTGCATAGCCTTGCGTTTGCGCCGCGCGAGGCGCTCGAAGGTGGGTACGTAGAGACGACGCGCGAAGCCTTCCTGACAGCGCTCGACGTTTCGGCCTACTCGCTCGCCTCGCTCGCGCGCGCGGCCGCGCCACTGATGACAGAGGGCGGGAGCATTATCTCGATGACCTATTACGGCGCGGAGAAGGTCGTCGCGAACTACAACGTGATGGGCGTCGCAAAAGCCGCGCTCGAAGCGAGCACACGCTACCTCGCCTCAGACCTCGGCCCGCGAAACATACGCGTCAACGCAATCAGCGCCGGCCCCTTAAACACGCTCGCCGCGCGCGGCGTCGGCAACATGAACGTGATGCTGCGCCACCACGCCGAGCGCGCCCCCTTGCGCCGCAACGTCGAGGCGCGCGAGGTCGGCAACGCGGCACTCTTCCTCCTCAGCCCACTCTCCTCCGGCATCACGGGCGAAGTCCTACACGTGGACTGCGGCTACAACATCATGGCGTTCTGAAGTGAGCGGTGAGCGGTAAGCAGTGAGCAGTCAAAAACTGTCCCTACTGCTTACCGCTCACCGCTCACCGCTCACTTAATTATGGCTAAGACCAAACACCCGGACGAAGACGCGCCGCAGCAGCAGGGGCATCAGGCGACGCAGGACGAGCGGCTGCTTGAGACCCCGCGCGCGGTCGAGTTCACGCACACGGACACGTGGCGCGTGTTTCGCATCATGGGCGAGTTCGTCGAAGGGTTCGACGAGTTGGCGACCGTGACGCGCGGCGTGGCCGTCTTCGGCTCTGCGCGCACGCCCGCCGGAGACCCTTACTACGCGGCGGCGCGGGAGACCGCAGGGCTGCTGGCGCATGCGGGCTTCTCCGTCATCACGGGCGGCGGCCCCGGCATCATGGAGGCCGCGAATCAGGGCGCGTTCGAGGCGGGCGGAGTCTCCATAGGCTGCAACATAGAGCTTCCGTTCGAGCAGAAGCCCAACCCTTACCAGACGCGCTCGATAACGTTCAAATACTTCTTCGTGCGCAAGACGATGTTCGTCAAGTACAGCAACGCCTTCGTCATCTTCCCCGGCGGCTACGGCACGCTCGACGAGCTTTTCGAGTCGCTCACGCTGATACAGACGCGCAAGATACGAAACTTCCCCGTCGTGCTCTTCGGCACAGAGTACTGGAGCGGCATGTTCCGCTGGCTCGAAGAGACGATGCTCAAATCGAGCTACATCAACGACGCCGACTATCGCATGCTCCACCTCACAGACTCGCCCGCCGAGGTCGTCGAGATAATCGTCCGCAGCATGGACACGCTCGATAAACTCCATACCGATACTTACGACTATTGAGTGTTAGATGATGGATGCTGGATAAGGCAGGATGGCGTTCACTAGCATCCAGCATCCGACATACAACATCTATTTTCAGCCCTGTCGGGAGACGAGGGGCGGGAACGCATTGGAGGTGAGCCAGTCGAAGTAGGGGGCGGAGATGTGCGTGATTGGGACGGCGACTATCTCGGGCGTGTCGTAGGTGTGGAGGGCGCGCACTTCGCGCTCAAGCTCGTCGAAGCAGGCGGAGGTCGTCTTCGCGAGGAGTAGAAACTCGGGCGCGCGGTGAACCTCGCCCTTCCAGCGGTAGACCGACTCCATCTGCGGGAGTATCTGCACGCACGCGGCGAGGTGCGCGCCGACGAGCATCTCGGCCAGCCGCGTCGCCTCCTCCTGACTCCCCGCCGTCAGCAGCACAACTATCGCAGCCGAATTCGCGTCCACAGCTTAACCCTCCGGGGAAGTTATAAATGATAAGAGAAGACAACGGGCGCGCTTTTTCTTATCACTTATCACTTTCACTCATCACTCTCTTCTTCGTCCTCTTCCGTCGCGCCCGTGAGCGGCGTTGTGTCGTTGCCGAAGAAGGACTCGTAAATCCCCTGCGCGCGGTCGAAGTCACGCTCGTCCACGAGCACGGTCGCGCCGGGCGAGGCCGCGGAGAGCAGCGGCGAGAGCGCGTCCATCCCGCCCGACTGCACGGCAGCACGCACGCCGTTCTGCGTCAGGATGTCTGCGACCATCTCGGCCTCGGCGGGCGAGCCGACGTTGTGCAGTGGCAGGAAGCGCGCCTCGCTGTTGTCGTGCAGTGTGTTCTCGGGCGTCAGACGCTCGACGAGCTGCGCGCCGTCGTCGGCGCAAGTGTTAATCCCCGGCTCATATTCGGCCTCGCAAACAGGACAGAACATCTTTTCCCTCTTCGTTCGGATGATTTTCAGCGAGCGCCTGCATTATAGGGTGAAAAGCGGGAAAAGGGGAAAAGGGGAAAAGGGGACACGATGCCGAACGTACAGGTCTGCCTTCAGCTTCAATCCGCTTCGCGTACTTCGCGACTACTTCGCGACCTTTGCGTTTAGACATCTTGCTTAACCGCGAAGGTCGCGAAGTAGTCGCGAAGTACCGAAGGATTTTTACGCTACTCTACCGCGCTCACCGCGCGCTCGAACGGTATCTCTTCAAAGTGGGTCATGCGCTTGAAGTCCCGGAAGCGCTTGTTTATCTCTTCGTGCTTGAGGCGGCGCACGCGCTCCGTGCCGAACTCCTCGACGTTGAACGAGGCCATGACCGAGCCGAAGATGACCGCGCGGCGGAGCGCATCGTCGTCAACTCTCTCGCGGCTCGCGAGGTAGCCCATGAAGCCGCCCGCGAAGGTGTCGCCCGCGCCCGTCGGGTCGAAGACCGATTCGAGCGGGTATGCCGGGATGGCGAAGTAGGAGTCCCGCGTGAACATCGCCGCGCCGTACTCGCCGCGCTTGACGACGAGCGCGCGCGGCCCCCAAGAGAGAATCTTGCGCGCGGCCTTAATCAAATTCGGCTCGCCCGAGAGCTGCCGCGCCTCCGCGTCGTTGATGATGACGACATCGACGCGGCGTATCGCGGCCTCGACCTCGGTGGGGACGGTCGTTATCCAGTAGTTCATCGTGTCGAGCGCGACGAGTTCCGCGCCGCGCACCTGCTCGCGCACTTCGGACTGCAACGCGGGCTGAATGTTGCCGAGGAAGACCATACGCGCGCGCTTCGACTCGTCGGAGAGCTTCGGGCGGAAGTCCGCGAAGGCGTTGAGCTGCGTGTCGAGCGTGTGCGCGGTGTTGAGGTCGAAGTCATAGCGCCCGCTCCAGAAGAAGGTCTTGCCCGACTCGACGCGCTCTATGTCGTCCGTGTTGACGGAGCGCTCGCGGAAGACGCCCATCTCTTCCTCGCCGAAGTCGCCGCCGACGACGCCGACGACGCGAACGTCTGTGAAGAAACTTGCCGACAAAGAGAAGTGCGTGGCGGAGCCGCCGAGCATCCTCTCGCGCTTGCCGAACGGCGTCTCGACCGCGTCGAACGCAACGGAGCCTACGACCAACAATGACACTTTATCAGTTCTCCTGAGAGTGGGATGATGAACGAGTGAGTTGCAAGTTCCAAGTTAAAAATTCCAAGTTAAGAGCAGTCGCCTTCCAACTTTTAACTTGCAACTTGGAACTTGCAACCTATCAGTTTTACTGCTGCTTCTCTAACTGCGGCTTCGCCTGCTCGTCCTTCGGCTTCGAGGGGCCGAGTGTCGCGAGCGCGGCCTCGGCCTGCTTGCGGAAGTCGCTGTTGGGGAAGCTGCTGATGATGCGTTCGAGGTGCATGCGCGCAGTCTCGCGCACGTTCTCGGTCGAGAAGTCGCTCATGACGCCGGGCGCGACCTTCGGGAGCGGCTGCTTGCCCTTCCCTTCGAGAAGGTATATACCGCTCATCCCCGCGATGTAGAGCGCCTCGTCAATCTGCGGAAACTCCGGGTAGCCGGTGATGAGTTCGTCGGCGCGCTTGAAGGAGGCGAGGTACGCCTTCTTGTTCTTGAAGTAGTGGCGCGCGACCTCCAACTCGTGCTTCGCGCTGTTCAGGTCGTCCACGTCCCTCAACGTCGAAGGGTCTGGCCCCGCCGCGACACGGCCGCCCTGCGCCCTCGCCTCTCCGGAAGCCAACGACAGAACGGCCGCGAGCCCACACGCCGCAAAAATGATTCTCTTCATATCGAACACCTCTTAAAGATGGTAAACGGTAGATGGTGCATGGTAGTTGAATGTCACTCAGGTCGGGCCTTAAATACAAAAGTCGAAAACCGCTCAACGACTATTCACCATTGACCATTCACTTCCGCCGATACTTTTCGATGATCGCCGAGAGCCTCCGCGTTGTCGAGTCGGGCCAGAGTTCCGGCGCGGTGAAGATGGCGTTCTTGAGCGCCGAGCCGCATGCGCACGCGCGTTCGGCCCCGGCGAGCCGCCCCACCGCCTCGCGCATGATGACCTGCGCGTTGCGCACGTTCTTGTTCAGATACTCGACCACGGCCTCGACAGAGACGGCGTCGTGCTCCTCGTGCCAGCAGTCGTAGTCTGTGACGAGCGCGAGCGTCGCGTAGCAAATCTCCGCCTCGCGCGCGAGCTTCGCCTCCTGCAAGTTCGTCATGCCGATAACGTCCATGCCCCACGAGCGATAGACATTCGACTCGGCCTTCGTCGAGAACGCGGGCCCCTCCATGCAGATGTACGTTCCGCCTCGGTGTACGTTAACCTCGGTCGCGCGGCACGACTCTTCGAGCACGTCGCCCAGACTCGCGCAGACCGGATGCGCGAACGTTATGTGCGCGACGATGCCTTCGCCGAAGAAAGTTGACTCGTGCGCGCGCGCTCGTGTGCGGTCGAAGAATTGATCGGGGATGACCATGTCGAGCGGCGCGTAGCGCTCCTGCAAAGAGCCGACGGCCGAGGCCGAGAGTATACGCTCGACGCCGAGCGTCTTCATCGCGTAGATGTTCGCGCGGAACGGCAACTCCGTCGGGAGAAGCTTATGGCCGCGGCCGTGGCGCGGCAGGAAGGCCACGCGCACGCCTTCGAGCGTGCCGACGATGAACGCGTCCGAAGGGCTGCCGAAGGGCGTCTCGACCGACACCTCCTCAATGTCCTTCAACTCCGGCATCTGGTAGAGGCCACTTCCGCCTATGATTCCTATCTTCGCAGTCGTCATTCAGATATTCCTTCGACAGTCACAGGTTAAATCTCACTCGCCGGGGACGAAACCCTCCTGCTCGCCTTCGTAGCCGACCGCGCTCAGCTTATCGCCCGCTTCGACGACGCGCGCGAGCGGCGCTTCCACGTCGTGGTAGAAGAGGCAGAGCCAGCCTTCGCGCGCGGCCTGTGGGAGAAGGCGGCGCTTGGCTTCGAGCGTCTCGACGGGGTAGAGGTCGTAGCCCATTATCCACGCGAGTGGGACGTGCGCGCGCGTCGGCACGAGGTCTGCGAAGCCGTAGAGCGTGCGCCCGCCGCGCTCCAACTTAACGCACTGCATCGTGCGCGAGTGGCCCGCGATTGTCTCCAACGTCAGGCCCGGCGCGACCTCATACTCGTCGGGCTTCAACTCCAACTGCCCGCTCTCGACAAGCGGTCGCCAGTTCTCCGCGAGGTAGCTGGCGCGGTCGCGCTCGTGCGGCGCTTCGGCGTGCTCGTACTCGCGCCGCGAGACGAAGTAGCGCGCGTTCGGGAACGCGGGTACCGCTCGCCCGTCGGCGTCGAGTGTCGTATTGCCGCCCGCGTGGTCGAAGTGCAGGTGCGTGTTGACGACGACGGTCACGTCCGCGGCCGTGCGGCCCGTGCGCGCGTGCAACGTCTCGCCGAGCGTGCGCGTGCGGTTGATGCCGTACATCTCCGCGTGCCGCGGCGACCACTTGTCGCCCATGCCCGTCTCAATCAGAATGCGCTCGCCCGCCGTCTCGACGTAGAGGCAGTTGGCGCCGAGCCGCACGCGGTTCTGTTCGTCGGGCACTGCTACCCTCTGCCAGAGGGCGCGCGGGACGACGCCGAACATCGCGCCCCCGTCGAGGCGGAACTCCGAGTCGGGCACGACCTCCACGCGATAATCGCCGAACCGCATCACTCTCCGAAACGCCTGCTTGAACTTCAGAAGGCGCGAGCAAAGGGAGCACACACCTTAAAGGAGCGCACGCATCACGCGTGCGCTCCTTGTAAGAAGCGCGTCTCTTTAAGAACGCCCCACGTCGCTACTTCTTCTTCGCGGGCGGCGCGGGCTTGGGCTTCGCGGCTCCGCCGGAAGACTTGGGCGCGTCAGTGCCCGTGCCCTCGTCCTCACCGGGGGGGAGACCCTCTTCATCGCCGGGGCCTCCTCCCGCGCCCATGCCGCCCTGCGGGCCGCCCATGTTCGGCGGCACGTCGGGGGCCTTGACGGGGTAGTCGTCGGGCACGTTTATCTTCGCGCGCTGCGCTATCTCTTCGACGAGCTTCTTGCGCTTCTCGGCGACGATTGCCTCCTTCGCGGTCTCGCGCGCACTCTTGGGCGGCGCGAAGGGGCTCGCGTTGGGGGCGCTGGACTTGATGAGGATGTGGCGCGCGTGAATCTGCTCCTCGTCCTCACCGCCCTTCGCGCCCGTCATCGGGTTGGCCTCGCTCTTGCCCGTACGGTGGCCGAGCACCTGTATGACGTGGAAGCCGAAGGGCGACTCGACGACCTGACTTATCTCGTTGTCCTTGAGCGCGAAGGCCGCATCCTCGAAGGGTTTGACCATGCGGCCGTGGCCGAACCAGCCGAGGTCGCCGCCGCTCTCCTTTGCGCCGGGCTCGTCGGAGTTCTCCTTCGCAAGCTTCTCGAAGTCTTCGCCCGAGGCGGCGCGCTTGCGTAAATCCTCCGCCTTGTCGCGCGAGACCTTCGGGTCTAGCTCCGGGTGCTTCGCGAAGTAGTCGTTAATCTCCGCGTCGGTCGGCTCAAGCTTCTTCGCAAGCTCCGCCTCGTATATGCGGTCGAGCGCGACGGCCTGCTGGAACTGAATCTGAAGCTGCGTGCCGCGCTCTGACTCGACGCCCGCCGCGCGCCCCTTCTGCGCGAGTATCGCCATGGGAGCCCACTGCTGGCGGAACTGCTCGCGTATCTCGTCGGTTATCTCCTGCCCCGGTGGGACGAGGCCGAGCTTCTTGAGGTCTTCGAGGTATTCGTCGGACTGCTTGGCGTTCGCGGGATTCTTGTTGAACGCCTCAACCTCTTCGGGCTTCGGCCGCCACTCTTCGGGCTTCGCGGTACCCTGCTTCTTGACGTAGGTCTGCGCGATGACGACCGTGCGCATCGCGTCTAGCTGGCGCTTGACCTCGGGCTTGTCCGTGTAGCCCTTCTCGCGCGCCTCTTCCGCGACGGCGAGCATCTCCTTGATGTCCTGCGCGAGTTTCTTACGCTCCTCGGGGCTCCCCGAAAGCTTCAGCCTGTCCATCGGCGAGAGCCCTTCGGCTATGAGCGACATATCCTCTGTCGAGAGGCTCGTGAGCCCGGCGTAACCGCCGTGGTGCTTTGCCTGCCAGAATATGAGCGAGACGGCCGCCGCTACAGCGACGGCGGCGGCGATGAGTGCTTTCGTGGTTGCCTTCAAAACTACTCTTCTTCCTTTCTGAAACTACGGGAGAGTCCCGCGCATCGGACGCGTCCGATTCCGGGAGGCTCCGAACGGCGACCGTTCAAGATACACGAAAAACGTCCGGCCCGCATGTCGCCGGGGGGGGGGAGGGGCAGATGTCAGGGGCGTCGCTTCGCGCGCGGGCGCTTCGCGGGCGCGGTCGTCGGCTTCGGCTTACTAGTCGTCTCCGGCCCCTCGTTCGGCGCGGCGATGACGGGCGCCATGACGCTTGTCCCTACTTCGTAGTCCTCCGCGACGGTTATGCCGTGGCGGACGGCGAGCGCGTTGAGCGCGCTGTCGCGCTTCTCCTTCTCGACGGCCATGCGCGCGCGGTCGCGCGGGCTCATGGGCGGCGAGTTCGGGTCGCCCTGCGCGCCCGCGCCGAAACCGATGAGTATGTGGCGCGCGTGAACCTCCTCGCCCGCTCCGCCCTGCTTCGGGCGACGCTCTTCGAGCTTGATGATGTGATAGCCGAACTGCGACTCGACGATGCCGCTCACCTCGCCCGGCTTCAGTGCGAAGGTCGCATCCTCGAAGGGCTTGACCATCATGCCTCGGCCGAACCAGCCGAGGTCGCCGCCGTGCGTGCGGCTGCCGGGGTCTTCGGAGAACTGGCCCGCGAGCGCAGCGAAGTCCTCGCCCGCGCGCACGCGCCGCAGAATATCTTCGGCCTTCGCGCGCGAGACCTTCGGGTCTAGCTCCGGGTGCTTCGCGATGTATGCGTCAACCTCCGCGTCGGTCGCCTTGAAGCGCTCGCCCCAGTCCTTCGAGTACGCGCCCGAGAGGAGCCGGGCCTGTTGCAGCATAACGAGTAGCTGCGTCACGTGGTCGCGCCCGAGCCCTTCGGCGAGACCCTTACGCATGCCGACCATCACGCGCGCGTACTGGCGGCTAAGCTGGCTGCGCTGCGCCTCGGCGAGCGGCGCGCCACGGTCGGGGCCGTTCTTCACGTAGTCGGCGATGAAGGCGTCGAGCTGCGCGGCCGTCGCCGGCTCCTTGAGGAAGGCATCTATCTCCGCCTCTGAGACGGGCGGGTTAGACTCTTTCGCGCCCGCCTGCTGTAGGCGCTTGAAGTGCTCCTGCGAGATGACGAATGCGCGCGCAAGCTCCATCTGCAACTTTATCTCAGGCCGCTCAGCGTAGCCCGTCGCTCGCGCCTCGGCGGCGGCGGCGAGCATGCGCCGTAGGTCTTGAGCGAACGACTTGCGATCCTCGGCGTTCGACGCAAGCTCGTCTATAACCTCCGGCTGGAAGTTCAGCCCCCCGACGATGAGCGACATGTCGTCGGCGGTGAGGTTGACGTGCCCACCCGCCACAGGCGCGTCAACCGGAGCGTTGCGCCGCGCCGGGGGCCTCGCGGCAGGCGTGCGGCGCGTGCGACGAGTCTGCGCGTCGGAGACCACGGGGAGTGCCAGCACCGCGAGCGAGACGAGAATCAACTTTCCCTTGTTCAAGAGGCTACCTTTCTTCCTTCACTTCGACGCCGGAGTCGGGCGCGTGCTCGACCAGTTCGAGCAGCACGCCGCCAGAGGCCGAAGGGTGTACGAACGCGACGAGACATCCGCCCGCGCCCACGCGCGGCTCCTCGTCAATCAGACGCGCGCCCTCGCGTTTGAGGCGCGCGAGCGCGGCGCGTATGTCCGAGACGCGCACCGCCACGTGATGTATGCCGGGGCCGCGCTTCTCAAGAAATTTCGCGACGGGCGACGCGGGGCCGGTCGGCTCAAGAAGCTCGACGCGCGGCTCGCCCGCGGGGAGCATCGCGACGTGAACGCCCTGCTCCTCTACGGTCTCCGTGTGTTTGACTTCGAGCCCGAGCGCGTCGCGCCAGAACTTGAGAGCCTCTTCGATGCTCGGCGTGGCGACGCCGATGTGGTCAACTTTCATCTTCAAAACTTACCGCCGGAATGTCGGCTGTTAAATCCACGAAGTCTAGAGCCTCGCCTCGGCCATCAACTCTTCGACCGCCGAGTAAGGGTCGCGACGCTTCTCGGCGACTTCCGTGGCGAGCACTTCGAGACGCTCGCGTGTGCCGCCCACTTCGAGCGCGCGTGCGAGCAGACGCTCGCGAAGCAGTTCGAGTATGCGCCAGCGCGCGACCGCGCCACGCCGAACGCCCGCGCCCGAAGACGTGCGCTGAAAGTCTCTATAACTTTCGATGGCCGCGGCCAACTCTTCGAGCCCGCGGTTCTCCGTCGCCACGGTCTTAACAATCGGCGGCATCCACATGTCGGGCCTGTGCGCGAGACCGAGCAGTGCTTCGAGTTCCTTCTCGGTTCTCAGAACGCCGTCGCGGTCGGCCTTGTTGATGACGAAGACATCGCCTATCTCCATGATGCCCGCCTTGATGGCCTGTATGTCGTCGCCCATGCCGGGCACGAGCACGACGACGGAAACGTCGGCCGTCTTCACAATCTCGACCTCGTCCTGACCGACGCCCACCGTCTCGACAATGACCTTCTCGAATCCGGCGGCGTCGAGAATGGCTACGGCATCGACGGTCGCGCGCGCGAGTCCGCCGAGATTGCCGCGCGTCGCCATCGAGCGTATGAAGACGCCGGGGTCAAGGCCGAGCGCCTGCATCCTGATTCGGTCGCCGAGGATTGCGCCGCCCGAGAAAGGGCTCGAAGGGTCAACGGCGACGATGCCGACCCGCTCGCCGCGACCGCGATAGAGTCCCGCGAGCTTATCGACGAGCGAAGACTTCCCCGCGCCCGGCGCGCCCGTAACGCCTACGACCAGCCCCTTGCCGGTGTGCGGAAAGACGGCCCTCATCAACTCGGCCGCGCCCCCCGCCCCGTTCTCGACCTTCGAGATGGCGCGCGCCACCGCACGCGGCTCGCCCGCGAGGATGCGGTCTAGTTCCGATGTTTTATTCGCGGCGCTCACGTGTTGCTTAGAATCTGTTTGGCGATGATGAGGCGTTGAATCTCGCTCGTGCCTTCGCCGATGGTGCAGAGCTTCGAGTCGCGCCAGAACTTCTCGGGCGGATAGTCCTTCGTGTAGCCGTAGCCGCCGTGAATCTGTATCGCCTCCTCGCTCACCTTTACTGCGACCTCCGACGCGTAGAGCTTCGCCATCGAAGACTCCTTCGTCGTCTTCCGCCCCGCGTCCTTCAGAGCGGCGGCGCGGTAGGTTAGAAGCCGCGCGGCCTCTAACTGCGTCGCCATGTCGGCGAGCTTGAACTGTATGGCCTGAAAGTTCGAGATGGGCTGGCCGAACTGCTGTCGCTCCTTCGAGTACTTAATGGCCGACTCTAACGCGCCCTGCGCGATGCCGAGCGCGAGCGCGGCAATCGAGATGCGCCCGCCGTCAAGCACCTGCATCGAGTGGATGAAGCCCAGACCTTCGTCGCCGAGGCGGTTCGAGTCGGGGACGTGGCAATCCTCGAAGATTACGCTCGCGGTCTCGGACGCGCGGAGGCCGAGCTTGTCCTCCTTCTTGCCGGGGCCGAAGCCTTGTGTGCCCTTCTCGAAGATGAAGGCCGTGATTCCCTTCGAGCGCAGCGCGCGGTCGGTCGAGGCCATAGCGACGCAGATGTCGCCGTGTATGGCGTGCGTGATGAAGTTCTTCGAGCCGTTGACGACCCAGCCGTCGCCCTGCCTCGTCGCGGTCGTGCGCGTGCCCGACGCGTCTGAGCCCGCGTGCGGCTCGGTCAAGCCCCACGCGCCGAGCTTCTCGCCCGACGCGAGCGGCGTGAGGTATTTACGCTTCTGCTCTTCGGTGCCGAAGAGGTAGATGTGGTTCGAGCAGAGTGAATTGTGCGCGGCGACGGATATGCCGACCGAGCCGTCAACGCGCGAAAGCTCCTCGATGATCGTGACGTACTCGACGTAGCCCATCCCCGCGCCGCCGTACTCTTCGGGAAAGATGACGCCCATGAACCCTTGCGCGGCCATCTTCGGCACTAGCTCGACCGGAAAGTGCTGCGACTCGTCCCACTCGCGCACGTGCGGCGCTATCTCGCCCTCGGCGAACTCGCGCACGCTCGACTTCACCTGCTGCTGGTCTTCGTTAAGCTCGAAATTCATTGTCACCCTCTGAAAAAAAATGATGAACGCGGAACCCCTTCGCCCATCATTTCGGCGTCCACTTTAACTTAAACCCGGTCTCTAACGTGACCGCCGCCCCGTGGGCGATCTGCTCGTCGCGCGTGCCGCACCCTTCGTGCCGCGTCGCGTTCCGCTGCCGCCTTCGCCCTGTGGGCGAGCGCCGACGCTGCCTTTATTACTCTTCGCGCCCGCCGCGCCCTTGCCTCCGCGCTTCTGCGTCGTGGGCGCGGCCTTGAGGCGCTTGACCTCGACGGGCGTGAGGTGTCGCCACTGGCCTATGAGTATTCCTTCGGCCGTGATGGGGCCGATGCGTATGCGGCGCAGCTTGATGACGGAGTGGCTGATGAGGTCGAACATGCGGCGTATCTGCTGGTTCTGCCCCTCGCGCAGGATAACTTCGTACCAGGCGTTGGTCTTCGTCTCGTCCGTCTTCGTAATCCGCGCGGGCGCTGTGCGCGCGCCGTCTTCGAGCCGCACGCCGCGGCGCAGGCGCTCTATCTGCTGCTCGGGCGGCACGCCCTTGACCTTCACCTCATAGACCTTCTCGACGTGGTTGCGCGCCGACGTGACGTAGTTCGTTAAGTCGCCGTCGTTGGTTAGTATCAGAAGCCCTTCGGTGTTGAAGTCGAGGCGGCCTACGGGATGGAGTCGCCCGAGCGCCTGCGGCACAAGCTCCGAGACGAGCGGGCGTCCCTCGGGGTCGGAGAGGGCCGTCAGATAGCCGCGCGGCTTGTTGAGCAGGACGTAGACATTCTCGCGCGATTCGAGGAGGGGGTTGATGAGGCGTCCGCGAACCTTTATGTGGTCGCGCGCCGGGTCGGCCTTCGTCCCCAACTCGCGCACGACCTCGCCGTT
>JBJMGR010000273.1:0-13762 GCA_045807805.1 Pyrinomonadaceae bacterium | reverse complement strand
GGAATGCCGCGATACTGCTGCTGAAGGTTTACGACGCGCTCCCCCGTGCTCGTCGTCTTGACGTGGGGGTCGGGCACGAACTCCGGCGTGTAGGAGAGGTCCAAACCTAGTGCCGGTGCGACCAGCCGCAGGTGCTCCACCGCGCGGTCAATGATGTCCTCATCGGCCGGGCCGAGGCCCGGCACTACACTGAAGCCGTCGGCCGCGTTAATCGAACGCAGGTTTTCGACGGATCCGGTGAAAGGGTTGATGCGGCCGGGCATGACGGCGTGGTTGCCGTCGAGGGTGTTGGAAACACTGTCGGCTACCACGGCGAAGTTGCTCAAAGGCGGGCGGTAAGTGAAATCCCGCGAATCAATGCTCTTTGACATTTTTCTCTCCTTTACTTCTCAGAAATTCCAGCGCTCAATCGGTTAAGCGTTGGCGGCTAGCAGCGCGGCTGCGGCTACGGCGCGTGCGATGTCGGCGGCGTACTCGTAGTCAATCTGCCTATCGGTGTTCCGGTGGTAATCGGGATTCGGGCGGGCCTCGGGCGAGTCGGGCTTCGGCCCCGCGAAGAAGTCTTCGCAGAGCACGCAGGCGGCGTAACCACGTTCCTGAAACGGAGAGTGGTCGCTGCGTCCGGCGGCCGGGTCCGACCCGCTTGGGGCGTCGGGGTAGACCTGCGGCGCGCTCAGGCCGGGCGACACCTGCGCGACCGCATCGCCGACGAACCGCGCCAACGCAAGCGAACGCGCCTCGACGTTCGGGGACGCGGCGAATCCCGCGTGTACCTCAAAGGCGCGCGAAGGAGGCGACTGCTGGCCCCTGAAGCCGATCATGTCCATCTGGAAGACGGCTAAAATGTCGGCCCTCTGCGCCGCCTGCGCGCGCGCGTACGACTTGCTGCCGACGAGTCCTTGCTCCTCGGCGTTGAAGAGGACGAAGCGAACGTTCCGCTTCGTCCTCTTGAATGGGCGGAGCGCGGCAAACGCACGCGCCGCAGCCAACACCGCCGCAATCCCGCTCGCGTCGTCGTCCGAGCCGGGCGCGGGGTCGGTCACGGAGTTGAAGCCGCCGGCCGACGACGAGGCGGTCGAATCCAGATGGGCCGTTATGAGGACGAAGGAGTCGGGCTCACTGCCCACGAACTCTGCCTCGACATTCGACAGTGCCAGACCCAGATATTTGAACGGGTGACGCCTGACGACAATCTCCGGCCCGCCTGCCTCGGCGAGATGTCGCAGCAGAGCATCGGTCGCGCGGCCGTTGTCGGCGTGCTTGATGTGACGACTCACGAGGCGTTCGCCTGAAGGGTCGAGCGGCGCCGCCCCTATGTATCGCTCGTGCAGGTGTCGCAGGCTCTCAGCCGTTATCCCTCGTAGCGCCTCCAACTCTTGATCGCCAAGCGTGGGAGCGAAGCTTTCCAGGGCGGCCAGCGCTGTAACGACGCCGGCCGCCCTAGTGAGGAACGCGAGCAGGGACACGTCCGGGATGAGTCTCTCGTTGTGTCCGTGCAGCGCGTTGGGAAAGTGAAACTGTTCGACGGATACGCCCGCCGGAAGTGCCATGAGGATGCCGCCGTCCGCCGAGCCGACCACGAAGTCGCGCCCGCCCGCCGAGGCCAGAAAGTCTGTCGAGAACTCTTCCGCCGAGTCGAACCCCGTGGGCGTGGGCCGGTCGTCGCGAAGCAGGTAAAGGTCGGATGCCTGCGGGTCGTCGTCTTTACCCAGAATCGTGACCTCGAATCCGTAACCTCGGAGGCGCTCCGCGTCGCCCCTCGTCGTCACGACATGAACCATGCGGCCTGCCTCGTTGGAGACGCGCAAGGGGACTAAGGTGAGCCGGTCGAATGCATCCGACCACGCGTCGTCGTCAGCCTCATTCGGCGCTTCGTCCGGGCGCGACACGGAGGCGAAGACCAGCGCATTGTCTCCGATTACGCCGAGCACGAGGGAGGGGTGTGGGACGGCGTCAGAGAATCCCGCGCCGAGTGCGTGACCTCGTTCAGCGGCGTCCTCGCCTACGAAGACGCATTCGCCCGGCGGAACCTGTGCGGTGGACGCCGCGCGCGCGAAGGGGGCGGGCGAATCCTTCCTCGCGAAGATGACGAGACGCGGGTCGAAGAAGCCGAGCAGCCCGGATGCTTCGAGGGCGCGCGTGACGACTTCGGCCGGGATGCTGCCGCGGTTCGAGATGACGCCCATGCGTAGAGAGCGCGCGCGCAGGACTTCGAGCGCCGCCAGCGCCTCGGGGAAGACGTTGAAACCGATGAGGCTCCCGTCGGCGGCGAAGCGCGGCGTCGCAAGGGTGTCGCCGATGTCAAAGAAGATAACAGGCATCTTCCAACTCCTACTGTCGAGATGTCCGGGCGCTAACACTCCGAGGGCGCGCGCCCTCCGTGAGTGTTAGCGCGTGAAGCCTGACCGACGTTAATTGCCGTCCGTCGCCGGCGCCCTGTGCTTCTTCTTATCCTTCGACATGCCGGATTCGTTCTCATCACACCGCACGGCATTCGGCTTTACGGGCATGTCGTCCTCTTCACGCGTCGGCAGCTTTCTGACCTTGCCCGCCTTGATGTAGTCCGTGTACTCGGTGATGGTGTCGGAGGCCACGGCCTCGCCCCCGTCCTTCTTGTGGGCGAAAAGGATGTATTCGACGATCACGCCGCCGCTGTGCGAAACGCGGTTGCCACCGGTGAAGATGTCCCACACAAGGTTTGTCTTGATGCGGTTGTTGCCGCCCGCCTTCACGACCTTGAGCTGAAGCCAGTAGCTCTTCCCGGCCCCTTCGGGTTCCAGCGCGGCCAGGATGTTCTCGGCCTTGATGAGCGAGGACAGCGCGTTGGCGCCGCCGCCCGTCCCGGCCTGCACCATCGCGGCGATGAACTTGTCTACCTGGTCGTTGCGCGCCGTCAACTGCGCTACCACGTCGTCGACGGCAAGTTCGTTCGCGGCCCTCCTCTGTTCGTCGGTAAGGTTGCCAGCGAGCCTGATGTTGAAAGCCCCGCTGCCGAAAGCGGCGAGGAGGTCTTTGCGCTCGCTCTCAAGCCTTCCGACGGCATTCTTCGCCTTCGTCAAATTCAGCCCGACTTCCGTCACGGCGTCGCCGAGTTGCTTGATGAGGCTCGCCTGCTCAAAGATGCGCTCGCGCTCTTCGCCGGTGAGCTTCGGGCAGAGCTTTCGCAGCCGCGCGTCCAAGCCGATGGGGTCGTCCCTGTCGCACTCGGGCACGCCGGGGCAGTGCGCCTTGATGAGGACGTTACTCAACTTCTCCCTGGCGGCGTCGAGCGCGGCGGTCTGCTGTTCGACGGTGGCGGTCAGGTTCTCGACCTTCGTCTTGGCCTTCGTAAGGTCGTCCTTGTTCTTCGCAAGCTCGGCGATGAGACCCCCGGCCGTGTTCCTCAGCGTGAACACCGTGTCCATCTCGCCGAGGATTCTGTACGACTGGTCGGGATTGATGTCGGGCGGGAAGAGTTTCGGGTAATAGAGCTTCGCGGCGCAGGGGAAGCCGGTGCCGTCCGTTCTACGCGCCGCGCGGAAGACTTCCGCCACCAACGGGCCTTCGTCTATGTCGAAGGTCTGCCCCTTTATGTCAACGTTCGTTCTCAGGAACGAGGTCAGATCAACGAACGAGCCGAGTAGACTCTTGGCGATACTCGTCCCAGCTATTGCGGCCGCGCCAGCGAAGTCGGCCGCCTCGGCTCCATGTGTCTCCGGGCACTCCTGCGCCGTGGTCTGCTCCTTGGCGAGAAGCAGGCAGTAACTCTTGCGGAGAACTTCGAGCTGAGCCATCGTCGTCTTGTGACTAAGCAGCAGCCTCACGTCGTCCTCGTTGAAGATGGCGAGCTTGCTCACGTTACTCATCAGGACCTTATTGCCGTCCGCGTCATTGCCCTTGACCATCACGCGCGAGTTGTTGTTGATGGCGCCGACGAGCCTGTTCGCCGCGCGCGCCAGCGCCGAGTAGGCGACTATCTGGCTCTCGATGATCGCGCCGTCGTTGATGGTCGTCGCGCCGGCGAGCGGGCTGCTGGTGGGCGTTGGGAACTTCGCTTCGCGCTCGGCCTTGTTGGCCTCGGCGATATCCTTCCTGAGCACCGCCTGCGCCTTCTCCTCTTCGAGCCTGAGCACCTCTTCGCTCTTCGGAGTCGGGGTCGGCGAGGCAGTTTCTGTCTGTGCGGTGGCCGTGCCGTTACACGCGATGAAAAGCAGAAAGAAGAATGCGGCGAGCTTCAGACGGGCGTGTTTGATGTTATGAATGCGTCTCATTGCCTCTCCTTGTGCGTCTCGCGCAGCCTTATGACGTTGCGGGATGCTTATGCTCTGACCTTCAGAGACTTTCGTCATACGTGTCCGAGCGATTCGGGAAACATGGCCGATGAACCCAAGGAGTCCGGTGCCCGTCAGGGTGATCCGCGTCGGCGTCACTGCGATACCACACGTCCTCGCCCAGGCTCTTGATTGTCCAGACCTCGCCACGCTTGAGCGTCCTTTCACCGAGAGAGCGATTGGCCTCCGGGTTGGGGTCGTCGCCGATGCGTGCCTCTATGGCGATCCGTTTCCACCTGCGGTTATGCAGTCTGACGAGCGATGTGCCCGCCAGGACTTTAAGCGCGCGGGCAGAGTCATTGACGCTTGCGGCGCGCGGCGTAGTCGCTTTGGCGCGGGCGCGCGTCATGCCGAAGGCGGTGTGGGACATGCAGAGTAAGGCTGCTGCGAGAAGTGTGGGCGCTCGCTTCATGCACGACTCCTTGGGCGTAAGGCGACTGTTACACCGGGCGCGACGCTTAACGGCCGCAGCTCCGCGCGTCAGTAAATTTGTCTCTCGAACCTATATGGCCCGCGGAGTGAAATTGCTCCTGAAAATTTTTTCGCGCTCGGAAGAGACGCGGGCAAGGGGCGGGCGCGTGGTGGTGTCGTCCCCTTCAGGCGTGTTCGTGGGGGAGGAGGGCAGGGCGGGAAGTAGCTACCGCCGCTCAACGGGGAGGGCTCGCTGTAAATTTTCTTTAGTTACTACGCGGAAGGTGTACAGGCCGATAGGCTCCGCCGACCCTGTAGCGGTTATCCCCTCAAGGTCTACGGTGTATTGTCCTTCTGACAGCGTGCCGGCGGGCAGGGTCAGGGCGACTTGGCTCCTCCGGCCCTTGTTGACGACCTTCACTGAGTCTGAACTCCACACTTCGCCCCCGACCAGCTTTCTCAACACCGCACGGACTCTTTGATAATCTCCGGGGGCAAAGTTATCCACTTTGAGCACCAGGCGAGCGGGTGCCGCAAAGTGGTTTAATGTGAGAGTAGCGTTCTTCTCCTCGACCTGTAACCCTCGAAGAGTTGGCGAGAGTACGAGTGTGGCGAGGAAAGAGCGAGGGGGTTTCTGACCGGCCCTCTCCGGCGGCGCGGGGGCGTGCCCTTCGCGTGGGGGCTCGGCGGAGACTTGTTGCTCAAGCCGCGTGCGCTCCTCTTGCGCGCGGCTTAGGCTGGCGGTCAGCTCTTCGTTGCGCGCGCGTAACTGTTCAAGCTGTTCTTTGAGGTCGGGGTTCTCCTCCGGCGTGGGCCGGGCGTAGGCGCGCGCTCGCGCCAGTTCTGCTTCGAGCCGGTTGGATCTCACAAGAAGCCAGACGCCGCACAACAGAGCAAGCAAGAGCGCTGCGGCGCAGGAGAGGCCGAACACCGGATTCCGGAAGAGGCCGAAGGCCCCGAGCCGCTTCAAACGGGGCGGCCGGGCCACGGCCGTCGAGTCGCTTGCATCCGCGGCGGCGGCGCGTGCCTCGACCGGCACCGAGTGTGCTTTCAGGTCTTTGATGAGCCGCAGCTTGTCGGCGCGCTCCGGGGTGTAGAGAAGGAGGCGCTCGAAGTGTTCACGCCCCTCCCCGGTCAACTCTCCGTCAAGGTACTGGTCTATCAACTCGTCCTCGACCTTATCCTCCAGGGCCGTGACGGTTTCGTAGAACTCGTCGTCAGTGAGCAGGCGTTCCTCCATCCACTCACGCTCGCCCTCCGCCAGTTGGCCGAGCAGATACTTCCTCACCAAATATTCGTCTATGACTGGTTGTGTCATGTGCGCCTCGCACTCTTCATCATGTGCGCCTTGCGCTCTTCATTAAGTAATGGCCGCCGCGAGGATTTACTTCCGTTGGTTCATTCGCCGAGCCGAGCCTTCATACATTTTTGGAGTTTCCGTCTTATCTTCAGCACCTTTGAACTCAGCGCCTTACCCGAGATGCCGAGCGGAGCCGCCAGCCGTTTGCGGTTAGCTATTTTCTCCCCCTTCTCTCCTTCGTAAAAGGAGAGAATCAACTCGCGGCTTTCCGGCTTCAGGGTCGCGAGGCATTGCTCAAGGCGCTCATGCCGCCGCTCGACCTCCTCCGGGTCATCCTTAACTGTCGGCGAGAGCGGCGTACCGCCCTCCCTGTCGAGGAACTCTCGAAAGACATTTTTAGCCACGCCGTAAAAATAGAGGGCCGGGTCGCCTTCGTAGGTCAACCTTATGGACTTGACCCTCCGTGTGACACGCTCCATCGTCACGTCTGCAATCTCTTCGGCGTAGCGAGAGCCGCGGTTGCGATAGATTTTGATGATGCGCTGATATATTTTTTCATACTTCTCTGCGCCGCGCTCCCGGCTGGGACCCTCGGGGCCGTCGGAATCCGGGTCGAGCCAGAGCAACAGCTCTTCAAAGTCGTCCGTCTTCATGTCTGAGGTGACGGGTCGTGCGGCGATATCTGCCACAGGTCTATGGCCTCCACTTTAGAGCGCACGCTCGCGCGCGACCGACTGCCTACTTCCTATCCGTCAAGCGACTCCCTTTCCACTCGCCTTGAAGTACGAAGCCCGCCCAGTAGTAAGGCGAGCGCCAGCGCCTGCCCTGCAACATATCCAACTGCGTCTGCCGCAGGGCCGCGGCCGGCGAGAGCCCTTCGCCAGCCATGTGTTGGTAGAAACGCCTCATCAGTTCGGACGTGCCGAGGTCTTCCACGCGCCAGAGGCTGGCGACGACCCGTGGTGAGCCCGCGTACATGAAACCCCTCGTCAACCCGACCAGCCCCTCGCCCTTGATGATGCTGCCCATGCCCGTACTGCAAGCGCTGAGCACGACGAGGTCGGCCGGCAATTTAAGATTATAAATGTCGTGCAGCCGCAGTATGCCGTCCTGCGGTCTGCCCTGAGAGTCCATCATTGAGAGGACGAGCCCGGACAACTCTGGGTGCTCTGCGTTGAAGATTCCGTGAGTCGCGAAATGGACGACCCGATAGTTCTGGCCCTGAAGCGCCATCACAGTGGCGCGGCTGGCCTCGAAACCTAAGGCGAGCTTAACCTGTGCCGACGGCATGACCGCGTCGCGGATCGCGAACGCCTCCCTCTCCGTTGCCGGGAGCGGGTCGAGCGTCAGGCCGGAACGCAACACTTCTTCGCGTGCCCGGTCAATCACGGGCCCGCGGGCGGCGCCGCGCGGCGCCCCTGCCGACTTCAAGCGGTCGTCGTCGGCATTGAAGACGGGGTTAGCCAGGACGGCGACCGAAAGGGGCGTAGGTTTACGGTCAAAGGTCTCAGTCCTGAGCACGGCGAGGACGGAGGCGGACGGCAGGTTGACGATCTCATGCCCTTGTACGAGGTAAGGCGTAGCGGCGGGCTGCGCCGCCGTCCGGCGGTTCTGTACTACTCCACTCTGCGGTGAGGGGGCGGGCAGAGCGCCGAAAGGGAGGTACTGCAACACGCCGTCGCCCACTATGAGCAGGCGCTTCCCCCCGAGCCGTTCAGCCACAGGCCCCAGGAGCATCCGGCTCAAGGCGCTTGCGTCCTCCGGGTCAAAAGGCGGATTGTTCAGGCCCGAAGGCGGCGCGGCGAGCGACTCGTAGAAGGCACGCGCCTTTGCATCAATCGTCGAGCGGTTAGCGGACAACTCCGCGGCAAAGATCGAGTCTTTGCCGACGAGCCACAGGTAACTTTTCTGTTCGCCGAGGAAGTATTCAAGCAGGAGCGTATCGTCGTCCAGCAGTTGCTGAATCTCGGACAGAGTCAGCGAGCGCGGCTGTGTAAGGTGTGCGTATGCAGGGCTGCTCGCCCTTATCTTCGCCTTGACCTCGTCGTATTTGGCGATGGCCTCGCTCACCTCTCGCTCCATCTGCCGGCCGTCTTCGTCGGAATGCTTACGCCCGAGCAACTCCATCTGAATCCGGGCCTTGGCGTTGAGCCTCTGCTGTGCCTCGCGCTCCTGCTTGAGGAGCGCCTCGCTAACGCCACGCGAGATGTCTCCGCGCGATTCACTCAGCGTATCAACGAGGCTTCGCGCGCGCGCCTGCTCGCTCGCTTCGAGCGCGGCGGCAAGATGTTCCGGCGAGTTGTCGAGCCGGTAAGACCTCATCCTGAGGTCTATGTACAACTCGTAGTTATTCTGCTGCGTCGCGAAGTATGTGGTGCGGAGGCGCTGGCTGGTGACCTTGGTGCGAAGCGATTCGATGATGGTAAGCGACTCACGGCTGCGGCTAAGTGCCTCGGCAAGTTCCCCCTGCCCGCGCTGGACGAGCGCCATGCCATGGAGCGTTGCGGCCTCACCACGCAGGTCTGCGACGGACTTCCAGATCGGAAGCGCGCGGTTGAAATCCTCCATCGCTGCGGTGTGTTCTCCGAGTAGGAAGTGAGCCTCGCCCATCTTGTGAAGAGTGACGGCCTGACCCCTTCTGTCCTCACTGTCTTCGCTCAACTTGAGGGCTTGGGCGTACGACTCTAAAGCCTTACGCGGGCTGCCCTGAAGGACGTATACGTTCCCGATGTTAGTAAGCGTGTTCGCCTCCTCCGGGGTGCCCTTGCTGAGTGCGAGGGAGCGCTCGAAGTATGCCAACGCGCCAGCCAGCTTACCCTCCGAAACGTACTCCTGCCCGATGTGACTAAGGACGCTTGCCATGGCGACGGGGTCTTTGCCCTCGGCGAAAGAGCGGGCCATGTCGTAATACTTGATGGCGCTGTCCGCGTCGCCGAGGACTGCGTAGAGCTCGCCGATGTTATCCAGTGTCTTTGCCGCTTCGACGGGCGCGGCCGTCTTGTAGAGCGAGAGCGCCACGTTGTAGTTCTCAAGCGCCTTCTGCCATTCGCCCAGCTTGTCGTAGGCCAGCGCCACGTTATTGAACGCTACGGCAAGCGTCGTATCGGGGACGCGCACCTCTCCGCTATGCCTCAACTCCTGCCAGATCTGTAGTGCCTTGCTCCAGCCCTCCAGCGCTTCCCACGGCTCGCCCAGACGGTCGGCGGCGCCGGCAAGGTTACTGAGGAGTATGGTTTCGCCGTTCCTGTCGTTCTCGGCGTGCCTGAGGGGCAGCGCTTGTTGGAAGCTCTCGCGCGCCTCGCGATACTTGCCCTGGGCGAGACGTAGGTTGCCAATGTTATTGAGGGCGCTCGCCGTCCCCCTACGATCCTGATGGCTCTGATAAATGCGTAGGGCTTCGTTGAGTGACCGCGCGGCCGGCTCCAACTCATCCATGCGCATGTAGTTCACGCCCCCGTCGTTGAAGACGGTTGCGCGGAGCCGCCAGTCGCGTTCGTCGAGTTGAATCTTGAGGCTCTTTTCGAAATGTTCTGCCGCCGCGCGCCGGTCGCCGAGGCTGCGGTGCGCGACGCCGAGGCAGTATTCCGTAAGTGCTATCCAGTGACGATCTCCCGTCGTCTGCCAGTAGGCGAGTGCGCCTTCGAATTTCGCGAGCGCGGCTTCAAACTTCTGAAGCGGCTTCTCGCCCGCGAGCGCGGGCCTTTCGAGGAGTTGCCTGCCGTCGGCGTAATTTTTTTCGGCCGCGATGCGCGCACGGTCGGCCGGCGTAGCCTCTCGTGAATCTTCGATGGCTACCTGATAACGCCCGGCGTTTGCCCAGGCTTCGGTCGAGCGTATCTCAAGTCGGTAATCACCCGGCGATTCGGAGACGGCCGAGACGTAGACGGGGCCGTACGCCCCGCCCGGATTATCTG
This sequence comes from Pyrinomonadaceae bacterium, assembly GCA_045807805.1. Lineage (GTDB taxonomy): Bacteria > Acidobacteriota > Blastocatellia > Pyrinomonadales > Pyrinomonadaceae > QHXN01. The sequence continues at coordinate 3,827 of JBJMGR010000273.1, read as the reverse complement.
CTTTGACCATCTCTTTGCCCGTGGGGTCGAACAGAGTCGCTGTGACGATGATACCGCGCTGCTCTACGACGACACGAAGGCACTGGCCGGCGACCAGAGAAATTTTATAGGCATGAGCCTGGCCGCCCGCCAAGTCTTTCTCGAAGCCAGGTCCAGTGACGAGTGCGACGGCGGGGTCGTCCGCGACTGTGGGGGCGATGTGTTGCGCGTCCGCCCTCTGATTGACACAGAGCGTTGCGGCTAGAATGAACGTACCGAGAAAGATAAGTGCTGGCCGCGTGGGCTCAGCGGGAAGGGGCAAGGACATGCGGCAAGCAAGGATTGCCATGATCCGGAGTTGGCATTCCGATGGGCAGCTTCCAGGTTCGCGGCCATTCTAGCACCATTCGGAGTAATCTACGCCATCGTATACGGAAGCCGTGACGCGACGAGTAAGAGCGAACGAGTTGAAGTGCGAGCGCAGGGGAAGGGACGAGGCGGGTTGTGAGGAATGACGGAGCGACGGAGCCTGTTCGCGCGCGTCGCGGCAGGTGTGAGTGAGAGGGTGCGTGCGCACGCGCGCACGCACCCTCTCACCCTCTCACTCGATGGCATCGCAGGCTTCGCATCGAGCCTTCATCCGCCCTTGAACGCGGTCACGCTCAAGGCTTGTGGGCGACCCAGATAGCCTGCTCCTGGTCGAAGCGCGCAGACTTTTCATCCGCCTTACCCCTATGTTCGGGCTTGCTGCTCGTCTCGTCCCCGAGGCTGTGCGGCTGGATGAAATCCAACGTTACCCTGCCTGTGATAGACAGTTCCTTACCTCCATGGGGGGCGTGAAGGACGCTGCAGTCGCCTTCGTACCTCCGCTTGTCTGCGGCATTGACGATATCAACCGTGAGGAAATTCCCACTCTTTGTAACCGTGCCCGTTAGCGGATGTCCGTTCTGTGTGCTCCCCGCAAGGAGGGCGCCCGTTCCCTCGTCTATCACAAGGTCGAGGGGCCCCTTTTCGTCGTTCTTTACTGCACCCCAAGTGATGCCGAGTGATTCCCAGTGTCCGTTCAGGATGTGCGTCATGACAGTATCCTCCTCTGAGTCATGTGAATGGTTAAGCCGGTCAACAAAGCAATATCTTTACGGTCGCTACGCCGGCCGAGTTCCGGAAGGCGAGCCGATTCGTTAACCGTCACGAGCCGCGCAGACGGAATTGCCAACGCTGTAACCCTCAACCGCGCGGTGGACTATTGCCCTCTTCATTGATATATGGCCGGCGCGGCATAAATACTTCCGGGTCGCAGCCGCGGAACTGTTACCCGGCTTGAAATGGCAGGACTTGTCTCACATAGTCGCCGCGCGAGTCGGCTGCGAAAATCGCAACCTCGTTCTGCCCAGTCTGACCCGGTAGGTAACGAAGCCCTTCGTCTTGCAGAGACACCTCGCCCTTATCGGTGAAGAAAACATATAGACGCCTGCGCGCCAGCGTGTCGGCGTGTTTCGACTCGATTCGCACGGGCGCGCCGATCGGCCCGCTGTCGCTTGCCAGGCTGAACCGCCTGACGGCCGAGTCACTTCCCATCTCACGCTGCGAGCCGGGAGGCTGGTTGCGAAGACTCTTGTTGAGCGTCATTGCGGCCGGCCTCAGAGAGACTTTCCCTCGGCAAGCGTTCCGTAGGAAGAAGACGAGATTACCGGTGGCGAAAAGGATGCTCGTGAAACAAGCGTTCGCGAAGGCCACGTCACCGAGTTCGGGCGCCTCCTCCTGCTGCGTCATGTCGAGTTCCTGAAACGTCGTGAGAATCGCCATAACGCCTTCGAGGGCATCGGCGGCGGAGGCGCGCTCGTAAACGTCTATGCGCAGGAATGGGCTTTCGCCTTCGGCCATCGCCCAGAGCGATTGGCTGTACCGCTCACGCGCGCCGGGCTCGCTCTCGCGGACTTGCACGAGCCTTAGACCCGGCAGTAGATAGTCGGCCAGGAAGAAGTCGGAGACGAAGAGGGTGCGGGGCGGCGTCAGGTAGGGCGACCAGGAGTCGAACTCGAAAAACTCTTTTACGAAGTTTAGCGCCCCCTCGTTGCGAGGGGAGATGTTAGTCATCGCACCGATTCGTCTTAGCTTGCAGTTCTGTGTTTCGGGCAACACCGATCTCCCCTGCTCTTCATTCAATACCAGCCGGAAGCGGTAGGTTCGTTCTCCCACGCGTCCGAAGCGAAGGTTGGTTGGCAGGAGAGCGGTGAGCGTGCAGGGGTCGTCGTCGCCATCCAATTTCAGGCAGGCGTCAAAGACCTCTTGATCCACGTCGCACCCGCCCTCAGAAGCAACAGTGTGGTGGGTGAACGAGGTCTCGAAGTCCCAATCGGGGATGCCGATTTTGATGACCGGCTTGAGGTCGAAGCTGAAGTTAACCTCGCTGCTAAGGCTCAACTGCCGGAGGTCGCAGCCGAGTGCGTTGGCGAAGGTGGAGACGATGGCCGCGCAGTCGTCGCAGTTGACGAACTCGCCGCCGCCGCACTCGCCGCGCAGGAGTTGAAGAAACGAGGTGCAATCAAAATTATTATTGTCGGTGTAATGCTCGGACCCGCAATAATGGACGACGCCTTGCCCGAGGTCGTTGACGCTCCGGGTAATCATCGCCGCCGCGTCGTCCGTGTTCCGCGCGCCCTCGGCCCAGACGCAGGCGCGGTCGAGCACTTCCACCCACGGCAGTTGTGTGTTGGACGGCATGTAATCCTGCTGTTGCCAGGGCTTCCGGGGCACGCCTACGACCGTGTAAATTCTGTGCGTGGTTGTGGCGATGTCTGTCCACTCCGCGCTCCCGTCGAGGCGGTACTGCCAGCGCCATGCGATGTCTTGCACGCCGACGCCTGCATCCCAGATGCCCACATGCTCCAACTCGAAGGTCTGAAAACCGGTATTGCCTTCGACCGCGGGGATGTGCCGCGCCTTGACCTCCCCCAAAACGTTCCCGACCGAGCGACAGAGCGCAGGGCGCATCAAACGGCCGATCAATTCCTCCAAGGTCGGGCTACCCGACGGCCGCGGGTCCAGCCGCGCATCCAGCGCGCGTACTTCAGGCGGGCGCCCGTCGAAGCCTTCGCAAGTGAAGTCGGCTTGGATGGTGATCGTCTGCCCGAAAGTCTCGCGCAAGGCGTAGGCCGCCGGAGAGTCTTCAGGGTTGACGTTAACGCCGCGCCGCCACTCCGGCACGTTCACGAACAACGCCTCGTTCCGCCTGATGTTGAAGGCGTCGCTGCTCGCCAATAAGGTGTCGTGATTAAATTTAATCGCTTCAAGCCGTACGCGCATCACGCACCTCCAGCCTTGGTAGACTCTACGAGTCTCAAAGCTCATCACCTTCTATAAGTCCCGAGGCAGAAGTCAGCCGCACCAATCTGACCAAGCATCTATATCTGACCAAGCATCTATATACGAATGGTGTCCGCCGTTAAAATACTTCCCTAAGGCGGGAAATAGCGTCTACATAAATGCGCGATTCCTGTAAACGCACCTAAAGATCAAGACGGTGTGCTTAGTTTTTGACTTAACCTACATTCGTCATAAGGTACACAAGCGGCTCAGTTGTTAACCCTTCGCCCTGAAGTCTGGACACATTTGAAAAAGTAAGCGAGTGGTCATGAGCTAACCGCTCATGAGAGCATTGGTTCTGCCATGAAGCCAAGCTCTCTAACCACTCGCCTCGGCGAGTATATCAGCCGCCGTCTTGCCCGCCGCACACGGGCATCAGCAGAAGGCCGTCTCTGATTTCGTGCGCGCGCTCATCATCGTGCAGACGTGCCGCCAAGCCGCCCTCGCGCGCTTCTTTGATAACTTCGAGGCCGCCTCTAAGC
>JBJMGR010000272.1:0-9354 GCA_045807805.1 Pyrinomonadaceae bacterium | reverse complement strand
GGCATCTACACCATCGGCTGGACGATGAAGGACGTGACGATACGCAACAACCGCGTCACGCGCATGGGGCAGTCGGGCCTGCGCCTCGAAGGCTCGCGCCTGACGGTCGTCAACAATTACTTCGAGGACGTAGGCGGAGGCGGCATCCCCGGCTTCTACCTCGCGGTCAGAGACAGCCGCATCGAGAACAACCGGCTCGTCGTCTCCGGCACAGGCCCTGCGGACGGACGCGTCGAGATCGCGCAAGGGTTCAGCAACAACGTCGTCCACAACAACCCCGGCATAGGCTTCCCGCCGGGCATCCAGCACTGAGACCTTGAGAGGACGGCAGACGGCGAAAGGCAGGGAGAAGAAGGCAGAAGGCAGTAGGCAGTAGGCAGGAGGCAGCCGGGAAGCTCAACGCTCTCCGGCTGCCTCCTGTTTTCTGCTTACTGCCTTCTGCCTTCTGCTTACCGCCTTCTGCTTTCTGCCTTCTGCCTTCTGCCTACTGCCTTCTTCCCTCCGCCCTCTCCCCTTCACTGCGCGCGCAGGATTGCGAGCGGCCTACGGGTCAGAACGTCCGCGCTTGAGAGCGCGCCGACCACGGCGACGAGCAGCGCGGTCGCCGCGACGCCGAGTAGATTGACGAGGGGCGCGAACGACCACTCTATCTCGAAGACGTAGCGCGCGACCGCCCAGGAGAGCCCGTTCGCGGCAGCCGCGCCGACGAGTCCCGCGACGAGCCCGAGCAGGCTGTACTCCGTGAGCACCATCGTCAGAAGCACGCGCCGCCTCGCGCCCAGGGTCTTCAGCACGGCCGCCTCGTATACGCGCTGGAACTTCGTCATCGCGATTGAGCCGACGAGGATGAGGACGCCGCTCAGGAAGACGAAGCCGCCGATGAACGAGACGGCGAGCGTTATGTTCGAGAGTATGCGCGTCACATTGCGCACAACGTCCGCAACGTCTATCACGCTCACGTTCGGGAAGCGGTCAACAATCGCGCGCTGAAAACGCGAGCGCGCGGGCTCTTCGGTGGGCCCGTCGAGCGCGCCGACGAACGTCTGCGGCGCGTTCTCCAGAGCGCCCGGCCTGAAGACGACGATGAAGCCCGTGCGCGAGTTGCGCCAGTCAACGCGGCGTACGCTCGTCACACGCGCGGTCATCCGACGCCCCTGTATGTCGAACGTGATGGTCGCACCCAAGTCAATCCCGCCCGCGCCGCGCAGACCCTCCTCGATTGAGACTTCGGACTCTGGCGAAGGAACGTCGTTCCAGAACTCGCCCGCGACGACGGTCTCGTTGTATTCGAGCCGCGGCCTGTACGTGACGACGTACTCGCGCCCGAGTCGGCCGCGCTCGCGCCGTACGCCCTCGGCCTCTAAGTCGATCTCGCGTCCGTTCACCTGCACGATGCGCGCGCGCACCGTGGGGATGAGTTCGGCGCGTGCGCCCGTCGTCTTCTCGACAAGCTCGCGCACGCCCTCTACCTGATCCTTCTGCACGTCTATCAGGTACATGTTCGGAAGCTGCCCGCGCCGCGCAACGTCGAACTCGTCCAGCAGGTTCACCTGCAACATCTGCACTGCGAGGACGAGGAACGCGCCCAATCCGACGGCCATCACGATGACGCGCGTCTGGTTGCCCGGACGGTGCATGCTGTTGACGGCCTGCCTGAACGCGAACGTGCCCAAGCCCCGCAGGCGTCGCACGACGAGTATGAGCGCCCACGCCGCCACGTAGAGCACGAGCGCCGCGACGCCGAGGCCCGCGATGAAGAAGAGGCCGACGCGGAGCGAGCCCGCCTGCCACGACGTTAAGAAGACGAGCCCCGCGAGCACGAGGAGCGCGACCGTCCAGCGCCAGAGGTCGAGCCGACGCGTTCGCGCGTCCGTCTCGGACTCGCGGAGTAGCATGTTCGGCCTGATGTGCCTTATACGCAGAAGCGGGAGCGCGGAGAAGAGCAGCGAGACGAGCACGCCGAGCGCAAAGCCCTGCGCGATTGAGCCCGCGTGCAGTCCGTAAGTAAGATTCGGCGGCAGCGCGTCGCTGAAGCGCGTGCGCACGAACAGGAGCGCGCCCTTCGCGAGCAGCACGCCGAGCACGCTACCCATCGCGCCGAGCGCGAGAACTTGTGCGAGATACGCGGCCGTCAGACGCCGCCCCGTCGCGCCGACGCACTTGAGCACGGCGATGGTCTTCCGCTTCTGCTCGACGAAGACGCGCGTGACGGAAGAGACGCCTATGCCGCCGAGCACGAGCACGACGAGCCCCGCGAGCGAAAGATAGTTCTCCGCGCGCGCGAACTGCTCGCCGAGACTCTCTTCGGAGTCGCGGTAAGAGCGCACGCCCACGACGTTGTTGCCAAGCTCCGAGCGCAGCGCGCTGACTAACTCGTCCATGCGGCCGTCCGCGACCTTCAAGAGAATCTTTCGGCGCGCGCGGCTGCCGAAGCCCGTCAAGCCCGCCGTCTCTACAGACTCGCGCGAGACGAAGACGCGCGGGCCGAGACGGAAGCCGCCCGCGCTTCCCGGCTCCTGTTTCGTGACGCCACGTATCTCGAACTCGCGCTCGCCTATCTTCACGCGGTCGCCGACTTTTAAGTTGAGACGTTCGAGCAGGAGCGGCGCGACGACGGCGCCGTCGTGCTCGACGAGCGAATAGTCGAAGGCCGTCCCGTCTTCGAGCCTGAAGTCGCCGTAGAGCGGGAAGCCGCGCTCGATGCCTTTAAGCTCGACCATCAGCGCGCCCTCGTGCGCGGCGTCGGCGGGCCGCAGCATCGTCGCGGACTCTATAGTCTCCGTGCGCGCCTCGACCACGGGCGGCCGCGCGACGTTGTTAATCTTCGAGAGCGCTTCCGGCGACCACTCGCGCGTAGTCTCTACCTGCACGTCGGCCGTCATCAGAGCGCGAGCCTCGCCCGCCACGGCGCGGTTGAGGTTCTGAATCAGAGAGCGCAGTGCGACGATGCTCCCCACCCCCACGCCAATGCACAGGAAGAAGAAGAGCAGACGCCGCCAGGACGAGCGCAACTCGCGCCGCGCGAGGTTGAAGATGAAGCTCAACGTCCCTCCGCCTTTGCTTTCATGTTTTGATTCACGGCCGCGCTCCTTCCAACTCTTCGGAGTTCGCGCCGCTCGTCTCCGCCGCGCGAAGCATCTCGTCCGAGACAACCCGGCCGTCGCGTAGAGAGATGCGCCGGTCTGCGCGCGAAGCGAGTTCGTGGTCGTGCGTGACGAGCAGGAGGGTCGCGCCGCGCCGACGGTTCATCTCGACCATGAGGTCGAAGACGTGTTGGCCGTTGCGCGAATCGAGATTGCCGGTCGGCTCGTCGGCGAGAAGTATCGAAGGCTCGTTCGCGAAGGCGCGCGCGATTGCGACGCGCTGCTGCTCGCCGCCCGAGAGTTGCGAAGGATAGTGATGAGCGCGACCCGTAAGCTCAACGTCTTCGAGCAACTGTCGCGCGCGCGCGGCTGCGTCCCTGCGCCCCATTATCTCCATCGGCGCGAGGACGTTCTCCGACGCGGTCATCGAAGGGATGAGGTGGAACGACTGGAAGACGAAGCCTATCTTCCGCCCGCGCAAGGAGGCGAGCGCGTCCTCGCCCATGCGCGTGACCGCCTCGCCGTCAACGCGTATCTCGCCCGAGGTGGGCGCGTCCAAGCCAGCGATGAGGCCGAGCAGGGTCGACTTGCCCGAGCCCGAAGGGCCTACGACCGCAACGAACTGCCCGTCGGGCACGTTCATGTCAACCTCGCGTAGAATGGTCAGGCGTTCCGCGCCGGACTGAACTGTCTTCGTCACTTGGTATAATTCGATCATGAGAACAGTGCTGCTCGCCCTCCCTCTTTTGACCTTCGCGCTGCTCGCCGCGTGTGGCGGTGCTTCGCGCAACTCAGCGCCGACTCTCGACGCGCGGCCCGCAGGCGCCCCGACTCCCGCTGAGACTTTACCGAAAATCGTCGCCTTCGGCGACAGCCTGACCGCGGGCTACGGACTCTCGCCCGCTGAGAGCTACCCCGCGCTACTGCAAAAGATGCTCGACGCGGACGGCTTCAAGTACGAGGTCGTCAACGCGGGCATCTCGGGCGACACTTCGGCGGGAGGCGTGCGGCGCATAGACTGGTCGCTCGACGCGGGCGGCGTCCGCTTCGTCATATTAGAACTCGGCGCGAACGACTTCCTTCGCGGACAACCCGTCGCGGAGACGCGCAAGAATCTCTCCGCCATCATCGAGCGCTCGAAGTCGCGCGGCGCGCGCGTACTGCTCGCGGGGATGTACACGACGACCGAAGCGGGCGGTGGCTACGAGCAACAGATTGACGAAGGATTCAAGTCGCTCGCGAAGGAGCAGGACGTGACGCTAATCCCCTTCTTCCTCGAAGGCGTCGCGGGCAAGACGGAACTCAACCAGCAGGACGGCATACACCCCAACGCCGAAGGCACGCGGCTCGTCGCCGCGACCGTCTATCGTTATCTAAAGCCGATGTTGGAAGAGGAGCGGAAGAAAAATTAACAGGGCTGGACAGGATAGGCAGGATAAGAATTGAAGATTTGAAATTTCAAACCCTGTATTCCTATCCTGTTAATCCCGTCCATCCCTGTCAATAAATTCCCTCGGAGATGGGCGTGACGGTCATTTCTTGTGGAGCAGTTCTACTTCGTATCTCGCGAGCGCGGCGTCGGCCTCATGCGTCGTGCTCACTTTGGTTAATTCGGCCGCCGCGAGGGGCGCTACCCCGGCCTTGCCCAATCTGTATGCCGCGCCTTCGAGTAGCGTGCGTTGCAGTTTGGTCAGCGGCTTCGGGACGAGGCGCGCGGCGTCTGGCTTGAGGGCCGAGAGCGACGAGGCCGTGGGCTTCGGGATGGGCGGCTTGTCCTTGCGCGGCTGCTTGAGCGTGAGCGCGGCGCCGAGGTCGGGCGCTACCGCCGCACGCGCTCCCAGACGGTTCTGCGGCAGCCCGAAGCGGTTGACGACCGTGCTCAGCACCGACGTGTGGTCGAGCGTCTGGTTGATGATGGTCTGCGGAGGCGTGTAGGCCGAGATGACTATCGCGGGCACGCGCACGCCGAAGCGGTTGAACTTGAAGCCGCTCCCGCCACGCTGCGTGGGCGGGATGACGATGTTGTCGGGCGGGGCCGCGGCGGGCGGCGCGACGTGGTCGTAGCAGCCGCCGTGCTCGTCGAAGGTGATGACGAAGAGAATCTTCTCCCAATCGGGGCTCGCGCGCAGCGCCGTGTAGATTTCATAAATCAGGCGCTCGCCCTGCTCGACGTTCGAGGGGCCGTCGAACTCGAAGGGGTTCGCCTCCGGGTGCATGTCGTTCTCAGGCCCCCAGATGAGCGAGTCGAGGTAGATGGGCTCGATGAAGGAGTAGGCCGGGAGTCCTCCCTTCTTCTTCGCGTCCTTCTTGAACTGGCTCATGCGCGCGTAGTGCTCCGTGTACTTGAAATGCCACATCTGATCCTGCGTGAGCAGAGACCAGCAGGTGATGAGCCAACTCCCGTAGTAGACCTTCCAGTTCAGACCCTGCGTTTCGAGCAGGTTGAAGATGGTCGGCGTGTAGTTGATGAAGAGGATGCCGTTGTCGCCCTCGTTGTCCACGTAGCCGGAGGAGGTGCCCGCCTCGACGTACGAGCGATTGCAGAGCGTCTGCGTCGGGATGGAGGCGAACCAGTGGTCGCAGACGCCGTAGTAGTACGCGAGGCTCGACGTGACGGGGAGCGACGCGGGCGTGAAGCAGTTCATGATGATGCCCGGTTCCGTGACGTTCGGCTGCGCGGCGTAGTTGTTGACGAAGCCCTGCATTGCGGGCGGCTGCGGCGGGTCGGGCGGCACTTTGCCGAGCGCGGGCGCGGGGCTCACGTTGTAGAGCTGGCTGTAAACGTCCTCGTACGGCTCGCCGGGGTCTGGGTTCGGGTCTGTGAGGACGCTGCCCTTCCCGACGTTGACCGTCCCGCCGGGGCCGGGGTTGGAGAGATTCTTGCCGTAGACGCCTTCAAAGTTCGCGGGCGGCTTCTTGTTAAATGGCGGTGGGTTCGTGGGGTCGTAGAGCCAGCCGAGGATGTTGTCGAAGGAACGGTTCTCAAGCATCAGCACGACGACGTGCTCTATTTTATCCAACTGATTCTTCGGCGCTGTGGTCATCATCTCCTCCGGGGTTTGTTGTAAAGGCGAAGTCGCGCACTATGGCTGTGAGCTTGAAATGGTCTGGGGCGAGCGCGGGAAAGATATGCTCGAAGGCCGGGCATGTCAACGAAAAGTTTTTAAGCAACCGAAGATGCGTACGGACGTGATTGTCATCGGCGGGGGCGCGGCCGGGTTGATGTGCGCGGCGGCGGCGGGCGCGCGTGGCCGTCGCGTCGTGCTGCTTGAGCACAACGAGACGGCGGGCCGCAAGATTGCCATCTCGGGCGGCGGCCGCTGCAACTTCACGAACACGGGCACGACCGCGAAGAACTTCATCTCGTCCAATCCACACTTCGCGAAGTCCGCGCTCGCGCGCTACACCCCGGCGGACTTCGTCGCGCTCGTCAAGCGTCACCGAATCCGTTACCACGAGAAGAAGCTCGGGCAACTCTTCTGCGACGAAAGCTCGCGCCTAATTATTGACATGCTCCTCGGCGAGTGCGACGACGCGCGCGTCGAAGTTCGCACCGGCTGCCGCGTCGTCGCCGTGAGAAAAGATGAACTCTTCACGCTTGAGACGAACCGCGGGACGTTCGAGTCGGAATCGCTCGTGGTCGCGACCGGCGGGCTCTCAATCCCGAAGCTCGGCGCGACAGACTTCGGCTACCGCCTCGCGCGCCAGTTCGGGCTGAAGGTCTTGATGCCGGAACCCGCGCTCGTCCCCTTCACGCTCGCGCGCGGCGACCTGGACGCGTTCAAGAACTTGAGCGGCGTCTCCGTCCCGGCGGCCGTGCGCGCGGGCGGCGCGGAGTTCTTAGAGAACATTCTCTTCACGCATCGCGGCTTGAGCGGCCCGGCCGTCCTGCAAATCTCCTCCTACTGGTCGCGCGGCGAAGCGGTCTCGATAGACCTCCTACCCGGCCTCGACGCGCGCGAGCTTCTCGAACGAGAGCGCACGTCGGGCGCTGAGTTCTCGACCGTGCTCGCGCGCCACCTTCCGCGACGCTTCGCGCAGAGCTGGTGCGAGCTTTACGCGCCGCGCGGCCCTCTGCGCGGTCTCTCCGCCGGGGAGCTTCGCGCGACGGCCGAGCGTCTGAAGGATTGGCGCGTCGAGCCGTCGGGCACGGAAGGTTTTCAAAAAGCGGAGGTGACGCGCGGCGGCGTCTCGACGGATGAACTTTCGTCCAAGACAATGGAGGCGCGCCGCGCGCCCGGCCTCTACTTCATAGGCGAGGTCATCGACGTGACCGGCCATCTCGGCGGCTACAACTTCCAATGGGCCTGGGCCTCGGGCCACGCCGCCGGGCAGTTTGCTTGAAGGAGGCGGAAGGTAGAAGGCAGAAAGCAGTAGGCAGAAGGCAGAAGGCAGAAGGCAGTAGGCAGTCAAGACACACACGCTCCTGACTACCTTCTGCTTTCTGCCTTCTGCTTTCTGCCTTCTTTCTTTTTTCCTCTGCCACGAATCTCGCGTCCGTGGTGTTTACTCAGCAGACGAAGGGTTGTTTGGAATTTCAACGCAGGAGGAGTCTGTAGAGATGGGACGCAGGATGATCTTTAATTTCGTGGCGGCGACCGTGTTGTGCGCGGCTTGGGCCGTGTCCGCGGGGGCGCAGGACTTTCGGCAGAGCTTCAACCTCGCGCCGGGCGGCTCGATATCTATCAAGAACGTCTCGGGCGACATAAACATCACGGGCTACGACGGCGCGTCCGTCGAAGTCTCCGCGTACAAGGAGGGGCGCGACCGCGACCAGGTATCGGTCGAGAATCTGAGCACGGCGGGCCACGTCTCGCTTCGAGCGGACTACGCGGAGCACTGCAACTGCGACGCGAGCCTTCGGTTCGAGGTCAAAGTCCCGCGCTCCGTCCGCTTCGACTTCGAGAAGATTTCGACCGCGAGCGGCAACCTCTCGGCGGAGAACGTGACGGGCCGCGTCGAGATGAACACGGCGAGCGGCGACGTGACGGTCTCGGGCGTGAGCGGCGAGATACGCGCCTCTTCGGCGAGCGGGACTGTCAAGGTCAAGGACTCCGCTGGCAACGTCAACGCGAGCAGTGCGAGCGGCGACGTTGAGGTAGAGTTGACGCGCGTTGAAGGCGACGGCGACATGCGCTTCTCCTCCGCGAGCGGCAACGTCAACGTACTCCTGCCCGCGAGCGTCGATGCGACGGTCGAGATGTCTACCGTCTCCGGCTCGATAGAGACGAACCTGCCCATCGAGGTCAAGCACAACAACTACGGCCCCGGCAGCCGCGCGCGCGGCCAACTCGGCGGCGGCTCAAGACTCCTTAAGATATCCTCCGCCTCGGGCGACGTGAGTTTGAAGAGCATCTAAAGTTTCGCGGAACGTGGGAGTTCCCATGCGAAAGGGCGACGGCACAGTGACGCGTGCCGCCGCCCTATTTTTCTTCGCCGCGCATGGTGCCTTCACTTCTCTTCCGCGTCGGGCACGTCTTCGCCCCCGCCGCGTGCGCGTGGGTGGTGACGCTCGTAGACCGTACGAAGTCGCTCGCCCGAGACGTGCGTGTAAATCTGCGTCGTCGCGAGGTCTGCGTGGCCGAGCATCGCCTGTACGGAGCGCGTGTCCGCGCCGTGTTCGAGCAGGTGCGTGGCGAACGAGTGACGGAGCACGTGAGGCGTCACGCCTTCCAGGCCGACGCGCCCGGCGTGCGCCGCGAGAGTCTTGTAGAAGTCCTGCCGCGTGATGGGGCGGCCGAGATAGCCGACGAAGAGGCGTTGCGACTCTCGGCCGGCGAGCAGCGCGTGACGCGCGGCCTCGTACCTCTGAAGCCATGTGACCGCGGAGCGGCCCACGGGGATGCGGCGCTGCTTGCTCCCCTTGCCCGTGCAGAAGAGCACGCCCGTGTCGAGGTCTACGCTCGACTTCGTCAGCCCCACAAGCTCGGAGACGCGCAGGCCGCTCGCATACAGAACCTCTATCATCGCGCGGTCGCGCACGCCTTCCGGGTTAGAAGTGTCGGGAGCTTCGAGCAGACGCTCGACCTCTTCCTGCGATAGGAAGCGCGGGAGCTTCTGCTCGCCCTGCGGCGAAGCGACCTCGCCCGTCGGGTCAACGCGCACGTGGCCGTCGAGCAGAAGGTATCGGAAGAAGCCGCGCGCGGCGCTCAAAGAGCGCGCGACCGAGCGCGACGAGAGCCCTTCGCGCGAGAGCGACATCACGAACTGCGTCATATCCGACTTGTCGAGCGCCTGCGGCTCGCGCCCGCGCGCCTCCGCCCAAGCCTTC
>JBJMGR010000271.1:0-3691 GCA_045807805.1 Pyrinomonadaceae bacterium | reverse complement strand
GCCGCCCTAGTTGACGGTGAGCGCGCTGTTGTTGATGTCGGTGGGCGTGCCCGTGATGGTTATCGCGCCCGTGGCCGTCAGCTTGATGCTCGCGCCCGTGCCGTTGTCGATGGTTATCCCGGTGGCGTTAATCTCAATCTTCGCGCCCGTGGCGGTCTTGAGCAGGATGCCTGCCGTGGGGTCGTCGTTGAGCATGAGTGTGGTCTGCGCTGTCGTCTGGAAGACGAGGTGCGGGATGGAGGCCACGGTCGAGGTCGCGAGCGAAGGGACTTCGCCCGTGCTCCAGAAGCAGCCGCTCCATATGGGTTGCTCCGGGTCGCCCGCCTCGAACTCGACCCAGACGTTCGCCTGGATAGGAGGCATGGCGTAGAAGCCGTTCAGCATCCCCGCGTAGGGCACGCTCGGCAGAGCCCAGTTGAGCGCGAAGTCGCCGAAGACGGCGGGCACGCTCACCTGCAAGCGCCCGAGGTTATCGGGGTCCAGGTTGTTCGTAACCTTACCGCGGTACTTGCCGTAGTATCGTGTCATGGCATCACAAATGGCGTAAGCGATCCGGTTCCTTCGCGGGTCAGGGTGAAGCGCTGCTTGTACTGCCCCTTGCTTATCTGATGAGAGACGCTCTTGACGTAGTAGTTGCCGCCGTAGCTGTAGCCCACGCCGCGCAACCCGACGAGGGCGCGCGCGCGGAGTATGTCGCCGAACTCCAACGCGTCCAGCTCGCCCGAGACCGTCACGACATTGTCCGTCGAGGCGTCGGTCGTGGCCTGCGCGCGCATGATGGCCTCGGCTATCTCAAGCCCCGCGGTCGTGCGAGCCTCCGGGAACTCTTCGGCCGCGCCGCCGCCGCCGCCCGACGTGGCGCGGCGCGCCTGCTGCGGCGTCGAGGGCAGGAGGCTCAGGCGCACGTTCGGCTGGTTGAAGATGATGGCGGGCTGGCTCGCGAGCGGGATGCGCATCCCGAGCGGCGAAGTGACGATGGGAATCGAGATGTTGGTGCGGCTATCCTGTATGACGCCCGCGACGACCGTCGGCGCGAGCGCGTTGTATGTGAAGCTGACCGACGATGCGTTCGTCTCCGGCCCCGAGTTGAAGGTGATGGCCTTCTGCGGCGGCCCCGCGCGGTAGGGCGGCGGGACGTGCGGCGGCCCCCAGTAGGCGAAGTTCGTGTTGGGCGCGAAGCCCGGCTCGACGTAGAAGACGTAGCCCTGCCGCGCCGCGAGGAAGTTTATGTAGTTGAGGTCGGTCATGTTCTGGACGGGCACGCGCTCGGTCGGCGAGGGCGGGTTCGGGAAGATTGCAGGCATAACGACGGGCGTGAGCCCATACTGCATATACTTCAGGAGTATGAGGCTGACGACCGCGTTGGCCGGTAGCGCGGGCCACGGCTGCGGCAACTCCTGCAAGTCCATCATCACGCTCACGTCCTCGCACGTGACGGTCAAGGTCGATGCGCCCGGCTCGTTGCTCGGCTGAAGCTGCACGTTCGTGATGACTCCGTCGCACAGAACCTGCGGCAGCACGCCGAAGGTGACGACGACGACGATGCGCGTGAAGGGACGCAGAAGAGGGTTGAGCAGCAGCGCGTAGTCGAGCATGTCGAGCGGCGAGGTGCGCCCGACCTCGAAGGTCAGGGAGAAGCCCGAGCGCCCCGTGTCGTTGTTCGTGACGCTCACACTCTTTAGCGCCTCGGCGAGGTCGAGCGGCGCGGGCACGGCTATCCCCGGCCCCATCAAGAGCGTCAGATGTATTCCTAAGAGCGACAACTTCTTCTCCTCACTCTCCGGGACGCGGGACGGGGACGCGCAGAACGCGTGCTATCTCGGCCGTCAGGTCGAAGGGATTCATGGCGTTGTTGGCGTCGGCGACGCGCCAGAAGTGCTCCGAGTCGCCGAGCGTGCGCGCGGTTATGAGGTCGAGGCGGTCGCCCTCCGTGACCGAGACCTCTACGAGCAGCGGCATCGCGGAGCCGCGCGGGAGGAGCCGCCGACGCTTGTAGACGGCCTCGCGCCCGTCGGGCAGCGTCAGCTTCACGGTCTCAAGGTTGTAGTAGCGGCTCTGATAGTTGAACATGCTCGTCCCTCAGAAGAGTTTGACGTTCCCGCCCGCGACCGCGCCGAGGTTGCCGACGCTCCCGATGACCGCCATCGTCTCCTTCACAATCTGGTGCGTGAGGAAGACGTAGTAGGCCGGGTTCGTGATTGAAAGGTCGTTGTAGCTCAGCACACGGAGCCCGAGGCCGACCTTCGCCCGTATGGGGTTCAGGCCCACGTCGTAAGCCTCCTCCGTGATGCTGAACTCGGTGAGCTTCACGGGCAGCACTCGCTTCAAGCCCCAGACCAGAAACGTGAGCGGCCCCGTCGGCGGGACGATCTCCAAAGTCCCGAGGGCCATCAGCACCGTGTTCGCGATGACGAGCGCGCTCTTCGGGTAGAGAAGCATTTCGAGCGCCGAGAGCTGTGGGTATATGCCCGTGGAGGTGGCGAGCCCGTCGCCCTGTTCGAGTTGGTCAGTGGCGTCAATCTCCACGTCGAGCTTGATGGTCTCGACGGGCGCGCCCTTCAGTCGCGTCACCTCGCTGCGCGCCCCGCTCTCGCCCGCCGTCTGCGCTTGCAGGGTGCGCGTGACGGTGTCGGGGTTGTACTGAAACACCACGATGCTCGCCAGCGGGTTGAAAATGTCCATGCCGATTATCGCGCCCTTGATGACGCGCGGGCTGCCGGGAAAACTCATAAGCCTTCACCTCTTGTTGAAGTCAGCGTCAAGGATGTTTGCCGTGGCAAATGCCATCGTCCCACCAGACGGTGTGGGTTCCCGAACTTCTGCCGTAGTTCGGCTTGACGCCGTAGGTGCTGCCCTTGCCGTGCCCCAATGCGCCCGCGATGGAGTCGTACAGATAGTTGAGGTCGAAACACCTCGGGTCGCAGTGGCCGCCGATGAACGAATCGACGACGAAGTGGGTCGTGACCTCCGGGAAGGTTCCGGCCCTGTATGCGGCGCGCAGGTAGAGTTGGACGAGGCTCTTGTACTGGTCGGCCGAATAGGGCGGGTTGGACAGGGGAGCGATGTCCGGGTTCTTCGGGTTGCACGTGTTCTCGTTCGTCGCGCCCTTCTTCACGCCGGGCTGGACGATCTCGACTGCGACCGTCGAGGCGACGCGCGCGTCTCTCCGGGTGAAGTAGGCGGACAGCGCGGCGCACGCGTCCGTCAGTTCGGTCTCTTTACCCGAAACGGCGACCGAGGCGACGGTCTTCGGGGTGACCATGTTGCAGATCTCTTCGACCGTCCACGAGGAGGAGGTCGTCACCTTCTCCGTCGAGCCTGCTTTGAGGGCCGCCTCGACGCCGGGGTTGAAGTCCGGGTCACTGCGCTTTAAATTGTTGCCCGTCTTCTCTCCCTTAATCTCGTCGGCCGAAAGGCTCATTCCCGCGATGGCCTTGTTGAATGCCTCGTCCCGTTTGGCCGGTTGGGTGGCGTTCCAGACCTGTCGGAACAGGTCGTCGCGCCTCTTCTTCCACGTCTCGACCTTCTTGGCGGAGGACAACTTCTTGTCCTCGGGCTTCTCGAAACTCTCGATGCTCTTCTCGAACTCGGTCGTCGAAGGGCGGCGCGCCTCGTAGAATTCCGGGCGGGTGACGGTCGCGGCGCCCGAACTCGGGACGTAGGCCGTCACGCCGCTACCGCGCGGGCCGCG
>JBJMGR010000270.1:0-8554 GCA_045807805.1 Pyrinomonadaceae bacterium | reverse complement strand
GTCAGAAATTGGCAGCGGTCGCACAGCCGGCAGCCGTGACGAATAAGCACACATGATTGTCGCATTGACAAGAGAGCCCGCGCGCGTTCTGGACGCGTGCGAGTTGACTTACAGGGAGCGCGAGCCGATTGACGCCGAGCGGGCAGCACGACAGCACCGCGGCTACCGAGACGCGCTGCGCGCGTGCGGCGCGCGGGTGTTGACGCTGCCGCCTGTGGATGAGTTGCCCGACAGCGTCTTCGTCGAAGACACTGCAATCGTGCTCGACGAGATAGCTGTCTTGACGCGCCCCGGCGTCGAATCTCGACGCGGCGAGGTCGGACTGATAGAGGCGGAGGTCGCGTGCCTTCGTCCGGTCGTCAAGGTCTTGCCGCCCGCGACGCTCGAAGGGGGCGACGTGATGCGCGTCGGGCGTACGCTCTACGTCGGGCTCTCGCCGCGCACGAATGCTTCGGGT
This sequence comes from Pyrinomonadaceae bacterium, assembly GCA_045807805.1. GTDB lineage: Bacteria > Acidobacteriota > Blastocatellia > Pyrinomonadales > Pyrinomonadaceae > QHXN01. The sequence continues at coordinate 8,097 of JBJMGR010000270.1, read as the reverse complement.
GCGGAGGCTCTGCGAAGGTTCGCCGCGCCGCACGGCTACGAGGTCTTGACGGTCGAGTTGCGCGGCTGCCTGCATCTGAAGACGGGCTGCTCGGCGCTCGACGATGCGACGGTCTTAGCCAATCCCGAATGGGTTGACGCGCGCGCCTTCGGCCGTTACGAGGTCGTATGCGTTGACGCGTCCGAGCCTTGGGCCGCGAACGTCCTGTGCGTCGAAGATTCCGTCTGTGTGAGCGCGGCGTTCCCGCGCACGGCCGGGATGCTACGGACTCGTGGCTACGACGTGCACGCGGTCGAGGTCTCCGAGTTCGCGAAGGCCGAGGGCGGGATGACCTGCATGAGCCTTCTCTTCCGGCAGCCGTGAGCGGCGCGCCGTCGAATCATCGAAGTATGAAGAAGGTATCCGCCGAGTCAGTCGTTAAAAAGCGCTCGTGGGAGTTGCCGCGCCACACGCTCGCGCTCGGCGCGCGCACGCTCGTCATGGGCGTCATCAACCTCACGCCCGACAGCTTCAGCGAAGGCGGGCGCTGGTTCACGCGCAAGCGCGCGTGGGACAACGCCGAGCGCATGTCGCAGGACGGCGCGGACATCATAGACATCGGCGGCGAGTCCACGCGTCCGGGCGCGCAGGCCGTCTCGGAGGAGGAGGAGATACGCCGCGTCCAGAAGTTCATCGACGTGATGATAAAGCTCATACACTACCGCGGCCCTTACTCGATAGACACGACGAAGGCGTCGGTCGCGCGCGTGGCCCTCGACGCGGGCGTACAGATAGTCAACGATATCTCGGGCCTGCGCTTCGACCCCGCGCTCGCAGACGTGGCCGCGCGTTACGACGCGGGGCTTATCCTTATGCACTCGCGCGGCACCTTCGAGACGATGCACAAGCAGGAGCCCGTCGCCGACATACTGAAAGAGGTCTCCGACGACTGGCGGCGCGCCGTCGCCGAGGCCGAGCGGCGGGGCGTGCGCCGCGAGAAGATAGTGCTCGACCCCGGCATAGGCTTCAGCAAGACGCAGAAGCAGAACATGGAGTTGATAGCGAAGCTCGACGTTCTGGCGCGCGACTTCTCCGACTTCCCTCTGCTCGTCGGCACATCGCGCAAGTCTTTCATCGGGCATCTACTCGGCGGCGCGCCCGTCGACAAGCGCGTCCACGGCACGATGGCGACCGTGACGGCGGCCGTGCTGCGCGGCGCGTCAATCGTGCGAGTCCACGACGTGCGCGCCGCGGTCGAGACCGTGCGCGTGGCGGACGCGATTAAAAAAGTGCAGAATGGCGAAGTCTGAAAGGAAAGGGGTGGCCTCTATGTTTATCGCGAGCGCCGTGCCGCAGGGATCAGTCGCCGGAGTCTTCTTTATCCTGCTCGGCGTCCTGTGCCTCGCCTTCAACAGGAGGCTCGGCGTCTGGATAAGGCGTTTCCCGCTCTTGCTCTTCGGCGTCAAAGAGAAGGAGGTCGCCGACGAGATTATCTTTCGCGGCCTCGCGTGCATGGCGGGCGTGCTCAACGCGGGAATGGGGCTCGCGTTGCTGGCGGGGTCGCTTCGGTGATAAGACTTTTACACACATCGCGTGGGGCGGTCGTCGTTCTCTCTCTCTCTTCTGACCCCGCCGCGAAAATCAACTGCGGGGTGAGAGAAGGGGAATGACTCCGGCCTACAAAATATTCCGCGCGTCGGCGCTCGCCTGCGTCTTCGTGCTCGCGTCGGGCTTCCGGGGCTGCTACAAGCCCGTGACGCATTCGGGCCTGCCCGAGCACATACGCACGGTCGCCGTGCCCGCATTCCAGAATCAGGCGCTCCGCTATAAGGTCGAGTCGCGCTTCACCGAAGCAGTGATGCGCGAGATCATTCGCCGCGGCAAGGGACTACGCGTGCAGAGCGACCCGAAGACCGCCGACGCGGTCGTGGACGGAACCATCAAGGGCTTCGCCTTCTACGGCGTGCTGCTCGACTCGCGCGGTCGTGCGCGCATATTCGAGGTCACGATAACGGCCGCCGTCACCGTCCGCGATCAGGTGACGAACCGCGTGCTCTACGACAATCAGGACTACGTCTTCCGCGGCGAGTTCGAGTTCACAGACGACCCGCGCACCTTCTTCAACGAGGAAGACCCCGCGGTCGAACGCCTCTCGCGCAGCTTCGCCGAGAGCCTCGTCTCCACACTCGTCAATGGCTTCGGCGTCAACGAGGAGCCGTGAGAACGCAGAAGGCAGAAGGCAGCCGCTCTGCATTATGTGCGTTGAAGATTTAACCTCTGACTTCTGACAACAAGGCTTTTGATTGCTTTCTGCCTTCTGCCTACTTTTTCAAAATGTCCACCGTCACGAGAGAAGAGCTTTGGCGAAATCTGAAGGGCGGGAAGGTTGACCCGCTCTACCTTCTGTTCGGCCCGGAGGATTATCTGCGCGACACCGCGGCGCGGAAGGTTGCGGACGCGGCGCTGAAGGGCGCGGCGCTGCGCGAGTTCAACGAGTCTTCGTACAGCCTCGCGTCTTCGGACGTGCAGCACGCGATTGCGGCGGCCGAGCAACTTCCCATGATGGCCGAGCGGCGCGTCGTGCGCGTGTCTGACTTCGCGCGGCTGCGCGAGTCGGACGAGGAGGCGTTGGTGCGCTACATCACGCGCCCCGTAGAGACCTCCGTCGTCATCTTCGTCGCGGACGACTTGGACAAGCGGCGGAAGTTCAGCAAGACACTCCTCGAAGTCTGCACGAGCATCGAGTTCGCCGCGCTGAATGATTCGGAGTTGGCTTCGTGGGCGCGCGACCGCATGAAGCATCTCGGCGCGGACGCCGACGAGCGCACGCTCCGGCAGATAATCGCGCTCACGGGCGCGAGCGTGCGCCAACTCTCCACGGAGCTTGAGAAGCTTTCGACTGCGGCGCTCCCCGGCGGCCACGTCACGATGGAGATGGTTGACGCTCTGGTCGGCCGCTCGCGCGAGCATTCAAACTTCGAGTTGACGGACAGGCTCATCGCACGCGACCGGCGGCGCGCGCTCGAAACTCTCTCGAAGCTGCTCGACGACGGCGCGGAGCCCGTCATGCTCATCGGCCTTCTCGCGAGCAGTTACCATCGCCTCGCGCTCGCCAAAGACCTCATGTCGCGCGGCGCTGCCGAGCAGGAGGTCTTCCGCGTCGTCAACATGCCCTTCAACCAGCGCAAGGAGTTCCTCGCCACCGCGCGCCGCGCCGACTCGAACGAGCTTGCGCGACGCATACGCCGCATCGCCGAGGCAGACCTCGCAATCAAAACCTCGCTCGGCGGCGGCGGCCGAGGCGCGCGCGTCCAACTCGAAATTCTCGTCTGCGAACTCTCGGCATAAAGCGGTCAGCACTCAGCGGTCAGCACTCAGCTTAAAATCTTTCGCGGCCACTACGACCACCGCAAGACCTTCGCGGTTAAGCTCAGACTCTTAACCGCCAGGAACGCGCGAAGAAGGCGAAAAGGGTTTGGCTGAAGGCTGAAAGCTGAGTGCTGCCCGCTCTCTCAAAAGTCTAAAGGCTTCAGGTCGGAGTCGAGCCAGTGGGCGCGCGCCTTGTCGGAGTCGAGGCGCTCTTTGGTGTAGTAGTCGAAGACGAGACGCGAGTCGGCGCACGCGTCCGATAGCTCATTCGCGAGCACGGCGAGCCCACGCTCTCTGTCCGACCGCTCGACGAAGGCCAGGACGCGGCGCATCCAGAAGACGGTCATCGTCTCGTGGTAGACGCCCTTGAGCCCGTGATGTCCGGTAAAGCGGTGCAGGCTCCGGCGCATGAGTTCGAGCGCTTCGGCGTAGGTCGAGTCGAGAAGGTAGACGAGCGCGACCGTCAGGTGCAGCCTGTGTTTGAAGTCGTCCGGCGCGTACTCGCACGACTCGAACCTACGCACGACCTCTTTAACCTCTTCATCGTTACGGTAAGGCTTAACTTCATCCGTCATCCCTCTTCCACCTCCTCCCGCGCCGCCACGAACTCTCGCAACCCGCCCGCCGACCTTCGGGCAGCAAAAAGCGAGGCAGGCCGAACTTGCCTCGGCCTGCCTCGCTGGTCAATGATTTTGAAGTTGACTTACTTCGCCGACTGGTTCGCGCGAACTGTCAGCCGCGACTTATAGCGCGCGGCCGCGTTGCGGTGGAGCGCGCCCTTCTGCACGGCCTTGTCTATAAGCGAAATCGTCTCGGGCAGGAGCGTCTGCGCGCCCGAGGCGTCGCCGCCTTCGAGCGCCGAGCGCAGCTTCTTGATACCCGTGCGCAGCTTGCTCCGGTGGCCGCGGTTAATCGTGCGACGCTTCTCGTTCTGGCGCACGCGCTTCTCTGCGGATTTATGATTCGGCATCTCTCTTTTAACTCCGTCCGTAAAGCCTTGTCTCTAACTCTAATCTCGACCGCGGCCCGTCTGTCGCGAATCCCGGCCACGACGCAAAGCCCAAAGTATAGGGAGCGTCGGTCGGAGTGTCAAGGCGAGGTGATGCGCGCCGCGACTTTCGCGTCCGAGCACGCAAAAACGCGCGCGGCCGAGCGCCTCTTCGTTGACACCCCGCGCGCTCTGTTGTAGCGTCTTTTCTGAAATGTTCAGAGCAAAACCCCCGTCCCTCAACGGCTCCCGTACGCGCACCACTGCTGTGCCCCCTCGACAAGGAGAAGAGAGCGCCTTTTGAAGAAGATCGAGCTTCCGCCGAGGGCCGTCGAGACCCTCTTCGGCGTCCACGACCAGAACATAAAGTACCTCGAATCCCTGCTCGACGTGCGCCTGGACGCGCGCGGGCAGGACTTGACGCTCGACGGCGACCCGCAGGACGTTGCCACGGCCGAGCGAATCATAGAGGACTTCGCGGAACTCTTCCGCGAGGGCAAAAACTTTACAGACCGAGAGCTGCGCGAGGCATTCGCCCAGATAGCCGAAGACCGCGCATACAGCCTGCGCGACTACTTCACCAAAGCGCGCTTCAACCCGGCGGGCAAGAAGCAGGTCGCGCCCAAGTCCGCGAACCAGCGCCGCTACATCGAGGCCATACAGAACTCCGACGTGGTCTTCGGCATAGGCCCGGCCGGAACGGGCAAGAGCTACCTCGCCGTCGCGATGGCCGTGCAGGCGCTCACGCAGAAGCAGGTGAGTCGCATCATCCTCGCGCGCCCCGCGGTCGAAGCGGGCGAGCGCCTCGGCTTCCTCCCCGGCGACCTGCAAGAGAAGGTTGACCCATACCTCCGCCCGCTCTACGACGCACTCTTCGACCTCATGGACGCCGAGCGCGTCGCCAAGATGCTGGAGAAGCGCATCATCGAAGTCGCCCCTCTGGCTTTCATGCGTGGTCGCACACTTGGAGATGCGTTCATCATCCTCGACGAGGCGCAGAACACCACGAGCGAGCAGATGAAGATGGCCCTGACGCGCATCGGGTTCGGCTCGAAGGCCGTCATCACGGGCGACGTGACGCAGATAGATTTGCCGACGGGCAAGCGCAGCGGCCTCATCGAGGCCGAGCGCATACTCTCGGGCGTCGAGGGCATAGAGTTCGTCTACTTCACGGACAAGGATGTAGTCCGCCACCGCCTCGTCCAACAGATAATCAAAGCCTACGAGTCGCAGACCAACAAGAGCGACATCTGAGACAAAAAGGCTCAAGGTAAGTTGTGGTCGAGGTCGTAAACCGCCAGCGGAAGGTGAGTGTTGATTGCGCGCGTTGGCGTGTCTTCGTGGAGAGGGCTTTGAAGGTCGTTCCGTCGGGCGGGGCGGGCGTGACGGTGGCGTTCGTGTCGGACAGGGCGATGCGCGGGTTGAACCGGCGGTGGCGCGGGAAGCGTGGGACGACGGACGTATTGTCGTTCCCATCGGGGCAGGAGGAGTTCGAGAGGGCCGAAGGGTTGACGCTCGGCGACGTGGTCGTCTCGGTCGAGCAGGCCGAGAGGCAGGCCGCGGAGCACGGGCTCGACTTCGACGGCGAGGTGGCGCAGTTGATTCTGCACGGGCTGCTGCACCTGTGCGGCTACGACCACGAGACGGATTCAGGCGAGATGAACGCGCTCGAACTCACATTGCGCCGCCGTCTTGGAATATAATTCCGGGGCACTCAGCGGTCAGCTATCAGCTATCAGCTATCAGCTTTAAGTCCTTCGCGTCTTCTCCGCGTTCTTTGCGTTTAGAGAATCTTAGATTAACCGCGAAGGTCGCGGAGTAGTCGCAAAGGTCGCGAAGGTCTTACGCTGAAAGCCGAGTGCTGAATGCTGACAGTTAATCACTGACAGCTTCCTTATGGAGATCGAGTTGGAGATAGGGCTCGCGCTCGCGCTGCTCGTGGCGCTGACGTTCTTCGCCACGATAGAGAGGGCGTTCGGGCAGTTGAGCGACGTGGCCCTGCGGCGGCTCTCGACCGAGCGCGAGGAGCGGCCGGGGCGCAACGTCGCCTTCCTCGGCGAGGTGCTTGAGAACCGCCCGCGCTTCCGCTTCACTCTTAACGCGGCGATACAACTCGTGCTGGTCGCGCTCGTCGTGCTGGTCACGGCCGTCTCGTACCAACTGTTTCAGCCCGAGCGGCGCTTCCTCCTCTTCGCCTTCTTCATCGCGCTCGCGCTGACCATCGTCTTCCGGCAGGTCATACCGCGCCTGCTCTCTTCCAGCAACCCCGAGCGCACGCTGCTCGCGCTCCTGCCCATCTACAGGCCGTTCTACGGCACGCTCTCGTTCGTCTTCGCGCCGCGGCAGACCGTGGCAGACCGGCGCTCGCGTCGCGGCGGCGACCCGCATATGACGCAGACCAGCACGTCGGAGGGCGCGGACGACGGCGGCGACTCGAACGGCGACATACAGGCGCTCATCGACGTTGGCGAAGACGAAGGCATCATCGAGGGCGAAGAGGGCGAGCTGATTCAGTCCATCATCGAGTTCGGCGAGACGCGCGCGGGCGAGGTGATGACGCCGCGCACGGACATCGTCGCGCTGCCTTTGACGGCCACCGTGCGCGAGGCGCGCGACTGCGTCATCGAGTCGAAGTACTCGCGCCTGCCCGTCTACCGCGAACAGATAGACGACGTGGTCGGCATCATATACGTGCGCGACCTCCTGATGTACCTCGCCGACGAGCGCGAGGACGAGCCCATCGGCGAGATGCTTCGGCCCGCCTACTTCGTACCCGAGACGAAGACCGTGGACGAGTTGCTCGCGGAGATGCAGAAGGCGCACGTGCAGCTCGCGCTCGTGATAGACGAGTACGGCGGCTTGGCGGGCCTCGTCACCGTCGAAGACATTCTCGAAGAGATAGTCGGCGAGATAGAGGACGAGGACATAGAGGGCGAGGAGATAATCGAGATAGTCGAGGGCGACGACGGCTACTACGACGTGCTCGGCTCGACCGAGGTCGGAAAGATTGAGCGCCTGTTCGGGCTCGAAATCGAAGACGACGACTTCACGACCATCGCGGGCCTCGTCATAAACGAGTCGGGCCGCGTGCCCGCGCCGGGCGACCGCCTGACCCTTCGCGGCCTCCTCGACGTTGAAGTCTTAGAGGCCGACGAGCGGCGCATCGGCCGCCTGCGCCTCCGGCGCTCGCAAGAAGACGGCGACGGGAACGGGGACGCGGAGTGAATTGAAGCACCACGCGACAGCGAAGGTCTCAGTCCGTTAGTCGGAATCGAAGGACACAAGGGAGAGGGATGGCGAAGAAGAAGAGCAAATATCTTTCGGGGCGGCGGATTGACCCGCGCGCGATTGCGGGCGGCGAGAGTGTGGCCGACCTGGTTGACGAGACCTTCCTCGCGTACAACGCGGCGCGTCTGCGCGAGGCTTGCCAGTTGTTCACGCGGAAGATGCTTGAGCCGGACGTGACCGTCGGGCTCTCGATAACGGGCGCGCTCACGCCCGCCGGGCTTGGCATCTCCGCGCTCATACCGCTCATGCGCGCGGGCTTCGTTGACTGGATAATCACGACGGGCGCGAACCTTTACCACGACACGCATTTCGGCATCGGGCTCTCGCTCCATCAGGGCTCGACCGCAATCCCCGACGTGACCCTGCGCGGTGAAGAGGTCGTGCGCATCTACGACATCTTCTTCGACTACTCGGTGCTGCTCGACACCGACGCATTCTTCCGACGCGTGATAGAGGGCGAGGAGTTTCAGCGG
>JBJMGR010000269.1:0-5031 GCA_045807805.1 Pyrinomonadaceae bacterium | reverse complement strand
GCGTCGTGCCAGTCAAAGGCGAGATCAAGCGCGAAGACATTCTGCTGCTCGGGCGCACGAACGAGCACGGTTATTTCGACTCGTCGGAGAGGAACATGAGCATCAAGCCGGGCACGTACCCGGTCAAGATCGTGCGCGAAGGCTATCAGTCTTTCGTCAGTGAGGTTGAGATCAGGCAGGGACAAAAGGCCGGTTACGCCATCCTCGCCGTGCGCCTCGCGGCCGAGTAGCGACGCGACCGGCGCTACACAAAGGAGTCACCGAACACCATGAAAAGAGTTATCTACGTCATCGCCTTCTTAATACTCTGCGGCGCGGCGCAGGCGTTCGCTCAGGGCGGCGCACAGTCGTCCGCCGGAGCGCGCGATCTCTTCAACACTTATAAGAGCGACAACACGTCAGCCGCCGCTTCGACGAGCGTCGCGACGACGGGCACAGGCCGGGCGTGCGCGTCCGCATCGAGCTCGACCGGGGCGGGCGCGCGCGCTGGGTCTCGCCGAAGACGACCTTTCAGGCGGGCGACCGCGTGCGCTTCCACTTCAACATGAACTTCGCGGGCTACGTCGTCATCATCAACCAGGGCTCTTCGGGAAAGCGCACGCTGCTGTTTCCTTACGAGGGCGTGTCGAACCGCGTCGGTCGCACCGCCGACTACACCGTGCCGCAGGGCAAGGCGTGGTTCGAGTTTGACCAGACGGCGGGCGACGAGCAACTGACCTTCATCATGTCGAAGCGAGAAATTCAGGAGGTCACGCAGCTCACGACGGTCGGCGGCGCGCAGTCTTCGACGCAGGTGACGAACACTCAGCCGCAGGCGCACGCCGCCACGCCCGCGCCCGTCGCGAGCCAGGGTTCGCACGCGACGAGTGGGGCGAATAACAACGGCGGCGCGAACGCGCAGACGCCGGGCGCCGCGACGCCGCAGACCGAGGAGCAGGAGATTCTCGCCGCGCTCAACTCGCGCTCGCTCGCGGGCGGGCGCGCTCTGAAGATGAGCGAAGAGGGCGGCGAGAGCTACGTCCTCGCCACGGACAACGCGCTTGCCAGGCCCATCGGTTTCCGCCTGACGCTCAAGCATCGCTGAGAGGAGTCTACTTTCTTGTCTAACATCAGGTTCGCAAATTTAGCCGCCCTTCTCCTCGTCGCGCTGTGCTGCTCGATAGCGACCGCGCAGAAGCCCGAGTTGCTGGTGCAGTCGGGCCACTTGGACGGAGTGCGGAGTGTGGGGTTCAGCCCTGACGGGCGACTGCTCGCGAGCGGCGCTTTCGACAACACGATCAAGTTATGGGACGTGGCGAACGGCAGGGAATTGCTCACGCTGCGCGGGCACGCGAACGGCATCTCGGCGGTCGCGTTCAGTCCCGACGGTCAGATGCTGGCGAGCACATCGCTCGACAACACGCTCAAGTTGTGGGAGACGGCGACGGGCAGACTGTTGTTCAGTATGCGGAGCGTCTGCTGGAATAACGCTCTGGTCTTTAGTCCCGACGGCAGACTGCTCGCCACACTCGACAGCAACACCGTCATGGTGTTGGACGTGGCGACGCAACAGAAACGCTTCACGCTCGACGGTCATCAGACCGGCATGGACGCCGTCGCGTTCAGCCCCGACGGGCGCGTGCTCGCGAGCGGCGGCGAGTCGTCCGTCAAGTTGTGGGACGTGAAGACCGGGGCCGAACTCCGCACGCTCTCGAATAATGCGGAGCAGGACATTAGCTGCTCGCTCGCCTTCTCCCCGGACGGGCGGACGCTCGTGAGCGGCGGGCGTAAGGTCGTCAGGAGCGGAGATAAGACCAACGTCTCGGGGACGATCATCTCGTGGGACGCGGCGACGTGGACGCCGCGCCGCGTGCTGCAAGCGCACCCGGCGATGATCGGAGCCATCGCCATCAGTCCGGACGGGAGATTCATCGTGAGCGGCGCGGCGGACAAGACCGTCAAGTTGTGGGACGCGGCGACGGGCGCACTGCTCCGCACCTACACCGGACACCGTAAAGATGTCAACGCCGTTGCCTTCAGCGCCGACGGCAGCACGATTGCCAGTTGCAGCGGCGAGACCAACGAGAAGGCCAAAGACCACGAAGTCAAGCTCTGGTCTGTTTCGACGAGCGACCCGCAGCGCACTCTCGCCGGGCGCACGCACCTGATTAGGGCCATCGCCCTCAGCCGCGACGGGCAACTGCTCGCGAGCGGCGGCGGGAACGACTCGACCATCAAGCTCTGGAACACGTCGGCGAACCGCATGCTCACGCTCAAAGGACATCGCACCTACGACGACGCCGCCAACAAGATCGAAGGCATCACCGCGCTCGACCTGAGCCCCGACGGAAAACTGCTCGCGAGCGGCAGCTTCGACGAGACGGTCAAGTTGTGGGACACCGCGACCGGCAAAGAACTGCGCACGCTCTCGATGCACGGGCACGACAATGCACGCGCGGTCGCCTTCAGCCCCGACGGGAAGATTCTGGCGGTCGGCACTGATAAAGGGTTCGGAGAACAGAGTCATCTTACTCTCTGGGATGTCGCCACCGGCAGAGAGCTGGTCACGGCACTGAAGAGCCGCATCGCCGAGAGCGACGGAGTCGAAGCGCTCTCTTTTAGTCGTGACGGAAGGACGTTGGTCGGCAACGTCAGTGACTACGATAAAGGTGAAGGGGTACACCTGTGGGCCGTGGCGACGGGCAGGTTGCTGAACGCTCTCTACCCACGCGTGAAGACCGACGACAGTGCATTTGCCTTGAGCCCGGACGACCAGACAATCGCCTTCAGCGGCGGTGACGGCAGAGTGAAACTGTGGGATGCGGCGACGGGCGCGGAACGCCGCACGCTGGCCGCGGGGAGAGACGTGGGAGGGCTGTGCTTCAGCGAGGACGGGAGGACGCTGGCGTCGGTCGGAGAAGGCGACATTATTCTGTGGGATGTCGCCACCGGACAAAAAGTGCGAAGCCTGGGCAGTCACGCGGGGGCGCTCGACAAAGTACGTTTCCTGGGCGGCGATAAAATGCTTTTGACTGTTGAGGAGACGACGATCAAGCTGTGGGATGCGGCGACGGGCAAAGGGCTGGCGAACCTGATGTCGGTGGATGACGACGACTGGCTCGTCGTCCTCGCCGACGGCTCGTTCGACGGCTCGCCCGCCGGATGGAACCGCGTGCTCTGGCGCTTCTCCGAGAGCCTGTACGATGTCGCGCCCGTCGAGATTTTCTTCAACGAGTTCTACAACCCCGGCTTGCTCACTGATCTGTTCGTCAGGCGGCAAATCCCCTCGCTGAAGAGCGCACAGGACATCGCGCGGAAGGATCGACGCCAGCCCGTCGTCCGTCTCGCCCCGGCGCGCGCGGCGGGCGGCGCGGGCACGCCCGAAGGCATCGCGCGAAGCGCCGCCGTCCAGATCACCGTCGCCGCCGCACCCGCCGACGCGCAGCATTCGTCGGATAGCGGCGCACGTGACGTGCGACTGTTCCGCAACGGCTCGCTCGTGAAAGTCTGGCACGGCGACGTGCTGCGCGGGCAGGCGGAGGCGACGCTGACGGCTAGCGTCCCTCTCGTCGCGGGCAAGAATCAACTGACCGCATACGCCTTCAACCGCGACAACGTGAAGAGCGCGGACGCGACAGTCGCGATCAACGGCGCGGAAGCTTTGCGGCGTCAGGGCACGGCCTACGTCCTCGCCGTCGGCGTGAACAGCTACGCCGACCACGACTTCGACCTCAAGTACGCCGTCGCCGATGCCGAGGACTTCGCCGGAGAGTGGCAGCGGCAGCAGGCGAAGCTCGGCACCTACGCGGGCACGCGGATTATCGCGCTCAACGACGAGCAGGCGACGAAGGCGAACATCCTCGCCGCGCTCGCAGACCTCGCGGCGAAAGTCCAGCCCGAAGACGCCGTCGTCATCTACTTCGCCGGGCACGGCACGGCGCAGCAGAATCGCTTCTACCTCATCCCGCACGATCTCGGCTACGAGGGCGGGCGCGACGCGATTGACGAAGCCGCGCTGAAGACCATCCTCACGCACAGCGTCTCCGACGTTGAGTTGCAGGACGCGCTCGAAGGCGTGGACGCGGGACAACTATTGATGGTCATCGATGCGTGCAACTCGGGGCAGGCATTGGAGTCGGAGGAGCGGCGCAGGGGGCCTATGAACTCGAAGGGCCTGGCGCAGTTGGCCTACGAGAAGGGGATGTACATCCTCACCGCCGCGCAGAGCTATCAGGCGGCGCAGGAGGCGTCGAAGTTCGGGCACGGCTTCCTCACCTTCGCGCTCGTCGAGGAGGGCGTGAAGCAGAGCCGCGCGGACTATGAGCCGAAGGACGGACAGGTGGTGGCGCGCGAGTGGTTCGACTACGCGACCGAGCGCGTGCCGCAGATGCAGTTGGAGCTGATGCAGGAGGCACAGGCCAAGCGCGGCGTCCATGTGGCCTTCGTCAAGGGCGAGGAGCAGATCGACGACCCGGCCAAGCGCAACCTGCAACACCCGCGCGTCTTCTACCGGCGCGAAGGCGAAGCCTCACCCGTCGTCGTCGCCAGGCCGTGACGCCAAGGGGCCCTCTCGCCTTAAGGCACTTCAAATACAGTAAAGTTGGTAGTGGCTCAATCAGAGGAGAGAGCCAGTGACTTGTTGTAATCATGCGGGAAGAGTCGCAGACACAGATCGTGCATCGCGTCGGACTTCGAGAACGATAAACTCTTCCTGACAAAGCGGCCGAGCCTTTGCCGCAGCGTGTTGTTCCACCGCTCGACGTGCGCGGTGAGTCCCGACTCTTTGCCCGCGGCTGTGTGCTGCTCCGAGGGGATGACGAGTTGATATGCCTCCCGGAAGTCGGTGAAGCAGTGGCCGCGGCGGTAGGCCGAAGGGATCGCCGCCCACAGTCTCTGACAGGTGACGCGCGAGCGGTCGCCGATGGCGTAGGCGACGACTTGGCGGGTGGCCCGGCACAGCGCGATCCAAATCCACCGCTTGTCCGCTCTTTTCAAGACGAACGACCAGAGTTCGTTGAGTTCGAGGGCGACCGCCTCCTCGGGGTCAGGCTC
>JBJMGR010000268.1:0-2806 GCA_045807805.1 Pyrinomonadaceae bacterium | reverse complement strand
GAACAACGAAGCCTCGCCCGGCGTCGTGCTCCTCGTGCGCGACTCTTCGACCGGCGGCTTCGACTCGACGCGCACGCGCAAGCTCGTCACGGTCGGCGACAACCGACTCTTCAACGCCAACGCGATGACCCTCCTGCCGGGCGGCGACCTCGTCATCGCGGACTTCTACTCGAACGAGCTTCGCGTCGTGCGCGACACGGACAACGACGGCCTGCCCGACACGCTCGTCAACGCTCCCTACTACTCTTTCCAATTCTCGACCGATGCTCCGCTCGACATCGCGTCGAACTCGCGCGGCGTCGTCTTCACGCACTCGGCGGGCGCGGACACGTACATGCTCGCCGTCTACGACACGAACGGTGACGGCTTCGCGGACTCCGACGAGGTCGTGGTCGAAGGTCTCTCGATAGACGACCCGCTCTATCAGCACGGCCTTACGGTCGCGCGCGACGGCGGCGTCTACGTCGTTGAGGACGCTCTGGGCGAGAGCGACCTGCCCGCCGACGGCGGCAACGGCGGCATCCCGCGCGTCGATGCCTTCCCAGACCCCGCGCTCAACGGCGTCCTGCGCGACGGCGCGATCTTCGTACTCGCCGACGACGAGTTCACCGAAGGCTACTCGGGACTAGCCTTCGGCGTCGATACAGTCCTGCCTCCGGTCGCGCACGTCGCCGTGACGAACAGCGCGAGCATGCGCGGCGACGCACCCTCGGGCGGACTCGCGACGCTCAAGGGCACGGGCCTGACGCGCGGTCGAACAGGCGCGACGCAAGCGGACGCTACAGCGCGCGGCCTACGCGTCGAGGTCGAGGGCCTGAGCGTGCCCGTGCTCTCGTTCGACGACTCGACGATTCACGTTCAGGTGCCGCAGTCGCTCGGCGCAGGTATAGGCTCATTCGTCGTAAAAGTCTCGGGCGACGTGACGGCGGCCGAAGACGCGCGCATCGTCGCGGCGAACCCCGGCGTCTTCACAGTCTCGCAGACGGGCGCGGGCGAGGCGGTCGCGCTCCTCATCTCGGGCCTCGCATACACGACCGCGCCATTCGACGCGCGCACGGGCGGCGCGCCCTCCGAGGTCGTCATCTTCGGCACGGGCTGGCGCAACTCGCTGCCCGTCAACGTGCAGATAGGCGGTAAGTCGGCGAAGGTCACATACGCGGGCACGTCGGGCGGGCTTCCCGGCCTAGACCAGTTGGACGTGGTCATACCCGACGGCGTGACGGGCGCTGCGTCGGTAGTCGTCACGACCGCGAACGGAACATCGAGTCGCAACGACGTTTTCATAACGGTGCAGTAACCAAAGTCTCACTAGAGTCAGAACCGCCTGCGGTAGCGGGCGGGTCAGTGTTACGGCATACAGACGTATCGCGTAACCATGACCCGCCCGCTACCGCAGGCGGTTCTGACCGTATGCCCGACCTGCCGTCAATGTTATAGTCTCCTCACCTTTTTCAAACGTCATGGACTTGCAGACAATCAAGACGCCTGCGCTCGTGCTCGACGCCGAACGCGTTCGGCGCAACGCCGAGAGGATGGCCGCGCGCGTGCGCTCGTTTGGCACGACGTTGCGACCGCACGTCAAGACGCACAAGTGCGTCGAGGTGGCGCGCATGCAGACCGAGGGCGGCCCCGCGCGCATAACCGTCTCGACGCTCGCCGAGGCGCGCGCCTTCGCCGCGAACGGCTTCGCGGACATCACCTACGCAGTCCCCGTCGAGCCCGGCAAGTTCAAGGAAGTGTCTGAACTCGCGCGGCGCTGCGAGCGCCTCTCGCTCATCACCGACGATGCGTCGATTCCGCCCGCGCTCGACGATGCGGCGCGCCGTGCTGGAATAACGCTCGACCTGTTCTTAAAAGTTGACTGCGGCTATCACCGTTGCGGCGTAGAGCCCGACGCGCCCGAGGCACTCGAAATCCCCCGGCTCATCGCCGACGCAAGACACCTGCGCTTCGCGGGCATACTCACGCACGCGGGCCACTCCTACCACGCGCGCTCTCACGAAGAACTTCTCTCTATTGCGCGACACGAACGCGACCTGATGCGGGAGTTCGCCGAGCGCCTGCGCGCCGACGGCATCGAAGTCCCGACAATCAGCGTCGGCTCGACGCCGACCATAACGCAGGTTGACCATCTGGAAGGCGTTGACGAGGCGCGCCCCGGCAACTACATCTTCTTCGACGCGTTTCAGGCGACGCTCGGCAGTTGCGGCTTCGCGGACTGCGCGCTGACAGTCCTCGCATCGGTCGTGCACCGCGACCCCGCGCGCCGAAAAATCGTGCTCGACGCGGGCGCAATCGCGCTCTCGAAAGACCGAGGCCCCGTCGAGTTGGACTCTTCGTGCGGCTACGGCCGCGTGCAAGACCTCGAAGACAACGACCTCGGCCTGCGCGTCGGCTCGCTCTCGCAGGAGCACGGCGAAGTCATAGTCGAGGACGCGTCGCGGCTCGAACGCCTGCGCGTCGGCGCGCGCGTGCGCGTGCTCGCAAACCACTCTTGCCTCACGGCCGCGCAGCACACGCACTACAACGTCGTCGAAGGCGGACGCGTCGTCGAACAATGGAAGATACACGGGGGATGGTGAGCATCACATGATAGGAGCGAAGCTGAACGAGCTAGACGCGTTTCACGACGAAGGCGAGTTGAACGTCATCATCGAGACGCCGAAGGGCAGTCGCAACAAGTTCAACTACGACGAAGAGACGGGACTCTTCAAGCTCGGCGGCGTGCTGCCGGCGGGCGCGTCGTTTCCGTTCGACTTCGGCTTCGTGCCTTCGACGTTGGGCGGCGACGGCGACCCGCTCGACG
>JBJMGR010000267.1:0-17083 GCA_045807805.1 Pyrinomonadaceae bacterium | reverse complement strand
GCGTGATTCCGGTTTTGCGCCCGGCGCTTACTCTCTTCCCTTCGCGGGACAAGCGGTGGGGCCTGCCTTTCAATGAGTCGGAAGACTCTTCGCCACTTAATCTCATCACGAATCTACTCCTTATTAGATTGGGCGGGAGCGTGTCCCGGACGCGGGCAAACAGAGCCGGACACGAGAGGGGCAGCCGGGCAAGAATGGCTACGCCCCATTCGACTGTGCGAAGGGGAACGGTTGTCGGGGTTATTTAGGGGTTACGGGGACTCTTATACCACAGGGCGGGCTCGCCGCGCACCTCAAAAATCAGAACCGCGAGCGGTAGCGAGCGGGTCGCGAGTTTCAACAGGCTTACTTTCATCGAAGCTTGATACCCGCTCGCTACCGCTCGCGATTCTGACTCTGCGCATGCTCATCTACCCGCGATGTCGCGTCGCTCGAAGAGTACGAGCCGGACGCCGGGCCGGAGCGCGTAAGTCCCGACCTCGACGTAGGCAGAGCCGAGCACCGCGCGTAGCTTCGCGGACTGGTCTTCGGAGGCGGTCTCGCTACTGCGGCCGATGACCACGAGTGTCGTCTGCGGGTCGTAGTTGGAGCCGACGGTGCTCGTGTAGCCTACGTGCGTGTTGTCGCGGAAGTACCAGGGGAGCGGCCAGTACTCGGGCGAGACGACGCTCACGCCCGGCTCCTTCACGCCCGCGCGCGCGCCCGCGCGCTCGACCTCGCGCACCATCTCGACCGCCTCGCGCCGCGTGTGCGAGTAGACGTAAGGATAGGAGTCGTCGTCGTAGTTGAAGAAGTTTAAGACGGCGGTCTGGTAGAGGCAGACGGCGACGGCCGCACAGGCGAGCGCGCACGCGGCCATCGTCCACACGCGCCCGCGCCGCACGAGCCCTTGCAGGAAGTAGCCGCCCGCGATGCACATCGGCACGACGAAGCTCAGGACGAGCCAAGGCGTCTTGTAGCTGATGAGCGAGTAGGCCGCGAGCAGCCCGAAGGCCCACGCGCACGCGAAGACGGCGAAGCGATTCTTCCTGCGCTCGAAGAGCGCGAGGAGAGTGCCCGCCGACGCGAGCAGCAGGATGGGCGACTCCTCCTCGAAGAGCCACTTGACGTACGTGTGCGCGGGCTTCTCATGGAACGCGCTCATGCCCGTCTTGCTCCAGATGTCGAACGCCTTGAACGAGTCCCAGAAGACGCCCTTGCTGTAGGTGAAGAACGAAGAGTAGAAGAGCATCCAAAGGAACATGAAGAGCGCGAGCGCGCACGCGACGACGATCAGCGCGTCACCACCGGACGCGAAGCTTGCGAGCCCGCCGCCCGCGCGACCGCGCGCGCGTCCGCCTCCGTTCAGACGAACCCACACGAACGCGACGAGCCATGCGAGCAGGAGCGTGCCGACCGAGATGAAGGCCGTCTCCTTCGTCGCGAAGAGCATCGCGGCGGAGGCCGACGCGAGCAGAAGGTACGTGGCCGCGCCCGTCTCGTAGAAGCGCAGCGCGGCGACGACTATGCCGAGCGTGAAGAAGACGAAGAGCGCCTCGTGTATGAAGTAGCGCGAGTAGAAGACGCACGCGGGCGAGACCGCGACGAGCGCCGCGCCCGCGAGCGCGCCCATCGCCCCGACGTAACGCCGAAGCGCGAGCACCAGCCAAACGGTGCCGACGCCGAAGGCGACCGTGACCAGACGCAGCACCCACGCGTCGAGCACGTGCAGCTTGTCAGCGACGAAGGCGAGCGGGAGAGTTAAGAAGTAGAGCGTCGGGCCGTGGTAGTTGCTCGGGTCGTAGTGGTAGACGCCCTGCCGCATGAGGTTCATGAGGAAGAAGCCGTTGACGCCCTCGTCGTGATGCATCGGCTTCATGTTGAGCGCGACGAGCCTGAGCACCGCGGCGGCCACCAGCACACACGCGGACGCGATGAGCCACGCGCGCTCCGAAATCTCGAAGCCCGTCTCCGCCCCTGCGTGCAGCATGTCTTCGGGCCGCACGACGCGCGGCTCGCCCTTCGTCTGCTGCCTCGCGGCCGTGCGCTGCCGCTTACGGGCGCGTCTTGTAGAGGCTGTACTCACCCACTCCCCCGACTCTCTCGAACCTCTTGAAGTAGGACTCGTTGAGCGCGACTTTCGCCTTACTCATCTCCGCGCGCTCCAACGGCCCGACGACGACGTACTCTATCCCGTTCTTCGCGATGAGCGATGACGCTTCGCCCGCGCCCGCATAGATTCTCTTCAACTCCGCCTCACGCATATCGTAGTTGAGCCCGTGCGACCAGATGTGGCCGGGGTACCCGAGGAACGTTCGGCGGCCCGTCAGGTAGACCGGGTCATTATAAAGCGGCGCGTGCAGAATCAAAGCGCGCGGAGGCGTCTTCGCCTTTATCAACTCCGCGAAGGCGAGGCCGTCTCTGTCTATCTCGCGGCGTTCGGTGCCCACGGCCGCGCGCCAAACGTCCAGGCCGCCCGCGGCGGTCTGAGCGACGAGGAGGGCGGCGACGGCCGCGCGCAGCCACCACGCGCGACGGCTCCAAAGACGCGCGAGGACGAGCGCGACGAGCGGCGCTGTGGCGACCCACCAGTAGAAGAGGACTTTGATGTTGTCCCAGACCCACGGCGAGAGCTTGTAGACGTTCGGCACGACGAAGCAGAGCACGAAGGGCATATAGAAGAAGAGCAGCCTCCGCGACACTACGGGCTCGCGCCCGCGCCAGGCGAGCGCGGCGACTGTCAGCGGGATGAAGAGGGCCGTGTTCTTTATCCAGAACCAGACGACGTTCTCCTGTGCGTGCGCCCATCCGAACTCCCATCCGAAGAAGCGCGACGCGTCCACCGAAGACCCGCGCATCGCCCAGAGCATCTGCGGCACAGCGAGCACGGACGCCGCCAGAGCGAACACGACCCACGGCCGCCAGACCTCCCACAACTTAACCAACGCCGAAGGGCGCGCCTCCTCTTCGAGACTCTGCCCTTCCGAGCTAGTCAACGCGAACGCGCCCTGCAAGAGCGCGAGGCACGCGCCCATCAACATCATCACGACGAAGCTGTGCGCGTGTACGAGCGGCAGAAGCCCCGCCACCAATCCCGCCGCGAGCATCTGTCGAAAGGCAAAGGGTAAAAGGCAGAAGGCAAAAGTAGCATCAGCGGCGACTTCACCATCCGTGATCGATTCTCGCGCCGACGCTTCACGCGCCGCGCGACCGTGCTTAACGCGACCGCGCCTACCGTCGCCACGCGCCGCCTGACTCTTACCCTTGGCCTTCTTCTTCCCTCCGCTGCCACGACTCCCAACCTCTGCCTCTGATGCCGACGAAGGCGACGCTTCTTCAAGACTGCCTTCTGCCTTCCGCCTTCTGCCCTCTGCCTTCACACTCGCGTCCCACCAGAGCGTCCACACGACGAGCGCGAGCGAGAGGCCGAGGAGGATGCTTCGCTGCGTGACGAAGAGCGCGGTGACGGCGTTGCCCCACTGGTAGCCTATGTGGCCCATGATCGTGTAGTCGTGTTCGAGCCCGCCGAGCAGCTCCGCGACGCCGCGCCCGCCCCGTGCCACCTCGCCCACAAAGACCCACCAACCGAAGCCGCCGCTCAGGAGCACGAGCGCGGGCACGAGCAGAGACGCGCGACGCCCGCGCATGAGTCTGAACGCCCAGCGATGCAGCAGTCCCACGAGCGCCAGAATCATCAGGAAGCTCTGCCAGAACATTGAGCCTTCTACGCCAGCGCCCGCGCGCACGAACATCGCCGTCACGAAGTCCACGATGAACGGGTACGTCAGCCGCGCGCCCGCGAACTCCGGATGCTCGGGCGGGAAGTTCTCGCCGTAGGCGAAGCCCGTTATGACCGACGCGTGGAAGGGCATGTCGCCGAGGTTCGTGTCCACGCCCGTGAAGAGTCCCTCGCCCGTCACATACATCGCGTGAGAGAAGACGAACCAGAAGACGAGCACGGTCGCCGCGTAGAACGCGAGCGTGCCCGCGTTCCCTCTGCGTGAAAGCGTAAGCGCCGAGCCCAACTCGCGCACCCCCTCGCGCACGTTCGCGACGACCCGCGCGCGCACGCCCTCGCGCAGCAGGAGAAGGAGCGGCGAAGCACAGATTAGTCCCGCGAGCGCGAGCGACGCCGCGTTCATGCCGAGCGCTGAGGCGAGCGCGAAGCCGATTGAGCCGAGCAGCGCGAAGCCGAGGCAGACTCCGGCGCAGAGGCGCGGCCAGAGGGGCGCGTCGCGGTCGTACAGGTAGGTCAGAAGAGTCGCGCCCGCGATTGCGGCGAGCCCGAGCAGGAGTGCGAACGGCATAAGGTTGCGCGGGAAGTCAGGCGCGCGGGACACACGCCCCGCGGCGGCTCAGTCTGAACGAGACGCCGCGATTGTAGGAAGGCAAAAGAGAAAAGGCAATAAGGAGAGACGGAATCATGTGCGGTTCCGCCTTCAAGTCTTCGGCCGGAAAAAATTATCCCGCGGCGGCAAGTTTCCGCGCGTGTGTCCCGCTGGACAACTCGCGGGCGCGATGTTTAGATGTTTGTTTTCAAAGAAAGGCGCTGGCGGCGCACATACGCGTCAAGGCTTTAACGGGAACCGAAGTATGTTACGTGCAGGCATCGTGGGGCTTCCGAACGTCGGCAAGTCAACGCTCTTCAACGCGCTCACAGCGCAGCAGTCGGCGCTCGCCGCCAACTATCCCTTCGCCACAATCGAGCCGAACGTCGGCGTCGTCCCCGTCCCCGACGAGCGTCTTGAGCCGCTCGCGAAGATTGTGAAGACGACGACGATAATCCCTGCGACTGTCGAGTTCCTTGATATCGCCGGGCTCGTGCGCGGCGCGTCCAAAGGCGAGGGGCTCGGCAATCAGTTCCTCGCGAACATACGCGAGACCGACGCCGTCATACAGGTCGTACGCTGCTTCGAGGACGAGAACATACACCACGTCGAGGGCACGGTTGACCCGCGCCGCGACATCGAGACCATTCAGGTCGAGCTTGCACTCGCAGACCTCTCGACCGTAGAGCGCCGACGCGAGCGCGCGCAGAAGACCGCGAAGAGCGGCGACAAGGCCGCGCGCGCCGAGATGGAGGTCGCGGACAAGCTGCTCGCCGTGCTCTCCGAAGGCAGGCCCGCGCGCGCCGCCGAACTAGACGACGCGGAGCGCGCCATCATGCGCGGCATGTTCCTTCTCACGTCGAAGCCGACCATCTACGCGGCCAACGTTGACGAGGCCACGCTCGCCGCGCCCGAAGAGAATCCGCACGTCCGCGTCGTGCGCGAGATTGCATCGGCCGAGGGCGCGGAGTGCGTCGCCATCTGCGCGCAGTTGGAGGCGGAGCTGGTCGCGCTCGCGCCCGAAGACCGCAAGGGCTATCTCTCGGAGCTTGGCGTCGAGTCGAGCGGCGTTGACGAGCTAATCAAGAGCGCATACAGGCTGCTCGGGCTGATGTCGTTTCTGACGGCGGGCGAGAAAGAGGTGCGCGCCTGGACTATCGAGCGCGGCACGCGCGCGCCGCAGGCCGCGGGCACCATCCACTCCGACATCGAGCGCGGCTTCATACGCGCCGAAGTCGTCTCCTACGAAGACCTCCTCCGCGCGGGCTCCTACGCCGCCGCACGCGAACAAGGCATCCTCCGCCTCGAAGGCAAAGAGTACGTCATGCAAGAGGGCGACGTGGTTCACTTCCGCTTCAACGTCTGAAGCGCACATCGAGCGATGGCGTTGCCGCTCTCCGTCGCCTCTTGTCCACGCCTTTCGGTTAAGCATTCATAAGCGGCCCGGCTCTTAGCGTCGCAAAGTTTTTTGCGCGAGCCCGAGCGATTACAAAAACAATTGCCCGGCTCGCGCCTTCTGTGATAATGTGCGTTTTCCCGTAAGACGTAAAGATTCGCCCAGGTCTTCTAAGCTCTACGACAAGTCAGTACCCGCTCAGAGTTACCACCGGCCCCGTACATTTCATTTAGTACGTCGGCCCGTTACCAATCAATCGTCAAAGCTAAACGTTCTCGCACCCAAGCCCTATTTCTCTCCCAGGTGCGTCCCCAAAGGTAGCTTTCCCCAAAGGAAGAGTGAAGATGAAAACCTTTCACCCCCGCCAGCATTCCAGCAGCGCAAGAGTCTTTACAGCCCTTCTTATCTCCCTCGTAATTCTCGTGACGCCGCTTACACCCCTTGTCTCCGCCTCGGCTCGGAGCGCCGCCAGAGCGAACCCGGCGCTCGCAGGGGCGTTCGACCCCGCGCCGACCATCGTCACGGCCACAAAGACCGACTCGTTCACAGACCCCGACGGCGACGGTAAGGCCGAGCCCGGCCAGACCATCACGTACGACGTGAACGTCGCAAACTCGGGCGCGTCCGACGCCACGGGCGTCAACTTCTCCGACACCATAGACCCGAACACGACGCTCGTTCCGGGCTCGCTTCGGGTCTCGCCGCTGGCCTTCGCCGACAGCTACAACGCGACCAAAGGCATAGCCCTCAGCATCAGCGCGCCCGGCGTTCTCGCGAACGACACGGGTAGCCCCGCGCCCACCGCGCAGCCCATCGCGGGCGGCGCGACCACGCAGGGCGGCACGGTCACGCTCAACGCCAACGGCAGTTTCACCTATACCCCGCCCGCGAGCTTTGAAGGCGCAGACACTTTCACCTACACGGCCACTAACGGTCTGTCGCCGAACGACACGGCGACAGTAACGATTAACGTGGACGCGGGCCCGGCGGTCACCACCACGTCTCCCGTCAACGGCGCTACCAGCGTCGCGCAGAACTCGAACATCGTCGTCAACTTCAGCGAGCCGGTCAACGCCACGACCGGCTCCTTCTCCGTGCAGTGCCCGACGGGCTCGCCGCAGACCTTCACGCTGAGCGCCTCGCCCGCCGCGAGCTTCACGCTCGACCCCTCGGCAAACCTCCCGGCAGGCACGACCTGCACCGTGACCGTCTTCGCCGCGCAGGTCACGGACGCGGACAACTTCGACCCGCCCGACAATATGGCGGCCGACTACACCTTCAGCTTCGGCGTGAGGCCCCTGGCCGTTGACGACATGCGCTCGGCCACGGGCAACGTGCGTATAAACACTGCGGTCTCCGGCTACAGCGTTCTCGCGAACGACCAGGCCCCCGGCGCAAGCATCAGCGCCTTCGACGCGACGAGCGCGCACGGCGGCGAAGTCACGATGAACACGGGGACGGGCACGTTCACATACGACCCGCCGCGCGGCTTCACGGGCACAGACAGTTTCAACTACACGCTCAGCAACGCAGGCGGCAGCGACACGGGCACGGTCGTCTTAACCGTCAGCGACATGGTCTGGTTCATCAACAACGCGGCGGGCGCGTGCTCCGCTGCTTGCGACGGCCGCCTGACGCACCCGTTCACATCCCTCGCCGCATTCGAGGCCATCAACGGCAACGGGACGACCGTCCTCGGCGCGGTCGTTGACCCCGAAGCGGGCGACAACATCTTCCTCTACGGGCTCGACGGCAACTACACAGGCCCGCTCACGTTCGAGAACAACCAGCGCCTCATCGGTCAGGGCGCGTCGTCGTCCATCGCGTCGCTCACGGGCATCACGCCCCCGCCCGACAGCGACACGCTCCCTTCAACCGGCGGAACGAACCCCGTCATCACTACGACGGCCCCCGCCACCAACGGCATCAACCTCGCGCAGAACGACTCCATCCACGGCCTGAGCGTCGTGAACACGACGGGCACCGGCATCAGGGGCAGCGGCTTCGGCACGCTGACCGTCTCGGAGAACGTCGTCCTCAGTAACACGACGACGGCCGGGACTCCCATCAACCTGAACAACGGCGTGCTTGCCGCGACCTTCAAGAGCATCTCGGCGGGCAACAACAACGCCAGCCCGGACCCGACCAACGGCATCGTGCTCAAGAACACCACGGGCAGCTTCACCGTCGATGGCGACGGCACGAACACCGCCACGGGCGGCAACGCCTCCGGCGGCACGATTCAGCACACGGTAGACCTAACCAACACGACCGACGGAATCGGCGTCTACCTCGAAAACGCGTCCGGCGTCACGCTGCGCCGGATGCAGATTAACGACCACCCGCACTTCGCCGTGCGCGGCAAGACCTCAAGCGGCTTCGCGCTCGAATACTCGACCGTCAACGGCAACAACGGCGCGAGCACGACGGCCGACAACGACGGCCTCGACAACGGCGAGGACGCGATACGCTTCTCCAACCTGACGGGCACGGCCTCTATCTTGGGCAGCGTCGTCAGCGGCGGTTTCGAGGACACCGTCCGCGTCACGAACAACGCGGGCACGCTCGACCGCATGACCATCACGAACTCGACCATCGGCGGCCGCACCAACAACGGCACGAATATGGACGACGCGCTGCACTTCGAGGCGAAGAGCAGCGCCGTGATGAAGCTCACCGTCACCGGCAGCACGTTCACGACCGGGCGCGGCGACATCGTCAATGGGCTCTCGACCGGCAGTTCGACGATGGACTTCGTCTTCCGAGGCAACACCGTCAGCAACAACCACCCGGCGGTCGTGACGGGCGGCGGCGACACGGCGATCGCCACCTCCAGCAGCGGGGCACTCACCTATGACATCTCCTGCAACAAGTTCGTCAACGGCACGGGCAGGACGCACACGCTCAACGTCTTCAAGGGGGCGGGCTCGACGGGCTCTACGTCCGGCACCATCTTCAACAACACCTTCGGCACGACGGGCGTCGCGGGCTCCGGCTCCGGCGTGGCGTCAAGCTCGATAGTCGTTGACTCGCAGGGCTCTGGCTCGGCGACGACGCTGATTAAGAACAACGTCGTACGCCAGTACGACGAGGCGGGCATCAAGGTGACGGCCTATGACGGCAGCGTCACCGTCAACGCAACGGTCGTCGGCAACACGACGACCGAGCCGGGCGACTTCGGGTTCACGGGCCTCTACGCCGAGACGGGCGCGGTCGGCTCCGACACCGGCAAGATCAACATGAAGCTCGGCGGCGCGGGCGCGGAGCGCAACGACTTCACCGCGGGCGACCCGTTCGACTTCAACGACGTGTTCATCAGCCAGAACGGCATCACGCAGTTCAATCTTGCGAAGGGCGTGTCGTCGTCGTCGGTGCCCGAGGACGTGGTGATGGACAACAACATCACGCCGCTCGCGGTCTTCGCCAACGGCACCATCACGGTCGTGAACACGAACCCGGCGCTGCCGCCCGCGATTGACGAGACCTGCTCGCCCGTCGCGGCAATCAACGCCGCACCGTCCGGCACGGACTACTTGGCGCAAGTGTCCGGCGACGAGCGGAACGGCGAGGCCGCTTCGGTCACGCCTTCGCTCGTCGGTAGCGTCTACTCTTCGGTCTACGGCCGCGCGAACGACTACGTTGAAGTGGCTTCGCTCGGCGACGCCGCGAAGTACGCAGTCAACCACGGCAAGACGGCGGCGCGCTCGTACGCTTCCGACGCGAAGGCTAACCGCGCGACCGAGAAGGCACGCGGCGTCACCAACAAGGCCGCGACGCGCGCGACGAGTCTCGCTAGAGCCTTCTCCGGCGAGTCGGTCAACGCGAGCGTCGGGACGCTCCCGGCGGGCAAGACGGTTCACATCACCTTCCAGGTGACCGTTGACAACCCGTTCACAGGCGCGCAGCCGCAGGTCTCGAATCAGGGCTCGATCTCGGGCGACAACTTCGCCACGGTCGTGACCGACGACCCGACGGCTGGCGGCTCCGCCGACCCGACCGTGACGCCGATACTGACTCCGCCCAACGTCGCCATCAAGGACGCCACGGTCGCGGAGCCCGCTTCCGGCTCGGCTCCGGCGGCATTCGCCGTGACTCTGTCGCACTCCTACACGCACACGGTGACGGTCAACTTCGCCACCGCGAACGACACGGGCGGCGCCAACCCCGCGACCGCCGGCTCGGACTACACAGCGACGGGCGGCACGCTGACCTTCAACCCCGGCGAGACGGTGCAGACCATCTCCGTGCCGGTGCTCGCCGATGGCGACGCCTCCGAGACGAACGAGACCTTCCTCGTTAACCTCAGCGGCGCGACCGGCGGAGCATCAATCACGGACTCGCAGGCCGTCGGCACGATCACGCCCGTCAGCACGCCGGGCACCGTGATGATCAGCGAGCTTCGTACGTCCGGCCCCGCGGGCGCGGACGACGAGTTCGTCGAGCTTTATAACAACACCGACGCGCCCATCACGGTCGCGGCTTCCGATGCTTCGGCGGGCTGGGCGATTGTGAAGTCCGGCAACGACTGCAACGCGACCCCGGTCGTCGTCGCGGTCATCCCCGCGGGCACGGTCATCCCCGCGCGCGGCAACTACCTCGTGACGGGCTCGGCCTACTCTCTCGGCGCTTACGCGGCGGGCGATCAGGCGCTCATCCTCGACATCGAGGACGACCGCAACGTCGCGCTCTTCAACACCGCAGACCTGTCGAACATCTCGACCGGAACGCGGCTCGACGCGGTCGGCTTCGGCTCGAACGCGGGCGGCAACTGCGACCTGCTGCGCGAGGGTACGACGCTCGCGAACGCGCAGGGCTCAACGTCCGAGTACAGCTTCGTCCGCAAGGTGGACAAGGGTGCTACCGCGGACACGAACGACAACGCCGCCGACTTCGTCGTAGTCTCGACGACTCCGGCGAGCGCGGTCGGCGCTAACGCCACGCCGACTCTCGGTGCCCCCGGCCCCGAGAACTCGACCGGCGCGCGCGGGCCTGTGCCCTGCAACGTGGCAGACACGGCGAGGTTCGGCCGTTCGCGTCTCGACTCGACGGTTGCTCTGGGCTCCGCGCCCAACACCGTCCACGACGCGACCTCCGACCCCGTCAACAACTCGACCTTCGGCACGATTGACTTCCGCCGCAGGTTCACCAACAACACTGGCGGCGCGGTCACGCGACTGCGCTTCCGCATCACGAACACGACAAACCCGTCCACGCCGGGCGCGGCAGACCTGCGCGCGCGCAGCTCCTCCGCGATCATCGTCGGCGGCGTCAACGACGCGGCCACGTGCGGCGGCGCGACGCCTTGCAGCGTGAACGTCGTGGGGACGACGTTGGAGCAGCCGCCCGCACAAGGCTCCGGCGGCGGCGTCAACTCCACACTCGGCGTCGGCACTATCACGTTGGGCACACCGCTCCCGAGCGGCGCGTCCGTCAACCTGCATCTGCTCTTCGGCGTGCAGCAGCACGGCGACTACCACCTGAGCATCGTCATCGAGACGGCAACCGGCGGTAGCATCGGTCAGGACGAGTGGGAACTGCGCGGCAACACGCAGACCGGCGGCGACACGGAAGGCGGCTGTAACACGCCGCCCACGGCGAACGCGGGCGCAGACCAGACCATCGAGTGCGGCGGAGGCACGACCTCCGTCACGCTCAACGGCACGGCCTCGTCCGACGCCGACGGCGACACGCTCACATACGAGTGGCGCGAGGGTGCGACGGTGCTCGGTACGGGCGCGACGCTCAACACGTCGCTGCCCTTCGGCCCGCACACCATCACGCTCAAGGTCACAGACCCGAGCGGCGAGTTCAGCGAGGACACGGTCAGCGTCAACATCGTTGACACGACCGACCCGTTGATTAGCGCGCCGCCGAACGTGAGCGTCAACACCGGGCCGGGCGCGTCGAGCTGCGGCGTTGTCATAAGCGACGCGACGCTCGGCAACGCGACCGCAAGCGACGGCTGCTCTGCCTCCGTGACGGTGACGCGCACGGGCGTGCCCGCCGGGAACAACTTCCCCGTCGGGACGACCATCGTCACCTACACGGCCAACGACGGCCACGGCCACACGAAGAGCGCGCAACAGTCCGTGACCGTCACGGACAACACGCCGCCGGTGATAAGCGTCCCGGCCAACATCAACGTTAACGCCCCCGCGAACTCGTGCAGCGTTAACGTCAACCCCGGCACGGCGACGGCTACGGACAACTGTTCGGGCGTCACCGTCACGGGCACGCGCAGCGACGCTCAGCCGCTGAACGCGCCCTATCCCGTCGGCACGACCACCATCACCTGGACGGCGAACGACTCGCACGGCAACTCCGCGTCGGGCACGCAGACCGTCAAGGTCAACGACGCGACCCCGCCGACCATCGTGCTCACTACGAACGCGATCAGCCTGGGCTCGCCCAATCACTCGTACCACACTCTGACAATCGCGAACCTCGTCGCGAGCGTCGTCGACTCGTGCGACCCGAGCGTTGACATCAACGACGTGGTCATCTCTCAGGCGACGAGCGACGAGATAGAGAACGGAGGGGGCGACGGCAACACGAGCAACGACATCGTCATTGCGCCGGACTGCAAGTCGCTGCAACTGCGCGCCGAACGCCAGGGAGGCGGCGACGGTCGCGTCTATCACATAACCCTCAAGGTCAAGGATTCGAGCGGCAACGTTGCGACGGCCGTGCGCACGATCATCGTGCCGCAGTCGGGCAGCTCTGCAACCGATAGCGGTGTTCACTACACCGTCAACGGCTGCACACCGTAGCGACCTTTGAGGCACTTCAAGGGGAGACGGCGAAGGGGCGCGGAGATTATCCCGCGCCCCTTCGCACAGATTCCGCCCGGACGAATATAATTCAGAAGTCCGGACGCACGAAGAGGCCGGGGCCGCGAACCATTCATTCGCGACCCCGGCCTCTCAAACTTGCTTACCGCCTACTTCAGAAGCGCGCGGACGCCCGCGAGCACGAGGTAGACGATCGCGAGCGTTACAGCCACCTTGATGAGCAGCACCGCGAGGCCGATGATAGTGCCCACGACTATCCCCGCGGCCCCGAGCACGAGCGGGACGCCCACGACGAGCACGAACAGCCCGAGCAGAATAATTCCGACAACACGAAGCATCTCTTTAGCGTCTCTCATAACTTCACCTCTTAAATTCGCCGCGCCCGTTAGGTCTTCGGCCCGGCGTCATCTCGCATCCCTATACGAATGTCGGTGAGGCAGCGTTCCGCCTAAGATTCTACACCCGTTTGCAAGTTTTCCACCTCACAAATTTGTCACCAACCCCGACCACGCCCGAACACTTTTGTGCTAAGCTTTTAAACGTTCTCCAGAGAAATTTCGTCGCCGAAAGCACGCCGACCGCTTATGTGGCCGGGGCCTTCGGCGCTCGTCAAGATTTTGTGAAAGCGCACTTGTGAAGGCCATGCCGCGACGCGCGAATGAGAGTCTATTCGAGGACGGGCCTGCGGCGGACGACGCGCCGCCGCCGCCTGATGCCCACGCGCCGCTCGCCGAGCGCATGCGTCCGCGCACGCTCGAAGAGTTCGCGGGCCAGCAGCACTTAGTCGGCGAAGGTCGCGTGCTGCGCCGCGTGATAGAGGGCGGCGGGCTTCTGCCTTCGCTGATACTTTGGGGGCCGCCCGGAACGGGCAAGACTACGCTCGCGCGCCTGCTCGCGCAGCGTAGCGGCTCGCGCTTTGTCGCGCTCTCGGCGGTCTTCTCGGGCGTCAAGGATATGCGCGCGGCAATCGCCGAAGCGCGCGAGGACAAGCGGCGAGGCCGACGCACAATTCTCTTCGTGGACGAGATTCACCGTTTCAACAAGGCGCAGCAGGACGCGCTCCTGCCCGCCGTCGAAGACGGAACCGTCACACTCATCGGCGCGACAACCGAGAACCCCTCGTTCGAGGTCATAGGCGCGCTCCTCTCGCGCAGCCGCGTGCTCACGCTCGAACCCTTGAGCGAGGAGGAGGTCACCTCGCTCCTGCGCCGCGCGCTCGGAGACGAAGAGCACGGCCTCGCGCACCTGAAACCGGCAGTCTCGGACGAGCTTCTCGCGCGCTTCGCGCACGGCTCGGGCGGCGACGCGCGCGTCGCGCTCACAGCGCTCGAAGCCGCGGTCGAGGCGACGGAGCCTGACAAGAAGGGCGCGCGCCGCGTCGAAGAGGAGCAGGTGGTCGAAGCACTCGGCCGCGCCCGCTACGCGTACGACAAGGGCGGCGAAGAGCACTACAACCTCGCCTCGGCGCTGATAAAGTCTCTGCGAAACTCGGACGTGAACGCGGCGCTCTACTGGCTCGCGCGACTCATCGAGGGCGGAGCAGACCCGATCTTCATCGCGCGCCGCCTTTGCATACTCGCGTCCGAAGACGTTGGGCTCGCAGACCCGCAGGCGATTGTGCAGGCGGCCGCGGCCGCGCAGATAACGCAGCTCATCGGCCTGCCCGAAGCGCTCTACCCTCTGACGCAGGCGACCGTCTATCTGGCGCGCGCGCCGAAGTCGAACGCAATCAAGCGCGCCTTCCAAGCCGCCTCCGCGGACGCAGCCGACACCGCGCGCGAGCCCGTGCCTCTGCACCTGCGCAACGCCGTAACGCCCCTGATGAAGCGCGCGGGCTACGGCCGCGACTACCGCTACGTACACGACGACCCGAACGCGCGCGAGGAGATGTCATGTCTGCCCGAAGCCCTGCGCGGGCGGAAATATTGGGAAGAGGAAAATGTTGGTGATGACTCATAAGTTCAAAGTTCCAAGTTGCAGGTTCAAAGTTAAAGGGCAGACTCTTAACTTGAAACTTTGAACTTGTAACTTGGAACTTATGAGCCATCACTTCTTGAGCTATGAGTACGCGGAAATCAGAAAAAGAGTTGGCATACCTGCACGAGCTTTACGTCGCAACGGACTGGGGCGAGAGGTTCGCGGAGCTTGTGGACGAGCACTTGAAGCTGCCTTCGGAAGGACGTGCTCTCTACGTCGCTTCGGGGACGGGCGCGCACGCGCTTGCGCTCGCCGTGCGCGCCGCGCGCGACTTGACGTTGGTGTGCGTTGACGAGAGCGAGGAGCGGCTTGAGCTTGCGCGCGCGAAGTCTTCGGTCGTCAAGAGCGACAAGGTCGAGTTCCGACACGCGCAGCTCGAAGCGCTCGCGTTCGAGGACGAGGCTTTCGACCTGGTCATCGGCGACGCGTCACTCGTCGCGCCCGAGCGTCTGCCCGAAGTGCTCGCGGAGATGGTTCGCGTAGCCGCGCCGGGCGCGACAGTCTCTTTGTCGGTGGTGACGGCTTCTAGCTTCGGCGAGTTCTTCTCGGTCTACTGGGAGGCGCTCGTGGGCGCGGGCTACGACGAGCAGGCGGAGGAGGTCGCGTCGTTCATAAAGGAGTTGCCGACGGCCTCTGACCTGGAGGCGTTGGCCGCGCGCGAGGCGCTCGAAGGCGTCGAGTCGTGGACGCGCATGGAGGAGTTCGGCTTTCCCACGGGCCGGGAGTTCTTAGACGCGCCGCTCGTGAGCGACTTCCTGCTCGAACGCTGGATCGGCTCGCTCCCTAACGACGAGGCGCGCGCCTCCGTGCTCGAAGAGGTCGCGCGCATAATTGACGAAGACCGACACGAGGGCGACTTCTCGCTCTCAATCAAGGCGACGGTTGTCGTCGGACGCAAGGCTGAGTAAGGCAAAAGGAAAAGTAAGGATAAGAGGAAGCGCGGCCTTCATCAATCATGGATGAAGGCCGCGCTTCTCTTGTCGGAACCGACTGCGGTAGCGGGCGGGTCGTGGCTTCGAGATAAGTTCGTATGTCGGAGCTTGCCACCCGCCCGCCACCGCAGTCGGTTCCGCCTTTTGCCTTTCTACTTTTGCCTTACTTTCGCGTCGGCGGAGGCGAGTTCGTCTTCGCGCGCTCGCTCGGGGTCGCGGAGTTGTTCGCGGCGCTTCTCCGCGAGTTCACGCTCGTCGTCGCTCTCGCCCTCGGCGATGCCCTTCTTGAACTCGCTGATGCTCTTGCCCATGCCGCGCGCGAGCTGCGGCAGGCGCGTGCTGCCGAACAGCAGAAGTATGACGACGAGGATGATTATCAGCTCGGGGCCGCCCGGCATTCCTATCAGAAACGTGTAGTCCATCGGAACTCCTTTTATCTTCTTCGACTGCCGCCGGAACTCGGCCGTCCTGACTTTGCCGCCTAAGTACCCACGCCGTCCGACTCGTAGAACAGATACTTGCGCCACGTCTGATCCGCGCGCCCAATGAAGCGCATGATCTGGCGGTTGACGTGCAGCGAGAAGGCCCGCGGCCGACGTACGAGGTGCATGCGCGCCTCCTCCGGCGTGCGGCTGCCCTTCTGGTGGTTGCAGCGCTTGCAGCACGCGACGAGATTATCCCACGTACTCTCGCCCCCGCGCGAGCGGGGAAACACGTGGTCGAGCGTCAACTCGGAGGGCGAGGACTGCCGACCGCAATACTGGCACGTCGAGTGGTCGCGCAGCAGGATGTTCTTGCGCGAGAGCGAGCGGCTCTTGTATGGGATGTGTATGTATTCGACGAGGCGTATGACCGACGGGGCGTGCATCGTGATGCGCGCGGAGTGGAGCATGTGGCCGTTGTGCTCCTCCATGCGCGCGATGCCCTTGAATATCATCACGACGGCGCGCCGCTCGGTGCAGACATTCACCGGCTCGTAAGAGGCGTTCAGGACTAAAACACGTCCAGTCATCTTGAAACGAGATATTACGCGAGCATCAGGAAGAGTGACAAGTGACGAGTAACGAGAAAAGCTGTTAGCTATTAGCTGTTGGCTGTTAGCTTAAACCCCCTCTGCCTCCTTCGCGCCTTCTTCGCGTCCCTTAGCGGTTAGGCAATCTTACTTAATCGCAAAGGGCGTGGAGTAGATGCAAAGAGCGCGAAAGGGGTTTAAGCCAACTGCTAAAGGCCAAAAGCTAACGGCGCTCTGGTCACTGGTTTTTGAAGGCGTCCGTCGCGGAGACGAGTGCGTCGATGGTGCCGCGCTCGGAGGCGGCGTGGCCCGCGTCGGGGATGACGCGCAGCTCGGCCTCGGGCCATGCGCGGTGCAGCTCCCACGCGCTCGTCATCGGGCAGACCACGTCGTAGCGCCCCTGCACGATGACGGCCGGGATGTGCCGGATGTTGCCCACGTTCTCGATGAGATAGTTCTCGGTCGGGAAGAAGGCGTTGTTCATGAAGTAGTGGCACTCTATGCGCGCAAACGCCAGCGCGAAGTCCGCGTCCGCGAACTTCTCAATCGTCGAGTAGTCGAAGAAGAGCTTCGAGGTGCTCCCCTCCCACACGCTCCACGCGCGCGCGGCTTCGAGCCTGACGGCGGGGTCTTCGCTCGTCAAGCGACGGTAGTACGCGCCCACGAAG
>JBJMGR010000266.1:0-1962 GCA_045807805.1 Pyrinomonadaceae bacterium | reverse complement strand
GCGCTCACGCCGCGAAAGCGTACGGTCACGCCGCTCGACTGCATAGTCCACTGGGCACGCGCGAGGCCCGCGCACGCGAAGAGCATCAGAAGCGTAAGAACGGTTTTGAGCATAAGAGTCGATGCCGCGCAACCTTTGAATTCCGCGCTACAACTGTTACCTTACAACAGTTTTTCGCGCGGCGGGAGGCGTCGTGTAGTGGCTCGGTCAGGCAACGAAAAGAGCCGGAAAAACGTCTTAATTTGCAACAATCCGCACCCCCGCGGAGATTGAAAAAGGCCGCTGAAACAAACGTGGCCGCGTGAGCGTTAAAACCCCCGGCAGTGAATTTTTCAGCACGCATGAGTGCCTTGTTTATTTGACCCGGTAATCATCAATGAAGAAATTCGTTCCCCAGATACTCGCCTCCGTCCTACTTCTCGTCGCAACCGCCTCCGCCGTTAGCGCGCAGTCGAAGACCGTCAAGGCGAGCGCGCATGTGAAGTCTCAGAAGACCGAGCAGACGCAGAAGGCAGAGCCGACGGACGACCTACAGAAGTTTCGACAGGACTTCATAAAGGCCGCGGAGGATTACCGCGCGAGCCTCAAGGAGCTTTCCGCTTCGTACGAAACCTCTGTGACGAAGGCGGCCGACCAGCGCAAGAAGCTCGAAGAGCTTTACAAGGACGGGCTCATCTCTCGCGTCGAGTTCGAGGGCACAGGCAAGGCCGTCGATGAGGCTCAGGCCAGGCTCGACGACGTGCGCAAGCAGATAGCCGAGGCCGACGAGACCATCGCCGCCGCGCGCAAGCCCATAGTCCCTCTCGTTAACACTAACGAGATCATGGTCGCGGGCGTCGAGCCCAAGTGGACGACCGGCAGCGCGAGGATTGACGGGCTCATACGCATGAACGCGAAGCGCTACGGGATCGACCCGTACCTCGTCTACTGCGTGATGCATCAGGAGTCGCGCTTCGGCGCGGGCGCTACCTCGCCCGTCGGCGCGCAGGGCCTTATGCAGTTGATGCCGGGCACGGCCGCGCGCTACGGCGTGACGAACTCCTACGACCCCGCGCAGAACATCATGGGCGGCACGCACTACCTCTCTGACTTGCTGCGTCTGTTCGGCGGGCGTGTTGACCTCGCGCTCGCGGGCTACAACGCGGGCGAGGGCGCGGTGTTGAAGTACGGGCGGCGCATCCCGCCTTACGCCGAGACGCAGAACTACGTGCGAACCATCGGCACGCGCTACACGCAGAACACCGGCGTCACGCTGACGGGCAAGACCTCGACGCCCAAGACCTCGACACCCAAGTCCTCAACGCCGAAGGAGCAGGGCAAGGGCGGCGGCAAGTAAATAAGTCGCAAGTTCAAAGTTGCAAGCTCAAAGTTTGCCTGACGGTCGAAGCGCTGGCAGCCGAATCGCTCGGCAGCCGGCGCTTTAACTTTGAACTTGCAACTTGGAACTTATTTACCTGCGAATGATATAGTCTTGCCTTCCGCCTTGAGACAAACATCATCCGAGAGGAATATTCGCCGATGAGAATCACGCAAAAGGTCTGCGCGCTCGCTGCCGCTCTCTGCGTCCTGCTGCCTTCTGTTGCCGTGGCGCAGAGGCGCGTGCGAGGCGCCGTGGCGTCGTCGGGCGAGCTTGCCGAGTTGAACGAAAAGATAGGCCGCTTTGCCCCGACCGTGGTCACGGCCGACACGTCGCAACTCGCCGCGCGAGACCGGCAGGCGCTCGCCAAAATCATAGAGGCCGCGAAGCTCTTAGACCCGCTCTTCCTTCGACAGGTATGGAGCGGCAACGTCGCACTGCATAACAGGCTCGAAGCAGACCGCACTCCCTTGGGGCGCGCGCGCCTCCACTACTTCATGCTCAACGACGGCCCCTGGTCGCAGCTCGACGAGAACGTAGCCTTCCTTTCGGACGTGCCGCGCGAGAAGCCCGCGACGGCCGCGCACTACCCCGACGGCATGACG
>JBJMGR010000265.1:0-7946 GCA_045807805.1 Pyrinomonadaceae bacterium | reverse complement strand
GCCGAGTCTCTTCATCGAGCGTTCTTCAGCTCTCTCCTTTGCGTCCTCTCGACGACTACTCAGCCCTGCATCTCGCCGGAGAGCAGCACCACGCGCCCACGGTTTGTCGGCACGCTCGCGAGCAGCGCACGGGCTACTTCGGTCGCGGCGATGAGACGGTAGTTCGCCGGGATGAGCGGGCCGAGGAGTCTGCCGACGGCCGTCGCCACCCTCTCGGCAGTGCGTACGGGCTGGCCGAGTGCCTCTCGGTCTCCCACGAGCAGAGAGGGGCGTGCGATGACCAGGCCCTCGAACGTGAGCCGCGTCAGAGCATCTTCCAGTTCACCCTTCACACGGTTGTAGAAGATTCGGGACTTCGCGTCCGCGCCCATCGCGCTGACCAGACCGGCGCGACGCGCGCCCGCGTCGAGCGCGGCGCGTGCGACGGCGAGATTGGCGTCGAAGTCCACGGCACGGAAGGCTGTCTGGCCGCCCGCCGTCTTGATGGTCGTGCCGAGCGCAAGGTAGACCTCGTCGAGCGGTGGGAGCGGCCGAAGCGCTGAGAAGTCCAGGACGTGCGGTGTGAGCTTGGGGTGAGTGATGCCGACCTCGCGTCTGCCGAGTGCGTGGACGGCCTTGACCGATTCGTCGGCGAGCAGCCCATCGAGGATGGCGCGCCCGACAAGGCCCGTGGCACCCGCCAGAGCCACGGCTCTTGTGGTCGCCGCGTTCGGGCTGAGAGATTTAGGATGGGACGGCACTTCGACTACCGATTGTTTTCGACCGACGCGCGCGGCGTGCCGGTGCGAGGATTGTGCCTGCGCCGCAGCCTGCGCCTGCGCCGAGTCCCGTGGCTGGCGGTCTTGACGCTACTACGTCGTGTAGAGCGTCGCCGTGCTGCCTTCGGCGAGTCGTGTCCGCGCCCCACGCGTCTGTCGAGGATGCCTGCGTTCGGGTTGAAGGGCGGCGTCGGTAGAGTGACCCTGCCGACTCTGCGCCTCTGTCTGCCGCTGTAGACTCCGACGCCCTGTCCGCGGGCCGTCGCGGGCGACACCATGAAGAGGACGAAGAGAAGGAGGGCGACAGTGGCCGCTCCGGTCAATAGTCTTATCATTAGCTTCGGCTTCTTCGGCTATGACTCTCTTAATCTAACGGCTTCAGCCGCCCACAGCCCTGCGGTATGCCACGTACATGTCGGAGAGCCTGTCGGCCGAAGCGGGGTCGCTCCGCGCCAGCAGGGTGATAATCTCATCGCGCCCGTCAAAGAGTGGCTGCAACCCCGCCCTTTGGGCCTGCGTGAAGTACGAAGTATCGCCCTTATCAATCTCCGCGCGTAAGGATGTGAAGAACTGGCTGACGGACTGGCGGGCTGGCTCGTAATCGCCCCGCCGCGCGTCAATCGCCGCCGAGGCGAGGTTGCCCTGCATCCCGACGAGTGTTAATTGGCGTTCGGCGTCGGCGAGCCGTGCGTCGGAGGCGCGAGCCTTAAGCCACATCGGGACGAGGCCGAGCAGGAAGACGACGAGCAGCACGCCCGCATAGATGATGATGCGCCGCATCAAAGGAGTTGACCTGCGCGGAACCGGCTCTACGTCTTCACTCATAATTCCTCCCGCGTGCCACCCGGCTCCGTAGTCTCACCTTCTTCTTTCAGTTCCCGGCCCAGTTCGTTACCGGCCTTCCAGTTCTTCGTGTCCTCTTCGGAGTTCAGTCCGGCCTCGACGCCCCGCTTGAACTCCGCCGACTTCGCGTTCACATTCTTTTCGTCTTCGCTCATCGCTGGCTCCATTCCAAGGCAGACTAGCCCCGTTTCTTGTCCGGCTTCGGTAGAAACCCGCGCCGCTTTTGGAGGTCGTTGGAAGAAGGATGATTCTTCCCTTCTTCACGTGCCTTATCACGCTCAAGGTTGCTCTTCTCTATGGTTTCTTTGACTCGTTTTTTAGCGCGCTTATTCATAAGGAGATTATACAGGAGAAGGATCGATTCCCCACCGGAGGCGCGCCGTCTACGCACGGCCGGAAAATTATCTGATGCCGGAGCGCAGGCTATCCGCTTTGACCACTCTGTAACCCATGCCAGCCGATCGCGTCCTCCGTGTCGAAGCCTAAGCGGAGTGAGACCGAAGCAGCCGAAGCGGTATCCTCACCAGATATAGTGTTCGGCGAGCCTTGCCTGCAACGCGGCGGGCACGTCTTTCTCGTTCACGTGGAAAAGTATCTGCGGACACCATTCGGCCGGATGTAAGCGTGTGAAGCACCATTGGCCGAGCCCCTTCTCGTCAAGCCGCCAACGGTAGTGCGGGCCGCCCGCGCGTTGCGAGTAGAACACTCCACCGGCGTCGTGCGTGCCCGCGCTCACCCTGTCGGTATAGATGCGTAGGTTGAGCATCATATCTTTACTCCGAACTTTCAAAGCTCACGTGATGTCTACACACCATTATCCGGTCGATGGAGCGGGCTGTTGACTTCAGTTGTCTGGGAAATTCCAGAGGGCTGAGAAGGGAGCGAGCTTCCGTTCGGTTCGTAGACACGTTGCGCCACATGCGGAAGCTTGTCAAGGTAATGAGTCCGGCATATCTGCTCAAGGTAAGACGCGCGAACTCACCTCGCTCTCGGAGGAGCAGTTCGTCGAAGCGCACGGAGGCCGCGTCTCCGTCGAAACCGAACTCGGCCGGGGCTCGACATTCCGTTTCACGATTCCTTCGAGTATGGGTTAGGGTATGAATAACAGTGTGGCGCTGGTTAAGTACCCGCGAAAGAGGCTACACTCACAAACGAAAGGCGGTAACTGAATGAGCGAATATAACGACCAGCAACTAACGTGCGCCGACTGCAACAGGGACTTCACCTGGACGGCGGGCGAGCAGGAGTTCTTCCACGAGAAGGGCTTCACCAACCCACCCAAGCGTTGCAAGGAATGCCGACAGGCCAAGAAGGATCAGCGCGGCGGCGGCGAGAGGAAAGGCGGCAGGGATTGAGCGCCGCGCAGTACACATACGAGGCGACGTGGTCTGAAGAGGAGCGGACTTTCATCGCAAGGGTCAAAGAGTTCCCGCCCCTCGAAGCGCGCGCCGGTAGTCGCGCCGGGGCACTGCGCGCGCTCAAAAGCGTCGTCTACGCGGTGGCAAAGGAACTGGCCGATTCCGGCGCGGAGCTTCCCGAGCCTCCATCCCACGACACCCAATGAGCCCGCTGCGCGGCGTAACCCTATAAGTTCCCGCCAACGACACGAGTCGGATACCCTATCGAAACGGGTACGAGCACCCGTGCGCGAACGGTCAACTCATATCCTATGGCGTCGGCCATACAGTCCCGTGGCGACCGTGGCGTGCGTGCGCGCGGACGAAAATAAAGAACGTCTGCCTGCGGCGAGCCGTGATATTATGCGCGGCGTCGTAGACTCCTCGCGCCGCCCTCAAAAACATTTAAGTCGCCAGCTAAAAGGAGAGACAGATGGCCTGTTCGATGGACATGTTAGCTGCAATCCACCTGCCTAAGCCGAAGGGGCCTATCCCCGACGGCATGAAGGTGACCGCCCTACAGGGGCCGAACACACTTCAGCCCGCGGCTTCGTGCCCGGTGCTCTCCATCGGCAGTTTCACGCTCTGGCCGCTGAGCTACATAGACAACCGCGTCAGCTTCGGCATGGTCATGTACGACCCGCAGTGGAAGGTTGTGCATCAGGTCGAGAAGCCCGGCGCGCGTTACGTCTACAAGATAACGCTCAACGGCTCGGGCTCGTCCGGCACTGTGACCTTCTCGGGTCAGGCCGACCAGTCCGTCACGATGTCGCTCGACGACATCTGCAAGATGCTCCTCATTTAACCCGCACGCCTTCTGATAAGTCCATGCTTACCTCACCTATATGGACTCAAGACATGGCGGACGCCTAACGCCCGGCATCACCCGTCGCCCTGAACGATTGATGTTGATGAGAGCCGTCGCGTCGGCGGTCGGGTGCATGCCGTTGTTGGGCGGCGCGGGACAGATTCAACCTAAAATCTCGTCGCAAGTATGCAACTTGGTCTTACCCCTTTTGAGCTTAACAGCCTTGCGGGAAACAGTGGGCTGAGGCGTTGGCAGCTTCGAGCCTTCCGGGACAAGCCACATCTCATAGCTCAACTTCTCGCGGAAGCCGCCATCAATGACAGTAATCCTTTCGGCTTTTAAGCCTCTCGCCACAACTAGATATTTTTTCATCCTTGCTGCATATGCAAGCGACGTATCAGATTTGCTGCCGACGCTGGGGGCGTAAACAACGACATAGCCGCGCATCTCCGGTTGATTCTGCAACTCTAGTAGGAGATTATCCAGATGCAGCAATTCAAAATCACACCCATAAAATTCAGTCTCGATTAACTTACGGGCCTCAACCTTCTCCCAAGACGGAACAGAGGCAAGCGGAATGAGGCAACATGCCAAAGCAAATGCTGTAATGGTTTTCATCTCGTGATTCAACCTCAACGAAGCCGCCCAACTACTATTTTGCCGAATGCTTCGGCATAACTACGTAACGGGGCATGAAAAGCCGAACCGTTCGGCATGGCTAAGCAGTAGAGAGGCGAGAGACGAGCCGTTCGGTACGACACGTTAGATAAAATATCGAATTACGCGCGGCAAGAAAAAGCCACGCTCGGGGCGGGCGCGGCTTTCGCGTGTGAGTTGAAGTTGAGTGCGCGGCTGTTTGTCGGGGGTTTAGCCTTTGACGAAGAGCATGTCGGATTCGGTCTTGCCGCGGGGCGAGTCGTCGGAGCGGTGGATAGTGAGGGTCTTTGCGTCGGGACCGAGTTGCCAGTCTTCGTCGGTGACGGCTTTGAGGGCGCGGCCGTCGGGCGTCTGTATCTCGCGCGTGATGGTGAGGTGGAGCGTGCCGTCTTCGTGGGCGACGGCCTTGAGTGTGGTGGGGACGGAGCGCATCCCGGCGGGCGTGCGCATCTGCGTCTCGGTCTTCGTCTCCGCGCCGTCGAGGCTGTAGACGAACTCGATCTTAAAAGGCTCGCGCTCAGTGTCGGAGATTTCGACGGCGACGCGCAGTTGTTTGTCGTCCTGCGTGATTGATAGCTTGTGGCCCACTACGTGCGAGTAGAAGGGCGGCAGGTTCTTGCTCTGCTTCATGTCGAGCGTCCAGACGCCCGCGTAGTTCGTGGGCGCGGCGAGGGCGTTGGTGAAGACGGCCGCGACGAGCGCGGCGGCGAAGAGCAGTCTTAACATTCCTTTGAATCCTCTCCTTAAAGTTTGAAGGCGTAACGCACGCAGAGGTATTCAGACGACGACGCGCGTTGGTTCCCGAAAGTCATAGGTCGGGGTGAGCCGTGAACATCGATGCGGGAAGGCGTCGGTCTGTGCCGGGCAGATGGAGGCGTCTTTTGAGTACGAAGTCGAAGGAGGAGCGGGTTGAAGCCGTAAATCTCGCGCAAGGGCTCGCGCTCGTCTTCGTCGAGGTAGCCCGCGCGCGCGAGCGGGCGCGTGCGTATGACGGCGTTGACGGCGGGCAGAGGGTAGTCGCTTCCGTTGACGAGTCGCGGGTGTAGGTCTTCGCGCGCAAGCACGGTCGAGAGCGGTTCGCCTATGCGGTTAACTTGCGTCATCGCGGAGATGTCTCCGAAGACGAGCCCGTCGTACCGACTCTCTTCCAACAGCCGCATGAAGAGCCGGAAGTTCGAGACCTGTTTACGCTCGGGGTCGTCTAAGTCTAGCGAAGTGCCGAGCCCGGCGCAGTGCGCGACGATTGTCTTGACGCCGTGATCGAGCGCGCGGCGAAGGAGCAGAGGGTTGCCCAAACGCTGATCCTCTTCCGCCTCGACGGCCTTCTCCTCGCCGCCGTGACTGAGGAGCACGAGGCCGAGCTGCCTCATCTTCATGTAGAAGGAGTCGCAGCGCTCGTCCGAAGGGTCTATGCCCATCGCGTTCGGGAGCCACTTGACGCAGCGAGCGCCGCGCGCGGACCAACGCTCAAGCTCAAGAGCAGCGTCGGCGCGGTAAGGGTTGACGGAGATGACGGGCTCGAATATGTCCGCGTGATGTTCGGCGAGCGAGAAGACGTATTCGTTGGGGACGTAGAACTCTGTCTTCTCAAGGTTCGCCGTTCCTTCGCGACTGTAGTTCTTGTCGAAGGCGAGGATTCGGTGGCGACCGCGGTGCCCCGCATGATGCACCAACTCTGCGAGACGCGAGACGAACTGTTCGTCCGCGTTCCGTTCGTCTTCGACGCCCGCCGCGCTCAGGTAGACCTCGAACTTGAGCCTGTGAAGCGGGTGGCCCCACGTGCGCATCTTCGGGTTGACGAACGCGCCCGTGCCGCCGGAGCCTACGCCCGCGATGTGCGTGTGATAGTCGACGAGGCGCGCGCCGTCAACGTCCTCGAAAGCACGCTTTACGAGGTCGGAGGCTTTCGTGCTCAGGCGGTCTCGAAGCTCCGAAGGCTTGTGTGTGAACGCGCCGCCGACGTGCTTCAGAAGGCACATGATTATTCTTCGTTAACTCGCAGTGTGGAGTTGACGCGCTCAGCTCAGCTCAGCTCAGTGCTTCGCGGTCGCGTCGTTGTACGCGCTCGCGACCGCCGGGCCCGCGACGTACATCGAGAAGAGCGCGTTCCTCAAATGGCTCTCGCCCGCGAAGAGCTTTCGGAACTCGTCGAGCTTGACGCTCTTGCGCGCCGCCTCCAACGTCTCGCCGCGCGCGACGGCCGCGCGTGTCTGTTGATTGACTGAGTCCATCAGTCGCGCGACCTGGCGCACGTAACTATCGTCGCGCATCAGTGGGCCGTGGCCGGGTAGTATAACCGAAGGCTTCAGGGCAAGGAGCTTTTCGAGCGTCGCGGCCCAGTCGGAGACGTGCGATTGGTCGGAGCCGACGAAGGGGACGGGCCAGACGACGAGGTCGCCCGCCGCGACGATACCCTCGCGCGGGAGTCGCACCACAACGTCGCCCGACGTGTGGCCACGCCCGAGGAAGAGTATCTCGACGGCGCGCGCGCCCTGATAGAGCGTCAACTTATCTTCGAGCGTGACGGTCGGGAGCAAGGGCTCGTAAGCGGCGGGCACGGTCAAGTAGCCTTCGCCCAACTGGATGTCGCTCAGATAACTCGCGCGCTCCTCGTCGTCCAGCGGGCCGCCGCCGAGGCTCTTGTTATCTTTGACGAGGTTGCGGAGCATCTCGACGAACTGCGACAGCCCGCCCTCGTGCCACTTGCGACGGTTGGCCGCGCCTTCGGCCGGGAGGTACGCGCGCGTCGCCGCGTGCGCGACGAACTGCACGCCGGGGAAGGCTTCGGCGTAGACCTGATTGCCGATGACGTGGTCGTCGTGCCAGTGCGTGTTGACGACTACGCGTACGGGCCTGTCCGTGAGCGTGCGAAGCGCCGCGAGCGTCTCGCGCGTCGTCGCGGCGTTCGACTGCGCATCCACGACTATCACGCCGTCGTCGCCGATGACGAAGAGGCTGTTCGACTCGACCGCGAAGCCCGGCGGGTCTCTGCGCACGACAGCGTAGACGCCCTCGGCGAGCTTCACCACGTCGAACTTCGCGGGCTGTGGCTTCGCGGCCCGCGAACGCGCCGCGTGCGGCCGCGGCGTTAAGAGCGCGAAGAGGCACAGCAGCAGCAGTAGCGCGAGCGACTTTCTCATCCGTCCATCCTCTGCTTCTAAAAATTCGTGCGGGCCGAGTCTATACGCCGCGCGCGTCGTCGGAGTATGACGGTCATGAGATAAATTCGCGCGGCCGAGGGTCAACGCATGAAAAGGGCGGCCCGCGTCGTACATCCATCTAACGTTTCGTACGGCGCGACCGCCGCGCACGAAAAAAGGCCGCGCTCAATTAAGGGCGCGGCCCCGTGCTTCCCGGCGGAGAGAGATTCTCGCCTCTATTCCACGACCCACATGTCCCCGCTGTGTATGAGCTTGTGAAGCTGGCCTCGGCCCGTGCGCGCGACGGCCTCCTCTATCTGGTGCGCCATCATGTCTTCGTAGG